>JAUZOL010000050.1 GCA_030706455.1 Bacteroidota bacterium
CAATGGAGTCTTTGTTTGGGACAGCATCGAAATAGAGCGCACCCCGTAATACATGATGCGTGCTGTCTGTTAACATAAACTGAATTGGCGAAGCGGCATCGCCTTTGATCTCATAAAGAATTCCGTAAACTTTACGATCCGGATTTTCATACGGTTGCTCAGTAATTGCCTCCGCTTTTACAGTGTGTTTATAAACAAATTTCCGGCAATCTTCGGCAATGGTTCTGAAGTTGTTTCTGACGGGCATGTAACTGCAATAGATACACCCTTTAAGTGCCGGATATTCAATGTTAAGCCAATATTCACCCTGTTCATGTTTTACAGCAGAATCGACGGCAAATGTTGAAATATCAAATGAATAAGGATAGTTTTTGTCGAAGACACGGTAGTCGTTTGCCGGTAGTGCTATCCGAAAATATCCATAAGGCTTGGGTGTCGGGTGTGAACACGAAACCGTTATCAGGACTAAAAAGAGTAATGATACTAAATATTTGAATTTCATGCTGTTTTAATTATTCTGATGCCGGTTCATCCGAAAGAGTCAGTCGTACTTTTATAATGCGACGCTCGTCTACTTCAAGAATGTCGAAGGTGTATCTTCCGAACACAATGTGATCATTTTTATGGGGCAATTCTCCTGTTAATTCGAGTATCAGGCCGGCAAGGCTATCTACTTCCCCGATTATGTTGTCAAAGTCGGTTTCTTCCACTTTGACGACCTTGAAAAAGTCGGTTAGCGAAATCTTTGCATCAAAGTCTATTATGTGATCATTTATTATGGTGTAAGGAAGTTCAGTGTCATCATATTCATCGTCAATTTCACCGACAACTTCTTCCAGGATATCTTCAAGCGTTACTATGCCCGATGTTCCGCCATATTCATCAACCACAACGGCTAAGTGATTTTTATTTGCCTGAAATTCTCTGAGTAAATCGTCAATTTTCTTCTGTTCCGGAACAAAATAGGGTTGACGCAACAACACCTGCCATTTGAATGAGTCGCTTTTGTCGAGATGGGGCAGTAAATCTTTACTGTAAAGTATTCCTTTTATAGTGTCAATGTTGCCCTCGAAAACAGGAATGCGTGAATACCCCGATTCGATGACATGTTGCTTTACTTCAGAAAAAGCAGACTTTATGTCGATGGCGGCAATGTCAAGGCGGGCAGTCATGATTTCTTCTACACTTTTGCTGCCAAATTTGATGATGCCTTCGAGTATGTGCTTGTCGTCATCGTCATTTTTAGTAGTCAGTTCTAATGCCTGCGATAATTCGTCAATAGAAAGGTTCTGAGTATTGTGGCGAGCCAATCGTTTATCTACAAGGCCGGACGATTTAACCAGCAGCAAAGCAAATGGCTTCAGCGCTTTTGCTAAAAATCGTAGCATAGATGCCGAAGATCGGGAGAAACGTAAGGCGTTTTGGCGGGCATAAATTTTAGGTCCAATCTCTCCGATTAACAGAAGCAAAAAGGTGATTACAACCGTTTGTACCAGAAATCCTACCCATGGCGCAGACGAAAAATCGAACAGATGATTCACTAATAGCGTAGAAAGGATAACAACAGCGACATTGATGGTGTTGTTGGCTATCAGAACCGTCGCCAATAGACGTTCCGGTTGTTCTTTGAGGGACAATAGAATGCCATCCGAAGTGAATGTTTTTTTGTTAAGCTCGTTGATGTCGTGAGGATTGAGGGCAAAAAAAGCAACTTCAGAAGCAGAAATAAATCCCGTGATGATTAATAATAAAAGCATCAGGAGTATTATCCCGGCCGTTTCGATGGTAAACGGATGAACTATTATCTCTGAAAAAATAGTAGCTATATTCAATTAGTTGATAATTAGATAAAAACAAATAAAGGACAGGCGTTGGCCTGTCCTTGCAAAATTAATAAAAAATGTCCACTGTGACACTGTTTATTGCAGAGCTATAGTGCTTTTTGCGTGTTAGAAAGGAAGATCGTCTGCCGAATCATCTGATGCAGGAGCTTCAAATGAATTTTGAGCAGCAGCAGGAGTTGCCTGACTGTTCGAAACCGTTCCGTTGTCTTGTCCTGTTTCAGCACGTTTTCCGAGCATTTGCATAACATCGGCGTAGATTTCAGTAGTGTAACGTTTATTTCCGTTTTGGTCTTCCCACTGGCGAGTTCTGATTTTTCCTTCAATGTAGAGCTGACTGCCTTTTTTTACATATTTCTCAGCCGTTTCTGCCAGCCCGCGCCATAGTACAATATTATGCCATTCAGTTCTGTCAGGTACTTCGGTACCGTTGGCTGTCTTGTACCCTCTTTCTGTGGTAGCCAAAGGGAAATTAGCAACTGCGACATTTCTGTCAAGATATTTTACCTCGGGATCTTTTCCTACATTGCCTACTAAAATTACTTTGTTAACCGACATATTAATCTGTTTTAAATGTTAATTTGCTGTAAAGATATATTTGTTTTTTGAATAAGACAAATTTTCGCTAAACTTTTTGAGGAATTTTTCAGTTAGCCTCGAAACCGGGTATTTATTTAGGTGTTGGACCTTTACGGGTGTAAAGTGTGGCAATTGTAAAGCTGCGCTTTCTGTATTTACAACGTAAAAAACGGCATGAATTATTTGATGGCTCAATACATGTTTAATCTCTTTCGACTGATAAATTATATGTATAGGATGCAATCCCGCTATTTCACTGATCCAGTTTTTCTCCATTAGAATCTCTTCAAAGCTGCACAATTTTGTGCTTTCGTAGAGAGGAAATTCATACAAATTTTGCCAGATATCTTTGTCAGATCTCTTGCTCAAAAGCGTTTCTTCACCGTAAATGAAAACCAGATGGTGAAAATAACGGTGTGTTACCCGTATTTTCTTTGCTTTGACAGGTAGATCTGATATTTTGTCTTGTTCTTTTGCAAAGCAACTGGTTTCAAGCGGGCAGAGCATGCAGTCAGGATTAGTTGGAGTGCATTGCAGAGCTCCGAATTCCATAATTGCCTGATTATGCAGGTCGGGCTGTTGTTTGTCGAGCAATAAACCAGCCAGTTTGGCAAACTGTTTTTTGCCTGCTCCCGAGTCAATAGGGGAGTCTATGCCGAAATAACGGGATAAAAAACGAAAAACATTGCCGTCGACAACGGCGTAAGGCTGTTGGAATGCAAACGAAGAAATGGCGGCGGCAGTGTACTCGCCAATGCCTTTTAATGCTAAAATATCATCGTAAGCGGACGGAAATTTACCGTTGTGTTGCGTCATTATCTGTTTGGCCGCGGCCTGCAGATTGCGCGCACGACTATAATAACCCAAGCCTTGCCAGCATTTTAATACCTCATCTTCCGGAGCGTTGGCAAGCGATTGGACATCAGGAAATTGTTGCGTGAATTTCAGGTAGTAGTCGTATCCCTGAGCTACTCTTGTTTGTTGCAGGATGATCTCCGAAATCCATATCCTGTAAGGGTCATGGATATCCCTCCACGGCAAGTCCCGTTTGTTTTTTTTGTACCAATCGGTCAAAACGGAAGATATATGCTGTAAATCGTCGTTTTCAATCATCATAAACATTTTTGAGAGTAGTTATATCCACATCCGAAAAATGGGTTTGCAAAGGTAAAGCGGAAGTTTAGAAAAAAAATATAGGGTCAGGAAAAAAAAAGAAAAAAGATTTTGTCGTTGAAAATTAATGCAATATCTTTGCAAGTCCATAAGCCAACAATATTTTTACACATTTAATGTATAACCCTTTTAATTTTTTCAACAATGACAAAAGCAGAAATTGTTAATGAAATTGCGAAAGAAACCGGCCTTGATAAGGTTTCTATCTTGAAGACTGTTGAGTCTTTCATGGAAAACGTAAAATCGTCTTTAGAAAAAGGTGATAACGTTTACCTGAGAGGTTTCGGTAGCTTCATCGTAAAACAAAGAGCACAAAAAACTGCTCGTAATATTTCCAAGAACACAACTATTGTGATTCCTGCTCACAAAATCCCGGCTTTCAAACCAGCTAAGACATTTTTTGAATCAGTAAAATAATACAACCATGCCAAGCGGAAAAAAAAGAAAAAGACATAAGATGTCTACGCATAAGCGTAAAAAAAGACTCAGAAAGAATCGCCATAAGAAGAAATAAAGTAAGCGGTCTTTATTAAGAACATACAAGAGCAAACCGGCGGCCTGAGACTGGCAGTAGGTTTGTTCTTTGTTTATTATAAGTATACTAAAACCAACAAAGTGTGAATAGTGAATTAGTCGTTGACGTACAACAACAAGAGATTACGATCGCGCTGCTGGAGGATAAAAATCTGGTGGAACTCAATAAAGAGGGGCGTTCGTTATCATTTATGGTTGGCGATATTTATGTGGGCAGGGTTAAAAAACTGATGCCCGGACTGAATGCCGCCTTCGTGGATGTTGGTTATGGCAAAGAGGCTTTTCTTCACTATCAGGATTTAGGTCCACAATTTCTTTCACAAACCGAATTTTTTAAACAAACCCAGGCTGACCGTAAACGCACACCTTCCATTATTAAAACCAAAACATTTGCCGATATTCCCAAGGACGGCACTATTTCGGATGTTTTGAAGGTGGGTCAAGAGTTATGGGTACAAATTGCCAAAGAACCTATTTCGACAAAAGGACCGCGACTGTCGGCCGAATTGTCGATTGCAGGCAGGTATTTGGTGCTTATCCCGTTTTCCGACAAAGTTTCCGTATCGCAGAAAATTAAGTCGGCGGAAGAACGAATGAGGCTCAAGCAGTTGATACAAAGTATTAAACCACGCAGGTTTGGTGTTATTGTTCGAACTGTAGCCGAAGACAAACGGGTAGCAGAACTCGATAATGAGTTACGAATTTTGGTAAAACGATGGGAAGAATCGGTTGCCAAGACTCAAAAAGCAAAAGGTATAGCGCCTGTCCTTGAAGAAATCGGACGAACAATCGGAATAATACGAGATATTTTTAATCCCGATTTCGAAAGTATTCATATTAATGACGAGGCGGTGTGCGCTGAAGTTCGCGATTATGTGGAGCTGATAGCGCCAGACAAGAAAAATATTATCAAACTGTATGATGGTAAATTGCCGATTTTCGATAATTTCGGAATTACCAAACAAGTTAAGTCCCTTTTCGGTAAGACCGTAACATTTAAACGCGGAGCTTATCTCATTATAGAACAAACCGAAGCTATGCACGTTATCGACGTGAATAGTGGGAATCGTTCGAAAGCCAACAACAACCAGGAAGATAATGCTCTGGAAGTGAATATGGCCGCTGCGAACGAGATTGTCCGTCAAATGCGTCTTCGCGACCTCGGCGGAATCATTGCCATCGATTTCATAGACATGATAAAGAGCGAACATCGTCAACAGTTGTTCGATCATGTGGAAAAACTGATGGAAAACGACCGGGCAAAACACCACGTGTTGCCTTTGAGCAAATTTGGCGTTATGCAGATTACCCGTCAAAGGGTTCGTCCGGCAATGTTTGTCGATACTGAAGAGAGCTGTCCGACCTGTTTCGGAACCGGCAAGATCAAAGCTTCCATTTTATTTACAGATACACTTGAAGGGAAGCTGGATTATCTGGTAAATACGCTTAATACCAAACAGTTTGTATTAAAAGTGCATCCCTATGTGGCTGCCTACATTAATTCCGGATTCTATTCATTGAAATGGAAATGGAAATTCCGGTTTGGCTTCGGCCATAAAATAGTACCATCTCAAGAATTCGGTCTGCTGCAATACGCGTTTATTGATGCAGCGGGAAATGAACTAGACCTGAAAGAAGAAATAGAAACTCGTCTATAACATCATGTTAATAAAAAAGCCGTTTCGGATTCCGAAACGGCTTTTTTTTGCTTAAGTATCGATTAGAGCACGATGTTTACAATCTTTTTCGGCACCACGATCACCTTTTTCGGGGTCTTGCCTTCCAGCCATTTTTGCGACTGTTCTTCTTTCATTACAATGGCTTCTACTTCGGCTGCCGGCATGTCGGCAGGCAGCTGTAGCTGATAGCGCACTTTCCCGTTGAAAGAGATGGCATAGGTGGCTGTATTTTCCACCAGATATTTCTCGTTGGCTTCTACCCATTGTGCATCACAAACGGTAGTGGTGTGTCCCAGCGTGTGCCACAGCTCTTCGGTAACGTGAGGTGCAAACGGAGCTAATGTGATAACCAGCGGTTCCAGAATGGCTTTTTTGTTGCACTTGAGCGACGTAAGCTCGTTGATGCAGATCATAAATGCACTGATCGATGTATTGTAAGAGAAGTTCTCGATATCGGCTTTGACTTTCTTCAACAGTTTGTGGAGTGCCTTCAGTTCGTCGGCTGTCGGTTCCGCGTCAGTGACCAGCAACGATTCTTCTTTCCAGAAGAGACTCCAAAGCTTTTTCAGGAAGCGGTGAACGCCGTCGATGCCGTTGGTGTCCCATGGTTTCGACTGTTCGAGCGGTCCGAGGAACATTTCGTAGAGACGCAGGGTGTCAGCACCGTAGCGTTCCACAATGTCGTCCGGATTCACCACGTTGAACATCGATTTCGACATTTTTTCTACAGCCCAACCGCAAACGTATTTCCCGTCTTCGAGAATAAACTCGGCTGTTTTGTATTCCGGATTCCAGTTTTTGAATGCTTCCGTGTCGAGAATGTCGTTGGAAACAATGTTCACATCGACGTGGATTGGAGTGACATCGTATTGGCTTTTCAGGTTCAGCGAAACAAATGTATTGGTGTCTTTGATGCGATACACAAAATTGCTTCGACCCTGAATCATTCCCTGGTTGATCAGTTTTTTGAACGGTTCTTCTTCGCAAACGACGCCGAGGTCGAATAGAAATTTGTTCCAAAAACGGCTATAAATCAAGTGGCCGGTGGCATGTTCCGTTCCTCCGATATAGAGGTCAACATTGCGCCAATACTGATTGACATCCTGCGAAATCAAAGCATTTTCGTTGTGCGGATCCATGTAACGCAGGTAGTAGGCCGAAGAGCCTGCAAAACCCGGCATGGTATTCAGTTCGAGCGGGTGGCCCTCTTCTGTTTGCCAGTTTTTAGCGCGTCCGAGAGGTGGTTCTCCTTTTTCGGTCGGCAGGTATTTATCCACTTCGGGCAATTCGAGCGGCAGCTTGCTTTCGTCGAGCATGTAGGGTTGACCTTCTTTGTAGTAAACAGGGAAGGGTTCGCCCCAGTAGCGCTGACGGCTGAAAATAGCGTCGCGCAGACGGAAGTTCACCTTCACGCGGCCCAGACCTTTTTCGGCAATATATTGTTTTGTTTTGTCAATGGCTTCTTTTACGGTCAGGCCGTTCAACACAAGGCCACCTTCCATTTCTTTGCCGGGAGCAGGCGAGTTGGTAACGATACCTTCTTTTGCATCGAAACTTTCTTCGCTCACGTCGCATCCTTCAATCAGGGGAACTATGGGCAGGTTGAAGTGTTTGGCAAAAGCGTAGTCGCGCGAATCGTGCGCCGGAACCGCCATGATGGCTCCCGTTCCGTAACCAGCCAGCACGTAGTCGCTGATCCAAACCGGGATGGCATCGCCGGTGAGCGGGTTGATGGCATACGAACCTGAAAATACCCCGCTGACACGTTTGTCGGCGATACGTTCGCGTTCAGTACGTTTTTTAGTGGCAACCAAATAATCAGCTACAGCTTCTTTCTGGTCGGCGGTGGTCAGTTGAGCCACCAGCGAGCTCTCGGGAGCAAGTACCATGAATGTTACCCCAAAAACTGTATCGGCTCTTGTTGTAAAGATGGTGAATTCGATGTCGGAATCCTTTACCTTGAAGTTCATTTCGGCACCTTCGGAACGACCGATCCAGTTCTTTTGAGTCTCTTTCAGCGAGTCGGTCCAGTCGATGGTGTCGAGGCCGTCGAGCAGGCGTTGTGCGTAGGCCGAAACGCGCAGGCTCCACTGGCTCATTACCTTTTGTTCTACCGGATGGCCACCACGTACGGAAACACCTTCACTTACCTCGTCGTTGGCAAGTACTGTTCCAAGCGCAGGACACCAGTTTACCATCGTATCGGCTTTGTAGGCGATGCGGTAGTTCATCAGGATTTCGCGTTGTTCTTTTTCGCTTTTGGCATTCCATTCGGCAGCAGTAAACGACATTTCGTTTGTGCAGGCAATGTTCATGCCTTCGGTACCGATCTGGCTGAATGCGTCTATCAATTCGCTAATTGGACGGGCTTGTTGTTCGTCATAACAATAGTAGCTGTTGAACATCTGGATAAATGCCCACTGTGTCCATTTGTAGAAGTCGGGGTTGCAGGTGCGTACCTCACGGCTCCAGTCGTAGCAAAAGCCGATTTTGTCGAGCTGTTCGCGATATCGGGCAATATTTTTTTCGGTAGTAACGGCCGGATGCTGACCGGTTTGTATGGCATACTGTTCGGCAGGAAGTCCGTAGGCATCGTAGCCCATGGGGTGCAGCACGTTGAAGCCCTGCAAGCGTTTGAAACGACTGTAAATATCAGAAGCAATATATCCCAGCGGGTGGCCTACATGCAGTCCGGCTCCTGACGGATAGGGGAACATGTCGAGCACATAAAACTTCGGCTTGTCATTAATATCTACCTTGTAGGTTTGGTCTTTTTTCCAAGCGGCTTGCCACTTTTTCTCTATTTCCCTGAAATTGTATTCCATATCGACGTTAAAAAGTTAAGAGAGGAATAGGTAATATCTTTACATCCAACTCTTTTTGTGGTTTATTCTTTCGGAGTGCAAATTTACGGAAAGTTTGGCGAAAAACAGAGGGAAACAGCTCCGCGAAGATAAATAATAGGATATGTTACTGCTCTTTTAATAGGAGCTTCTACAGTATCGCTGACAGGTGGGGAGATGGGCGTGTTTTCCTGTTCGGTTCTTTTTGCGTACCTTTGAAAGTTATTAGAAAATTAAAGACTTAATGAAGTTTACAGAACTCAATTTAAATGAAAGCCTGCTCGATGCCATCTCGTATATGGGATTCGAAGAGGCTACCCCGATTCAAGAATTTGCTATTCCTAAGATATTGGACAACAAGGATATTATTGCCTGTGCCCAAACGGGTACCGGTAAGACCGCAGCCTTTGTCCTTCCAATTTTACACAAGCTGATTGAGAAGCCGTCTCATGGGACCAATACACTGATTATTGTTCCCACACGCGAACTGGCCATCCAGATCAATCAGGAGATACAGGGCTTTTCCTACTTTGCTTCCATTGGTTCGGCTGCCGTGTATGGTGGCGGCGATGGTGGCGATTATGCACAACAGGAAAATGCTTTAAAAAGCGGTGCCGATATTATAGTGGCAACACCCGGGCGTTTGATTTCTCACCTTGCCATGGGTAACGGTAATTTCAAACATCTGGAGCATCTGGTGCTCGACGAAGCAGACAAAATGCTCGATATGGGTTTTTTGGACGATATCGAGCGTATTATAACTCACCTGCCTAAACAACGCGAGACGTTGATGTTCAGCGCTACCATGCCTCCGAAGATTCGGTCGCTGGCAAAGAAAATTCTGGTAGATCCGGCCGAAATTTCGTTGGCTATTTCAAAACCGGCCGAAAAAGTGGTACAGCATGTTTGTCTGGCGCACGATGCCCAGAAAAATGCAGCGCTGAAACTGATTATTGACCGGCATCCCGATTATTCCAGCATTCTGATTTTCACCTCTGCAAAAAGCAAAGTGCACGAAATTGTACGCGATTTACGAAAAAACGGATATGCTTCCCGCGGTATTTCGTCCGATCTGGATCAGGAACAGCGTGAAGATGTGCTGATGGGATTCCGTTCCAAACGTACCCGTATTCTGGTGGCAACCGACGTGATTAGCCGCGGAATCGACATCAAGGAGATCAATATGGTGATCAATTTCGACGTTCCGCATGATGCAGAAGATTATGTTCACCGAATCGGGCGTACTGCCCGGGCCAATACCGAAGGAGAAGCCTATACTTTGGTTAACGAAAAGGATATGCAGAAGATGCACCGGATCGAACAACTGATAGAGATGGAATTGCCCCGCTTGCAGTTGCCTGAAGAGTTCGGACCTACTCCCGAATGGAGAACGGGCGATCCGAACAGAAAGAGGCGCCCTTTCAGCAATCGTTCTAAAAAAGAGGGAGAGAAAGGTGGTGAGGCGAAAAGCAAAAACAAACGACCTTTCCATAAAAAGAAACGACCTAACGCTCCACCGGCTGCTCAATAATAAAAACGGGAATGTAACTCATGTTGCATTCCCGTTTTGTTTTCAGAATTCTATATCGTAGAGGTGAGCACCGTCTTTTTCGAACCAATCGAGACTCATGTCTGTCATTGGATGGCTGCGAAGCCGTTCCAGAATTTCATGTCCGACAGTAGCTGCATGGCTCCCAACCATGCTTACACGGTGTACCTGGTCGACGGTTTTGAAGCTGGCGGCAAGCACTTTTGTGTCCAGTTTGAATTTCTCGATATTTTCAACAATGTGTTTCACCACTTCGATACCGTGCGACGAGATATTGTCAAGACGGTTTACGTAAGGCGCAACCCAGTCAGCTCCGGCTCTTGCGGCAACCACGGCCTGTTGTTGAGTGAAAATGGCTGTAGCTGTAACGTTGATACCGGCATCTTTCAGCATGGGCATGGCGCGGTAGCCTTCGGCCGATACCGGAATCTTCGCATAATAATTGTCACCAAGACCGAATTTGGCTTTGTATGTTTTGGCTTCGCGTACCATGTCTTCAGCCTTGCGACTGATCATTTGCACATGCAACATTCTTTTGTCACCAATGAGTTCAATGATTTCCGGAAGAATAATGGAAAGAGGTTTGTTCTCGGCACCAATAATTGTAGGATTGGTGGTGACACCGGCCAGCGGGAAATAATGGAGCAAACTTTTTATTTCTTCAATGTTCGCTGTATCAGCTAGATAGATCATAATGTAATAGGTTTGTTTTCTGGTTGCAAATTTACGCTAAAACATTTGGAATGAGATGTTTTGATGGGATAAAGTTTTAATAAAATCTGTAAATGTTTTATTGTCGGCATTGGGCGGCTGCTTCTCTGAATCTCAATAAGAATGTAACTATTTTGGAACAAAATTTTATTCTCTTTGTGGTAAATAAATATCAAATGGAAGAACAAAAGATTGCGGCAATAGATATAGGGTCAAATGCTGTGCGCTTGCTCATTTCTGTGGTGAATGAGGATGATGGCGGTATCTCTTTTAAAAAGCTGATGTTGCTTCGGGTACCGTTGCGTCTCGGCGAGGATACTTTTTCGGTTGGGAAAATTACGGACAAAAAGATCCGTAAACTGATCAAGTTGATGAAAGCTTTCAAACATTTGATGATGGTCTACGAGGTGGAATCGTATCGGGCTTGTGCAACGGCTGCTATGCGTGAAGCCCGCAATGCCGCCAAAGTGGTAGCTGTTGTGAAGGAAAAAGCGGTACTCGATATCGAAATTATTGACGGCACGGAAGAGGCGCGCACTATTTACGAAAGCCATGTGGAGGATCGTCTCGATCGTAACGGAAACTACCTCTATGTTGATGTGGGTGGCGGTAGCACCGAACTTTCGGTTATTTCCAGAGGTAAATTAGTCGAGTCGGCATCGTTCAATATCGGAACGATTCGTATGTTGCGCAACAAAGTTGTTAGCGGTGAGCTGGAGCGGATGAATGAATTTCTGCAATTGGTCAAGAGTCAATATATATTAACCGAAATTATAGGGTCGGGCGGCAATATCAATAAACTACACAAACTTGCCAACCTCAAAAAAGGAGATGTGTTGGATATTGACCGTCTGCAGGAAATGTATAGCGATATGAAGCAGCTGACGGTGGAAGAACGCATGACGCGCTTTGAATTAAACCCCGACCGGGCGGATGTTATCATTCCGGCATCGGAGATCTTTCTGCACATCGCCAACCTTACCGGCATTCAGCAAATCTACGTGCCGACTTTCGGACTGGTGGATGGATTATTACACACCATTTGCAAGACAGAACAACAAAAGCACTGAGGAATAAGATTGGTTGTAAACAGAAAACGGAGTTGTAAGGTTTGATCCATATAACTCCGTTTTTGTGTTTAAAGGCAAAATTGAGGTAAACTATATATTATTTGAATTGAGGTGATTAATGTTATATAGTCTGAGTCAACCACCAATTGTTTGCCCATATCTTCTTGTTTTTTATAATCCATTGCCAAATTTTATTTGACCAAAAACTACTAATAGTCAATGTGATTTCATAGTTGTCTTGTAAATTATAAATAGTCCATTCTCCTGCTTGGTTGATTTCAGAGATGTTGAAATATATTTTATTAATCTGGTCAAATGTGGCAAAATGAATAGAATCGGATTTTACTACCCAGCTATCTATTGCAATAATTTCAAATTCGGGATTATTTGTTATTAATCCATTTGCAACAAGATAAAAATCTTTTATTTTATTAGGAATGGAAATTTCTAGTTTTTCCTCAATGGATTTAAAGTCATCAACCTGTAAGGCTTTTCCCAATGTATATCTAAACCCTTTCCTGGTTTGTTCTAGTTTGTCTAGTTGCTGTATGAAATTTTCAATGTACATGTTAATTACATAAGAAAATCAATGCTATTTGTGATGACCGTTATACTTCCCGTATTCCTCTGAAAAACTCCCAAATCACGATGCCTGCGGTAACTGACACGTTGAGCGAGTGTTTGGTGCCGTATTGTGGCAGTTCGATGCAGCCGTCGCTGGCATTGACTACCTCCTGTTGTACGCCTTTCACCTCGTGGCCGAGAATTACGGCGTATTTACCGTGCGGATCCAATTGCAGATCGGTGAGCATGGTGCTCCCCTGAGCTTGTTCGATGGAGAAAACGGTGTAACCTTCGGCTTTCAGTTGCGCTACGGCATCGAGTGTTTGCTCGAAGTATTTCCAGTCGACAGAAAACTCGGCTCCGAGTGCCGACTTGTGTATTTCGGCATGGGGTGGGGTGGAGGTGATGCCGCAAAGGTAAACGGTTTCCACCAGATAAGCATCCGAGGTACGGAATACCGACCCGACGTTGTGCAGACTGCGTACATTATCGAGCACCACTACCAGCGGCAGTTTGTCGGCCTGCTTGAATTCATCGGTCGAGAGGCGGTTCAGTTCGTCTATTTTGAGTTTACGCATACAATTTGGGTGAACACAAATGACGCAATCCCGAAAAAACGGGAACGCAAATTACCACAAATAGATAGGCGATATTTGCGATAATTTGCGTGATTTGCGTTCTGTAATTTTATTTTACTTCAACACCGTTGGTTACAGTCATTCTCGGTTGGATCAACACCAGTTTGCCGTCAGCATCTTCGGCAGAAAGAATCATTCCTTCGCTCATGATGCCGCGCAACTTGCGGGGCTCGAAGTTGGCAATAAAGCAAACCTGAGTGCCGATAAGTTCTTCGGGGTTAGGATAATATTTGGCAATGCCCGATAGAATGGTGCGTTCTTCCAAGCCGTCGGCAATACGGAACTGCAAAAGTTTGTCGGCCTTGGGCACTTTCTGGCAATCGAGCACGGTACCCACGCGGATATCCATCTTCATAAAATCTTCGAAAGCCACATTCTCTTTCACCGGGTTGGCTTTGTATGCCGCCGCTTCGTTAGCTTTTTTCGTGTCGAGCAATTTTTGCACCTGAGCCTCTATGACGCTGTCTTCTATTTTCTCGAACAACAGAGTCGGTTCGTTCAGTTGATGACCCTCTTCCAATAGGTTAAAATGACCGAGATGCGCCCAGTTGCATTCCGGCATTCCGATCATCTCGCGCAGTTTTTGAGCCGAGAAGGGCAGGAATGGTTCGAAAGCGATGGCTAAGTTGGCTGTGATCTGCAGGCTGAGATTCATAATGG
Source organism: Bacteroidota bacterium (assembly GCA_030706455.1). Lineage (GTDB taxonomy): Bacteria > Bacteroidota > Bacteroidia > Bacteroidales > Paludibacteraceae > Microbacter. The sequence goes on from JAUZOL010000050.1 coordinate 13,842, forward strand.
CAGCCACGCGGGTCATGTCTGTTTTAGCTAATTTCCAGGGTTCCATATCAGCAAGGTATTTGTTGCCGATTCGAGCCAAGTTCATCGCCTCTTTCTGTGCATCGCGGAAACGGTACATTGCGAGTAGTTTCTCCATCTCTGCCTGTACCGATTTGAGCTCTTCGAGTGTCTGACGGTCGTAATCGGTCGGTTCTCCGGCAGCAGGCACTTTGCCGTCAAAATATTTGTGGGTCAATACCAGCGCGCGGTTTACGAAGTTGCCGAAGATGGCCACCAGTTCGTTGTTGTTGCGCGCCTGAAAATCTTTCCAGGTAAAGTCGTTGTCCTTGGTTTCTGGGGCATTGGCAGTGAGCACGTAGCGCAACACATCCTGTTTGCCGGGGAAATCCTGCAGGTATTCGTGTAACCAAACAGCCCAGTTACGTGAGGTCGATATTTTGTCGCCTTCGAGATTCAAAAACTCATTGGAAGGAACGTTTTCGGGCAAAATATAGCTGCCGTCGGCTTTCAGCATTGACGGGAAAACGATGCAGTGGAATACGATATTGTCTTTGCCGATAAAGTGAACCAGCTTGGTTTCGGGGTCTTTCCACCATTTTTTCCAGTTGCCGTATTTTTCCGGCTCTTTTTCGCACATCTCGATGGTGTTGGAAATGTAGCCGATGGGAGCATCGAACCACACGTAGAGTACTTTTCCTTCAGCGCCTTCCACCGGTACAGGTACGCCCCAGTCGAGGTCGCGGCTCACGGCGCGGGGTTGTAAGCCCATGTCCAGCCACGATTTGCACTGTCCGTAGACATTGGTTTTCCACTCCTTGTGGTTTTCGAGAATCCACTCGCGCAACCATGGTTCGTGTTTGTCGAGCGGCAGGTACCAGTGCTTGGTTTCTTTCAATACCGGAGCGCTTCCACTAATGGCCGATTTGGGCTCAATCAGGTCGAGCGGGCTGAGCGAGGTGCCGCACGCTTCGCACTGGTCGCCATAGGCACGTTCGTTGCCGCAATGCGGACATTTACCGGTGATGTAACGGTCGGCCAAAAACTGTTTGGCTTCCTCGTCGTAGTATTGCTCCGATGTTTTTTCAATAAATTCTCCCTTGTCGTACAGAATTCTGAAAAAGTCGGAAGCCGTTTTATGGTGAATTTTCGAGGAGGTACGTGAATAGACATCGAAGGTGATGCCGAACTCTCTGAACGAATCTTTAATAATGGTGTGGTAACGATCCACCACCTGTTGTGGAGTGATACCCTCGTTGCGTGCCTTGATGGTGATGGGTACCCCGTGTTCGTCCGAACCGCCGATCATGACTACCTCTTCGCCCTTGAGCCGCATATAACGTGCGTAAATGTCAGCTGGTACATAAACTCCGGCTAAATGGCCGATGTGGACGGGCCCGTTTGCATAGGGCAACGCGGTGGTAATCAATGTTCTTTTGAAGTTCTTAGACATATCTCTTTGTTTAATCGTGTAATCGTTACATAGTGTAACCGCAGAAAGTCTGCCGGCTACTGAATTTCGGACTGCAAAGATACAAAATCTATGAGATAGTGAATAGTTTCTCTTTGTTGGATATTTAAGGAATTCTCCGTACGTTTGCTTGTGAATTGTTTAACTTTTAGTTATGGCAAAACGAATTAAATTCCGATTTTTTTACTCTCTTTTCCTGTTTTTTTCTTATTTGGCGGATAAAAGCGGAGGATGGAAGATGTTTGTAAAGCCCAAACTGATTCTGGGAATGTTGATCGTGAGCTTGGGGGTTGTGGCTCAAAATCAACCAAGAATCAATAAAAAAACAATTTCCACGAAAAAATCTGATTCCACGAAGTTGTCTATTGAACAGAATTCTCCATCAGATCCGAATGAGCTTTGCTATGTTATCGTTGAAGAAGAACCTTTGTTTCCTGATGGCAATGTAGCTGCATACATCGCAAAGAGTCTTCATTATCCCGAGTCATGTTATCAGCAAGGAATTCAGGGAAGGGTGATTTGTCAGTTTGTTGTAGAAAAGGATGGCCGCCTTACGAATATTCAGGTGGTTCGTGGTGTTCATCCAGATTTGGACAAGGAGGCTGTACGTGTTATTTCTTGTATGCCCAAATGGATTCCAGGCAAACAACGCAATCACACTACGAGGGTAAAATATACTCTGCCGGTCAATTTTAAAATAAAGGAAGCTGAAGTTTCAGACACTACTATTTATACTGTCGCTGATAAAATGCCTCAGTTTTCGGATGGAGATCTAGCTACCTATTTAGCAAAAAATATACGTGAATATCCCGTTTATCAGTGTTATAATGGTATTCAAGGACGGGTGATTTGCCAGTTTGTCGTAGAAAAAGATGGTTGCATTACGAATTTACATGTTGTAAGGGGTATTGATCCTTCTTTGGACAAAGAGGCCGTTCGGGTTATTTTGTCCATGCCCAAATGGATTCCTGCAGAAAGTCAAGGCAAAAAAGTTCGGGTACGATATACATTGCCGGTTAATTTTAAATTGCAATAAGACTTTGATTCTCTGTTTCTTCGTGTTGAAAATCAAATGATGCTTAATCTACACCATATTGCTTTTGAGATTACTGACCAGTGTAACCTCGATTGTGTCTATTGCTACAACATCTGGAAAATGCCGGATGGCAAACGCGTTCCCTTTAATTCGTACAAAAAAGCCATTGCCACACTCGATAAAATTTTTGCTATGGCCGATATTCGTTCTGTGGTACTTACTGGCGGTGAGCCTTTTCTTTCCGAACGGTTTGCTGAAGTGGTTCTCCATTGCCGTATGGCTGGTAAAACGGTTACCCTGATTACCAATGGTACGCAAGGCCGGGAAAAAGATTACCGGCAATTGATCAGGCTGGGAGTGGATTTGTTTGAACTGCCGATTCATGCAGCACAGCCTGAGATACACGACGCTATGGCTAAAGTGCCCGGTAGTTGGGCAAAATCGACCGAAGCTATTGCCGAAATTCAAAGGTTGGGCGGTGCGGTGGTGGTTATTACGCGTCACAATGTGCGTCAATTGGGAGAAACTCTTGATTTTATAACTTCGCTGGGCTGTCGGAGAGTGATGCTCAATCGTTACAATATCGGAGGTAAAGGGTGTGCTAACCCGATGGACGTTTCGGCAACAGCGGAAGAGCTTCGCGCGGCTTTTGCAATTGCTAACGAAAAAGCTAAGGCGCTTGATCTTTACCTCACGGCCAACGTTTGTTCACCTGTGTGTTTGCTAGATCCCGACGATTATCCCAATATTGGGTTTGGTCATTGTTCCGCTAATGTTCTTCATCGCCCAATCACACTGGATATTAATGGAAATATTCGTTTGTGTAACCATTCTCCCGTGGTGGCAGGTAATATCTACGAAAAGCCATTGCAAGAGATTCTATATTCCGAATATTCCGATTCGTGGATAACTGCGGTTCCTGCATTTTGCAAGGAATGTCATCATTGGAGTGTTTGTATGGGAGGATGTCGTGCTGCGTCAGAGCAGGTGTTTGGGCGAATTGATAGGGAGGATCCGATTATTCAATATACGCTTTGAAAGAAAGAAACGCCAAGGTATTTAATAATCAATATCTTGGCGTTTCTTTCTTGTGCTTTTTTATTTTATGCCGATTTTCTTGCGAATTCCCATTGGAATGGCATCTTTGTGAACGGCGAGGTCAATTGTTTTGTATTTTACAAAAGCTTCAGAAATATACCAGATACCTTTGTATTTGTTTTCGGTTCCCCATGAGTTTTTAATCATGTAGAATTTGTTGCCTTTCTGGTCTTTTGCAATACCGAAAATCTGCATTCCGTGGTCGTCTGTAGTTTCGTAATTGTCAAAGCCTTTCTGGCGTAAATCCTGTGTAATTTCTTTTTCCTTCACCGGTCCGGTTACTTTATACAGCATATCTTCTTTTTCTTTCGTGCTCAACCCGATCCATTTGGCTTCGTCTGTTCCCGCAGGAGCTTTGTTCGGATCAACATCTGGAATAACGCCGATTCCCTGACGGGTAAACCCTTTTTCACTTACATCAGCGCCCCAAGCTACGGTGTAACCGTTGTTGAGGGCATTGTCAATAATCGCCATCATTTCGTCCATAGGTACGTTGTACGACTCTTCCCAGCGCCAGTTGTCTTCAATTTCTACAGCAAATTTAGTGTAAAACGGATGATGAGTAAAAGAGGTTATTGAAATGTAATCGTCTGAATTTAAGCCTAAAGATGCAGCAAACGATTTCGGGGTATATTTCTTGCCATTGTAGGTGAACTCTTCGGGTATTGTGCCCAGATATGCATTGAGAATTCCCTTGAAGCCGTCAAACCATGCGGTAGATAAATGTTGTTTGTTGGGGTTCTTGATAATTGCATCCACATAAGCTGAGGTAACGGCATCCAGTTCTCCGTGACGGTGTTTTTCTTCTCCGTAATTAAGGCCGCGCATTACCGTGTCAGGCACAATTCCGTATTCTTTTATAGCGTCTATTACATCAGCAAATGAACCACCGGCAGCAAAGTTGATTTTACCATGCATGCGTACATATTTTTGCGCTTTTTCCTGATAATTGTGGTGCACAATGAACATTTCCGACAGGTCATATTCTGGTTTTCCCATGCGCAACAATTCTGATTCGAGGAACCCGATTCCGGAAAAGCTCCAGCATGTACCCGAGCTGGCCTGATTCTTTACGGAAGTAATTTTGTTGGCTTTCAAAGTGGTAAAAACAAAACCAACGCTGTCTTTTTTTTCTTTGGCTGCTTCCTGGGCAAAAGCAAAAGTACACCCGAGGCAAAGAGCCATGAGTAGAGTCATCTTCTTCATTTCAGTCTCAATTATTTAAATTAAAGTGATATTCTAAATCGCTTCGTCTGTTTTGGATAAACGATGCAGAAATTATTCGGACGGTGTGCAAAGTTAGGCAAACTTTTCATTCATCCAATAAATAGAGGGTTTTGGTGTGAATGTGGTCGCTGTAAAGTCGTTTGGGGTTACAAGTTTAATAAATACAAAGTTTAATGTTAGCAGTTTGTGCGGTAAATCATTTAATTGTAATGGTTTTGAAATGAGTTTGTTAGTCAAAGAAAAAATATGTTTGGAAATTTTGTAAAATTTAGCACTCGGACAAGAAAAAACCGACCGAGTTTTTAGGCGGTGTATAATTATTCCAGTAACTTTGCACGTCGAAAAATTAAATAAAGAAATTTTTCTATAAATCAAATCAAACTTAACTATATCAATTATGCAACCTTCACACATTGAACACATTGGGATTGCCGTTAAGAGCCTCGATGCTGTTATTCCTTACTACGAAAAAATGTTAGGCACCAAATGCTATTCTATCGAAGAAGTTCCTGAACAGAAAGTTAGAACTGCTTTCTTCAAAATTGGCCAAACAAAAATCGAATTGCTCGAATCGACAGATCCGGAAGGCCCTATCGGTAAATATATCGAAAAAAGAGGTGAAGGCGTTCAACACATTGCATTTGCTGTTGAAGGTTTGCAGGATCAACTCAATACATTGGCTGAAGACGGTATCCAGCTGATCGACAAGCAACCACGTAAGGGTGCTGAAGGTCTTAATATCGCATTCCTTCACCCGAAATCTACTTTCGGCGTATTGACAGAACTTTGCGAAAATCCGAATAAATAAATATAAACAGAAGACCTCTCCCCGGCCCTCTCCCAAGGAGAGGGAGCAAATCTGACTTTAATGATTGAATTGTTGGTTTTCTCCTTTTCGGGGTAAGAGTGAACTTTAATCTTAATATTATTAATTATGAGCAATCAACTCACTAAAGTGCAAGAACTTATTGACTTGCGCGCACAAGCTCGTCTTGGCGGTGGTCAAAAACGTATTGATTCGCAACACAAA
>JAUZOL010000051.1 GCA_030706455.1 Bacteroidota bacterium
AGGGGTTGTCTTTAGAGTTTATAAAGATTATCTTTGTGCGCTTTCCAATAAGAGTGTTTTTGTATTTTTAAGATCCCATGATTGAACACGAAGAGTTCATAATAACCCAGCTGAAAGAGGGAAACGAGAGTGCCTACAGGTATCTCTACGACAAATACTACGTGAGGCTGTGTCGCGTAGCCAAACTCTACACGGGTGATAATTATGTATCAGAAAACCTCGTGGGGGATCTTGTCTTTTATCTTTGGGAAAACCGCGAAAATATCTCCATTCACTCTTCTCTCAGTTCTTACCTGTTTACTTCCATCCGAAACCGTTGTCTCAATTATCTGCAACAATCGAGCGTGGTACACGAAGCACGTTTGCCATCCACTGCAACCGAGATGCTCGAAAATATGTCTGTTGAACCCGAAAGCTCTCCTTTGGGTGTTATTATCGAAAAGGAATTGGAACAGAAGATCAACGATTCGATAGAACATTTACCTGTTGAATGTCGTAATGTGTTTAAGCTTAGTAGGTTGGAAAATCTTAGTTATGATGAGATAGCCGAACGTCTTGACATTTCATCCAACACGGTGCGTTACCATATTAAAAATGCGCTGTCCACTCTGCGCACGAACCTGCGGGAATACATGACCCTGTTCTTTTGAGGTGATTCTTCGTTGAAGAAAAAAATAACGATACCCGTTGTTTTTTAACATTTATGGACTACCCGAACCATTTTTTCACTTGTCTTTACTATTAGAATGCAAATCATGAATAATTCCGAATTGACACAAGACCAGATTGATTCCCTCATTATTAATGTATTGGGTGGAATTGCAAATGCTGCCGAAGAAGAATCTTTACGGCAATGGATGGCACAAAGTAATGCCAACCAAAGCTATTATATGCAGATGCGTGACATTTGGGACAGTACGGCTGCCGATACGGTATTGTTCAATAAAGACACGGCGTATCGCAGATTCAAAACCCGGGTGGCAGCACAGGAAATGTCAGCGGATAAGAAAAAATCGTTTGCATTTGCCCGTTTTACACGGTGGGCTGCTGCAGTAGCTATTGCGTTTGTGCTGGGGAGCGTAAGTGTTTATGTGTTAAATAGGTATGCTCAGAGTACCAATCTCTATTCTGTATCCGTACCTTTAGGATCTAAATCGAAAATAGAACTTCCCGACCATACAACGGTATGGCTTAACGCCGGCAGTAAATTGAGCTACGCACAGGATTTTGCAAAACGCAGCCGTCAGGTTTCTCTCGAAGGAGAAGCTTATTTTGAAGTGGCAAAAAATCCACATATGCCTTTTACGGTGAATGGAAAAGAAATGGCAGTGAAAGTGCTGGGAACAAAGTTTAATGTACGTTCATATAAAGAAGATCCAACGGTGGATATAACCTTGCTCGAAGGTTCAATCAGTCTTACCAACCATTTGGACGAAAATACGGTTCCCTGTTTGCTGAAGCCGAATGAGAAGGCGACCCTGAACAAACAAAACGGGCAGATGACGATTGAAAAAGTACAGGCTTCCGACTGGAGCGAATGGACACGTGGCAAGCTGGTGTTTGACGCAGAACGCTTTGGTCAGATTATCCGTCGTCTGGAAAGAGAATACAATGTAAGCATCAATGTAAAAGACAGTGATCTGCTGAATCGCAAATTTTACGGTGATTTCCGCAAGGCACAGTCAATACAGGAAATTTTTGATATTATGACAGCAGGTAATCAGTTTCATTATAAATTTAAAGAAAGTGTGATTACTGTTACCAAATAGCTTTATTACCAACCTTATAATTGAATACTAACCTTCTAAAACACTTAATTTATGCCTAAAACATAACCCTCACTATATAAAAAATGCCGGACGATGTTGCAGCATCCCCCGGCAGGCTCGTTCTGGAGAACGATTGTTGTTTTAGATTCCGCAAAGCTACAAAAACTTTCCGAAACTCAATCAACATCAATTTATTGGATTATCCGACAGGGGCTCTCCCTGAATCGGGCTGGTATCTCCTTGCCTATTCCAAAGTGATCAGGTAAGTATCTGGATGAATAATTAAATTTCAGTCTATTAATTGATTAGGTAATGAAATTCTTATCATATCAACTTCTTTTTATGCAGATAAAGCGATAAGTATTTCACACTTCCATTAACACAAAATCATTTTCGTATGAAAAAACTCAGGTATTTTTTATTTTTGCTGGTGCTCGTTATGGCAACATCTGCGTTTGCTCAGCAAAAAAAAGTAACGCTTTCGCTTGAAAAAGTGACGGTAAAAGCGGCTTTAGAAGCTTTGAAATCACAGAGTGGACTGTCGTACTGGTTTGATGCCAACGATGTCAATATGCAAAAAGTAGTTTCTGTCAACGTAAACGGTAAATCGGTTGACGAAGCATTAAAAGTGATCCTACAGGGACAAGATGTTCGTTTTGAAGTGAAAAACGACCACATTGTCATTACAAAAGTAACTGCACAATCTCAAAAGGCCTCTGAATCACAGGCTTTCGGAGAACCCCGAAGAGTATCAGGAAAAATCATCGATGAAAAAGGTAATCTGTTGCCGGGCGTAACGGTAATGGTAAAAGGTACTTCTACGGGGACAATTTCGGACGTGAACGGACATTACGAGTTGAACAAAGTGCCTGCCGGCGCTACACTGGAATTTACCTTTGTGGGAATGACCAGCCAAACCGTCAAAGTAGGCAGTCAGTCTCAGGTGAATGTTACACTGAGAGAAATGGATACCAAGCTGAATGAAATCGTAGTCGTTGGTTATGGAACAACTACCAAAAAAGGTCTTGTGTCATCTGTTACTTCAGTGAAGACAGACGAACTGAACAAAGGTGCCATTACCGATGTTGGTCAATTGTTGCAGGGAAAAGCTGCCGGTTTGAACGTAACGGTAAGTGGTGACCCTACCCGCAAATCGAGTGTAATCCTGCGTGGTACATCAACATTGAACAGTTCTATGGAACCTTTCTATGTAATTGACGGTATTCCCGGTGCAGATATTTCGCTGGTAGCTCCCGACGATATTGAAACTATCGACGTATTGAAAGATGCTGCTGCTACTTCTATTTATGGTAACCGTGCTGCCAATGGTATTATTATGGTAACCACTAAAAAAGGGAAAAAAGGTGTGACTCATATTTCATACAATGGCTATGCCGGTATCGAAAATGTGACCAACAGCCTGAAATTGATGAACGGATCTCAACTGCGTGATTTTTGTAAAGCAACCAGTCAGAACCTGACTGAAGATACCGGTGCCGACACTGACTGGCAAAAATCCATTCAGCGTAGTACTGCTTACTCTACCAATCACAACCTTTCGTTTAACGGAGGTAGCGAACATAACAGCTACAGTGCAAGTTTGAACTATTCCAACAAACAGGGTATTATCCAGACAAGTAACCAAAGCAAGATTGTTGCCCGTGTGACTTTCGACCAATACGCTTTCAATGATAAGGTAAAATTTGGTTTGTCGGTTGCAAATGCAAGAGTTGTATCTGATTACGTTCCATTGTTGGGTGCTGTGTTGTACCAGACAGCTTATCACTTGCCAACTTCACCGGTAAAGAATGCAGACGGTTCTTACTTTGAAAACTTCACCAAGAATGGCTATTTCAACCCTTCAGCAATTATTAATAATGCTCAGAGCCAATCTAAAAACAACAACCTGATTGCAGCATTTACTATCAATGCAAAATTGCCTTTCGGTCTTACTTATGACATGAGCTTGTCATACCAGAATTATAATGCACTGTATGGTGAATACTACAATTCCTATTTGTATCAGTACAATGGTTCTGTATTCTACAACAACCCGGATCCCCCCAGTACACGTTCAATTGTAACATTCCAACCGGGTGGTTCTGCTTTGAGAAATAATTATCAGACTACCAATCAGGTTTTTGAAAACTGGTTGACATGGAATCGTACTTTTGGTGCTCATTCTATCAATGCAGTTCTTGGATATTCTTTCCAGAATGATATTTACGGTGATGGTTTTCAGGCAACAAATGCAAACTTTCCGGTAAACAACATGAGCTTTAACAACCTTGCACTTGGTAACTATTCTACAATTAATGGTTACAGAGTTGATTTTGGTTATGATCAGGCTTACTCTAAGACTCGTTTGATTTCAAATTTTGCCCGTTTGAATTATAACTATAACGACAAATATTATCTGCAAGGGTCATTGCGTCGTGATGGTGGATCTGTATTTGGAAAGAACAACCGTTGGGGTTACTTCCCATCTGTAGGTGTATCCTGGAGAGCCGGTCAGGAAAGTTTTATTCAGAAAATGAATGTCTTCTATGACCTGAAATTCAGAGGTAGCTATGGTGTAACCGGTAACTCAACAGGTTTCAATGCATACACAGCACAGTTCCTTTCTGGTCCAATGGGTAGCTTCAATTATAACGGAGGTTCAATGATGTCGTACGGCCCTAACAAAGCAGCTAATCCTGATTTGAAATGGGAAAAAACAGCAACAACCAACTTCGGATTGGATGCTTCGCTTTTACAAGGCAAATTGAGCTTTACATTTGACTGGTACAACAAGAATACTACCGATATGATTTACTGGTATGATGCAGATATTCTTCTTGTTCCAGCCGGAGGTCTTTGGGCTAATGGCGGTAGCATTAATAACAAGGGTATTGAATTGAGTATTTCGGCTACTCCGGTCAAAACAAGAACGTTTACATGGAAAACAAGTCTTAACCTGGCTCATAATAAAAATACTATTACAGGTCTTTCCAATCCTTATTTCTCAGGAGGCGACTCAATTCGTTATACACAGCCTGACGGTGGCGGACAAACAGGAAGCACTTTGCAGATTCGTAAGGTAGGATATCCATTGGGTCAGTTCTTTACACTCATTTATCAGGGTAAAAACAGTGCTGGAGTATCTCAATACCTTGCAAAAGATGGAACGTTGACAACGAATCCTACTACCTCAGATTATCGTTATGCCGGGAGCCCTCAACCGAAGCTGAACTATGGTTGGTCTAACAGCTTTACCTATAAAAACTTTGATTTGAGCATCTTCCTGCGTGGTGTTTATGGCAACAAAATATTCAATGCAACACGTGCAGACTTGTTCCGTCCTTCAACAGCGGCTTACACCAATATTTTGGTTGACGCCGCAAATGAATCGGCAAAAGATGGAAATGCGTTCAGATATTCTTCCCGCTTTATTGAAAGTGGCAGCTATCTGCGTTTGGAAAACATGACATTGGGATATACCTTCAAGAAACCGATAAAATATATCGAAAATGTTCGTCTTTACAGCACTGTAAATAATCTGTTTGTGATCACCAAATACACAGGAGTGGATCCTGAAGTAAATATGGGTGGTATGTCCCCGGGTATTGATTCTAACAACTTCTATCCTAAAACAAGAACCATTTTGTTTGGAGTCAATGTCAATTTTTAATATATGAAGTCCTTGTGGCATTAGTATAAAAATAAAATATAAACACATGAAAAAGAGATTTAAATACATATTGTTTTCGGCTTTAATGTCGACTCTTCTGGTATCATGTTATGATATGGATGTGCCTGTCACAACCCAGATTACTCCGGATACATATCCGAAAGATTCCGCTCAGTTTGTAGCGTCAGCAGGTGTTGTGTATGCTGCTTTGAGAGGCAACTACGCGATGGATTATTATTTTGTTACCGAGCTTAGTAGCGATGAAGCCATATTGCCCGCTCGCGGCGGTAACTGGTATGATAATAAGGGATACCGGAATTTTCACTATCATGAATGGACTCCTGACTACGGTTGGGCTGTAAGTTGCTGGGACTGGTTGTCTCGTATTATCGGATATGACAATCAGACGATGTATATTCTGCAATCAAACATGCCGGAAGGTAATCTCAAAAACCGGATGTTGTCGGAATTGAGGATGGTGCGTGCATTGGCATATTTTTATATGATGGATCTTTATGGTAATGTACCTATTGTAACAACCTATGGCGATTTTGAACAAAAAGCCAAAACGGATCGCAAAGAGGTATTCAATTTCATAGAGAGTGAAATCAAAGCCTGTTTGCCTAATCTGACAACTACCGTTAATGCTGTTACATACGGTTATCCTACCAAGTATATGGCTTATGCGCTGTTGGCTAAGATGTATCTGAATGCAGAATACTATACAGGTACAAAACGCTATGATGATTGTATTGCTGCCTGTGATAATGTTATTACTTCGGGCAAATACACATTGGCAACTACCAGCAACTATTTGCAAATGTTCTATCCGAACAACGGACCTTCTACTCCGGAATTCATCTTTGCTATTCCTTTCGATCCGTCGTATACGGCATTAGGAGGAACTAACGGTATGATGTATCGTGCACGTTATGATGTTCCACGTTCTGAAAAGGCAAAGTTCGGACTGCCATTTACTCCAAGTGCTCCGGAGAGTACCTTGCCTGAGTTTTATGCCAATTTTGATGATCCGAATGATGTCAGAAATAAACAATGGTTGACGGGATTGCAGTACATGAATGATGGTGTGACTCCTATTATGGTAACAGTTAAGAAAAAAGCATACGATCAATATTATTCAGGAAGCGATCCTGATGCTAATATGACTTATCAGGTTAATTTAACTCCGAACATTGTACTACGTCAGGATTCAATATTGTTTGATTGCGGAAACGACGAAATTGCCTGGAATATGGGTTATCGTAACATCAAGTTCTATCCTGATGCTTCATCAACCAGTCGTAACCAAAACAACGACATGCCGGTGTTCCGTTATTCAGATATTCTGCTGATGAAAGCCGAAGCTATTCTTCGTGGCGGCAATGCAACAAACGGACAAACAGCCTTGTCGTTGGTGAACGATGTACGCAGTAAGAGAACAACCTCTACTCCGTGGGTGGCTGTTACTCTGGATGATTTGTACAAAGAAAGAGCCCGTGAATTTGCATATGAAACATGGCGTCGTAACGACATGATCCGTTTCGGTAAATTTGAAGGCAAATGGGGCTTTAAGAAAGATGCACGCGAGAGTCGTCGTATTTTCCCGATTCCAACTGCAGCAATGATCAAGAACCCGAAACTGACCCAAAATCCGGGTTATTAATTAAGATTGATTTAATATTTAAGGCTGTCGACGTGTGATGCTGAGTTGTGTTGTTGCGGGTCGGCAGCCTTTTGTTTATCGAACATGTTGTAAAAAGATTACTGTTTTAAGCTAAAGGTATTTATATATTGATTTGATTATGCAACAGGAAAAAGGGATACAATCCGCACGTCTTTTATCGCTGGACGCTCTTCGCGGCTTCGATATGATGTGGATTATCAGTGGCGAAATTATTATTCATGCATTGGCAAAAGCTTCCGGCGATCCCGTATCTCAATGGATGTCAGACCAGTTGCATCATACTCCGTGGAACGGATTCACCTTCTACGACATGATATTTCCGTTGTTTATCCTGATTGCCGGGGTATCGATGCCTTACTCTTACGGAAAAAAGCTGGAGGGAAAAGAGAATGAAGCTCTTAAAATTGCCAAACGACACGCATACAGAGATCTTATCAAACGAACACTGATTTTGATTGTGTGTGGTATGGTAGTAAATAAAGCTCTTCAATTCAATGGTTACGAACAAACCCGTTTTGCCAGCGTGCTTGGGCGTATCGCTTTGTCCTGTTTCTTTGCCGCTATTATTTTTATGAACTGCGGGTTGCGGACGCAGATTGTTATTTTTCTTACATTGCTGATAGGTTATTGGATTTTAATGATAACAGTGCCGGTGCCGGGTTATGGTGCCGGAGATTTGACGAAGGAAGGAAATCTGGAGGGGTATTTCGACCGGCTCTTTTTGCCGGGTAAGTTGCACCGTGTGGTGTACGACCCCGAAGGAATTCTTTCAACCATCCCGGCTATCGGAACGGCTATGCTGGGAGTATTCACCGGACAGTTTCTGCGCAGGGAATTCGCCTCCATTACACCGTTTAAGAAGAGCCTGATGATTGGCGGTGCCGGTGTGGTGCTGATGGGTCTTGGCCTGCTCTGGGATATTGTTTTTCCGATCAATAAAAATATGTGGACCAGTTCGTTTGTTCTCTTTGCCGGAGGATTGAGTCTGGTATTTCTGTTCGTGTTTTATTTGGTGATCGACGTGTGGGGAATGAAGAAATGGTGTATGCCTTTCGTTTGGATTGGCACCAATTCCATTCTTATCTACATGGTGGCTCACGGAGTAATCGACTTCAAATATACTTCTACGTTTCTGTTCGGTGGCATGGTTCAATCCTTGTCCGAAGCGTGGCAGGAGGTGTGGATTGGCACCGGTATGTTGGCATTGCAACTGGCCTTGCTTTATTTCCTCTACAAAAAGAGATGGTTTCTGAAGGTGTAGGTCATAGCCAGAAACTCGATTGTAAAGACGTTGCATGCAACGTCTCTACTGACGGATCAAAAATCTATTGTACTAACCAAAATTGTATGTTTTTATGACAACTTTCAGAAACCTCTTTTTGTGTTTATTGCTTACGGTCGGATTAGTTGCTCAGGCTGCCGGCCTGTCAGTGGACGCCTCCCGGGCGCTGATTAAACGTATTGTGCCTGCTCATGCCGACAAATTTATAGTGGAACCGTTGACTGACAATAATGGCAAAGACGGTTTTGAATTGTCGTCCCGCGGCAATAAAATTGTGCTGGCCGGTAACGACGGTGTTGCCGTAGCTTCAGCGCTTTATTTCTACCTGAACGAATATTGCCATTGTCAGAGTACATGGAATGGCGTGAATATGCATCTTCCGGCTCAACTGCCGAAGGTGGACAAAAAAATAACAAAATCATCTCCCTACGACTATCGCTACTATCTCAACTATTGTACCTACAACTATAGCATGAGCTGGTGGAATTGGAACCGCTGGGAGAAGGAAATTGACTGGATGGCACTTCATGGCATCAATATGCCGCTGGCTATTACGGGTGAAGAATACGTTTGGAACGAAGTGTACAAGGAGATGGGCTTTACCAACAAGGAATTAGAAAATTTCTTTTGTGGTCCGGCTTATTTCTCATGGTTCTGGATGGGTAATCTGGACGGGTGGGGAGGCCCGCTGCCTCAGTCGTGGATGAACCGTCAGAAAGACCTTCAACTTAAAATTCTGCAACGCGAACGCGAACTGGGAATGAAGCCTGTGCTTTCCGCCTTTACGGGGCACGTTCCGGCAGCTTTCAAAGAGCGCTTTCCCAATGCAAAACTGAAACAAACCAACTGGAACAATGGTTTTGCCGACACCTATATTCTCGATTCGGAAGATCCTTTGTTTGCAGAAATTGGTAAGAAATACCTCCAAAAACAGACTGCGCTGTTTGGAACCGATCATCTCTATTCGGCCGATACTTTTAACGAAAACGAACCGCCGTCCAACGAACCGGAATTTCTCTCGAAACTGAGTGCCCGGGTGTATGAAGGAATGCGGCAGGCCGATCCTGAGGCGGTATGGGTGATGCAGGGCTGGCTCTTCTTTAGCGATCGCAAATTCTGGAATGCTCCTCAGGTAAAGGCTCTGCTGGATGCCGTCCCCAACGATAAGATGATTCTGCTTGACCTGATTACTGAATACGAACCGGTGTGGAAACGCACCGAAGCCTACTACGGAAAGCCGTGGATATGGAACATGTTGCACAATTTCGGAGGTAATATCAGTCTCTTTGGGCATATGGAGAATGTGGCTTCTCAACCGGCAGCTGCGCTTGCCGATAAAAATGCAGGCAAACTGAAAGGTATTGGTCTGACGATGGAAGCCATTGAACAGACACCGGTGTTGTACGAACTGATGATGGAGAATACCTGGCGCACGTCGGCTATCGACCTTGACAAATGGTTGAAATCGTATATCCGCAATCGCTATGGAAAAGGAACTAACGCTTCTAATGCAGATATGTTTAAGGCATGGCAGGTGCTAAAGAGTACTGTCTACAACGGCAAGGATATTCGCGATGGTGCCGAATCGATCCTGACTGGTCGCCCGACTTTTGATTCGGTTACCGTTTGGACAAAGACGCGTCTTAACTACAAACGTGCGGATTTGATTCCGGCCTGGGATCTGTTTGTAAAGACAGCGGATGTCTATAAAAACAGCGACGGTTTCCGTTATGATCTGGTCGATCTGACCCGTCAGGTATTGGCCAATTATGCTCGTCCGTTGCAGGTGAAGTGGACGAAGGCCTATCAGAACAAAGATATGGCTGCGTTCAACAAATACAGTAGTGCTTATCTGGAACTAATCGGCGATATGGATCGATTACTGGCTACCCGCAGCGATTTTCTGTTGGGCAAATGGTTGGCGGATGCCCGTAGTTGCGGAACGACAGAATCGGAAAAAGCCCTTTACGAACGCAACGCCCGCGACCTGATTACGCTTTGGGGCGATGCCGACAGTCCTTTGCACGAGTACTCCTGCCGCCAGTGGAGCGGATTGCTGAACGACTTTTACAAAGTGCGCTGGCAGAAATTTTTTGCCGAAACCGAAAAAGCAATGGCTGCGGGAAAAGAGATGGATGTGAAAGCTTTCGGAAAAGAAATTGCCCAGTGGGAATGGCAGTGGGTAAATCAACACAAGGATTTTCCTACTCAGGTTTCGGGAAATAGTGTGCTGGAAGCACAACGACTATACAAAAAATACAGAAATCAACTTATTAATCAATAGGAAATATGATACGAAGAACCTTGAAAAACGGATTGTGTGTCCTCATGCTATCGTTGCCGATATGCTTGTTTGCTCAATCGAAGATAGTCAACGTTACCTCGTTAGGAGCGAAAGGTGACGGCGTTACAAAAAATACTGCGGTAATTCAAAAAGCGATCGATCAGGTTTCTGCAGCCGGTGGCGGACAGGTGATTATCCCTGCCGGACGTTTTGTAACCGGCGTTATAAAACTGAAATCGAACGTCGATCTTCATTTGGAGAAAGGTGCTTACCTGTTGGCTACAACCCAACGGATTGATTATGGAAAAGGACCGGCTTCGGCGCTCATTGTCGCCGATAAGGCAGAGCATATTGCGCTGACCGGATATGGAGTAATCGACGGACAAGGAGAAGGTGTGCTGAAAGATCTTCAGGCATTGCTTGAGGCAGGAATCATCCAGGACAATGAATGGAAAACCGAAAACCCCTGGCATCAGGTGCGTTCGGCAGAAATCAATCGTCCGATGTTGATTAACTTTGAGGATTGTAACGACGTGCAGGTTCGCAACATTGAACTCAAAAACGGTTCCTGCTGGGTGCAACGTTATGAAAATTGCCGCGACATGGTGTTCGACGGCATTAAGGTGGAAAGTAATACTTACTGGAATAACGACGGGATTGATCTGGTGGATTGCGTGAACGCGGTTATTACCAATAGTTTTTTCAATGCCGATGACGATGGTATTTGCCTCAAATCGGAAAAACGGAATCATTGCTGCGAGAATATTACGGTCGAAAACTGTATTGTCCGTTCGAGTGCCAATGCCGTGAAACTGGGTACAGCTTCTCATGGCGGTTTCAAAAATATCTCTATTTGCAACATAAAAGTGTACGATACTTTCCGTTCTGCCGTGGCCATTGAATCGGTTGATGGTGGTATTCTGGAAAATATCGACGTAAGCAACATCAAGGCTATCAATACCGGCAACGCGTTTGTGGTTCGTCTCGGCCATCGCAACAAAGACGAGGTCATCAGTCAGGTGCGTAACGTTTCTATCCGCAATATGACGGTGGAGGTGCCCAAAGAAAAACCGGACAAAGGCTATCCGATGGAAGGCCCGGCCTTGCGCTATCCGCACAATGTGTTTCCTTCTTCTGTGACCGGCCTTCCGGGGCATCCGGTACAGAACGTAAGATTGGAGAATATCGAAATCGTTTATCCGGGCGGAGGAGACAAAAACGTGGCTTGTATTGCTATCGACTCTTTGGCGAAGGTTCCCGAAAATCTGGCCGGATATCCTGAATTTTCGATGTTTGGCGAACTGCCTTCGTGGGCATTTTACAGCCGCCATGTGGAAGGTTTGCAGCTGTCGAATGTACGGGTTTCCTACAAAGAGGAAGATTTTCGCCCTGCTTTTGTCTTTGATGATGTAAAACAGTTGCAATTAGACAATGTCAACGTGATGAGTGGGCAAGCAGCTCCGGCAGTGGTTCTCAGCAACGTGAAAGGTTTCGATACCCGTAATGTGCAGTTGCCTTTTGATAATGCAACGGGAATTGTGACGCTGAAATAATTTGGATTTTGCCCCGGAATGAGGGTGATCGGGTGCAGCGAACCAAAGGTCAACGAAAGCAAGGAGTTAATTTCTAATCGCTGATGGAAATATGCGAGTCGGAGCTCGCATCACCCATAGTGTATCAGAAGCTTAGACTAAACGAACAAAAGGTTGCAAAGAAGTCGTCATACTATGTCAACATGTTTCTTGAAAATTATGAATCGTTACTTACTGTTGTTGCTGTGGATTATACTTTCATTCACAACATTTGCTCAACAACCGGTCGATAAGGTCTATCCATGGCTCGATTCGGCTCATTCGCGTTGGTTCTATTTTTCATCGGCCTGCCGTCCTTTTGGCATGGTGAGCCTGTTCCCCGATAACCGTACTGATGAGGACTGGGACAGCGGCTATCGCTATGAAGTGGACTCCATTCAGGATTTCAGTCATGTGCACGAATGGCAACTGGCAGGAGTCGCTGTTATGCCGGTAAGTTTTGATATGCGAGACAAGACCAAACTTTTCAACGACTATTCTTCGCATTTTTTACATTCCAAAGAAACCGTTCGTCCGGGCTATCATTCCGTGTTTTTGGAAAAGTATAAGCTTCGGGCTGAATTGACTGCCACTAACCGGGTCGGTTTTCATCGTTACACGTTTCAAAACGCGAAGCAACAAGGTGTTATCTTTGACCTGAGTAAACATCTCGGGCCTTCGGATATTTCGGAAGGTGGCTTTGTAAAGGTGAGCGATTACGAGGTTCGTGGCTATGTGGTGAATGCACCGACATTCCGCCGGAGTCGCAGCGCAACCATCTATTTTTGTGCGGTATTCAATCGCCCTGTAAAAGAAATTATCCTGCAGGCAGGAGCCGAACAGCGAAACGGAATCTGCAAATGGAGTGGCAAAAAAGGGGTGCTTTTGCTCACTTTTGCCAACCAAACGAAAGCACCTTTGCTGATGAAGGTAGGCATCTCTTACATCAGCGAAGAGGGGGCGGCTAAAAATCTGAAAGCGGAAGCTCCCGGTTGGAATTTTGATGCAGTGCGACAGGATGCCGAAAGCCAGTGGAACAGGATGTTGTCGCGTATTCAGATTGAGGGCGGAACCGCTCTTCAACAGCAGCGTTTCTATACCGATCTTTGGCATGCCATTCAGGGACGGCGCATCATCAGCGATGCCGACGGAAAGTATACCGATTGTACCGGATCGCAACCGAAAGTGCGTCAGCTGCCGTTGGACGCAACGGGAAAGCCGAAATTCAACATGTACAACTCCGATGCTTTCTGGGGTGCTCAATGGACATTGAACACGCTGTGGCAGTTGGTTTATCCCGAAGTAGCCGAAGAGTTTTGCAATTCGTTTGTGGAATATTACAAAAACGGAGGCCTGATTCCCCGTGGACCGTCGGGAGGAAATTATACCTACGTGATGACGGGAGCATCGTCTACGCCGTTTTTTGTGGCGGCCTGGCAAAAAGGTATCCGTGGATTCGATGTTGAAACGGCTTATGCCGGCCTGAAGAAAAATCATCTGCCGGGTGGTATGATGAGTAAAATCGGGTATGAGCACACTACCTCCAAGGGTGGCGGGCTGGAATATTACATGGAGCATGGCTATGTGCCTTATCCGCTTTCCGATACTATTTACGGTATGCATCAGGATGGTGGCACCATCACGCTCGAAAACGCTTATCAGGACTGGTGTTTGGCGCAATTATCCAAAGCTTTGGGTAAAACGGAAGATGCGGCTGATTTTACCCGTCGTTCTGAAAACTACCGGAATATCTATAACGCGAAAGAACGGTTTATGGTGCCGAAAGATAAGCATGGCAACTGGCAAAAGCCGTTTGATCCGCTGATTACCAACAAAGGTTTTGAAGAGGGCAATAGTGCCGAATATACGTGGTTTGTGCCGCACGATTTGCCGGGCTTGTTTTCGCTGATGGGAGGTTCCGATTCGGCAGTTGCTCGGCTGAATCAACAGTTTGAAGTTTCCGAATGGCATCGTTTCTGCAACGAGCACCCGGAGATGGCAGAACCGGGAGTGGTGGAATTTGGTGCCGTAAAAGCACCGTCGGCAGCCCGTAAATTTATCAACGATCAACGCACGTGGACCAACTATTCCAACCAGCCGGGCACGCAGATGGCATTTATTTTCAATTATGCAGGTGCTCCGTGGCTCACGCAATACTGGAGCCGCATGGTGGTGGATAGCGCTTACAGTAAGGTGTCGCCTTATTATGGCTATAATGGAGACGAAGACCAGGGAATGATGGGTTCGCTCAGTGTATTGATGAAACTGGGACTCTTTCAGATGACGGGTGGTTGCGAGGCGGATCCTAAATACGAACTGGGTAGTCCTCTGTTCCCAAAGGTAACGATTATGCTGAATCCCAATTACTATAAAGCCAAACAGCTGGTTATAGAAACGACTCACAACAATGCTCAGTCGCCCTATATTCAGTCGGTGTTGTTGAACGGAAAGCCGATGCATAAATTCTATTTCCGACATTCCGATATTGTGAATGGCGCGCATTTGCTGATCGATATGGGAGCCGAGCCTAATAAAAACTGGGGCAAAGAATGATCTATTCACCATTAAGCGATTAAGAGTGTTAAGGGGATTTCTTAACTAGCTTAATGTTTTAATGGTTTGTTGTTTATAAATCAACATGACCAGTTAAAGTCTGATGATCGACTTAGCATAACTCCGTCCTTTAGGGCGGAGATTAAAAAGCTGTAGACCGATTCGGCTTTAGCCCTGAATATGGTGTTCTATGATCAATGAAGTATTCAAGGCTAAAGCCCTGAATACGAGTTCCTCTTTTCTCCGCCCTAAAGGACGGAGTTAATAGAATCGGCGCAGATCGCTTTACGTATAATCATTTAAATCTACGTACAAAATGAAACGTCTGTTTTTGATTTTGAACCTGCTTGGAGTTATTGCTTTTGGTCATACTTTGTTGGCCGGAAACCACTTTCAATACGTTGATCCGTTTATCGGTACGGGCAAGGGCAAAGGCGGATTGGGAAACGTAACCATCGGACCCTCGTGTCCGTTCGGGATGATAAAACCCGGGCCAGACAACAACAAGGGATCCAATAGCGGTTATTTGGTCGATACCTTGCAACCGATTTACGGTTTCAGTCAAACCCATGTGAGTGGCACCGGCGGGGGACCGAAATACGGCAATATCACCGTAATGCCTTTTTCGGGTGATGCGGAATCGATTTCCCAAACATCGCAGCGCACACGAGAGATAGCAAAAGCCGGTTATTACAGTGTATTACTCAAAAAGTGGAATATCCGTACGGAAATTACCGTTTCGCCGAAAGTGGCTTTTTACCGCTTTGTGTACGGAAATAAAACGAAGTGCCTGAAAATAGATGCAGGTGATTTTCTTGGCGAGAAACCGATCCCCGATTCGCGTGAAGCGCAGCAATTTGTGGGCTCGGAGATGCGGGTGGAGTCGGATTGTGCTGTTAGTGGCTATTCCCGCATTCGTGGCGGCTGGAACAATGGTGATGCCTACACGGTCTATTTCTATGCCGTGGCCGATCGGCCGTTTACCCGTTTTAGTACATGGAAAGGAAATAAGCTGAGTAATGGAACAAAAGTACAGGTCGATACCGGGGAGAAAACCGGAGCTTTGCTCTATTTTGACGATGCATCCGGAGATACCGTGCAGTTGAAGATTGCTATTTCGTTTATCAGTACGCAAAAGGCAAAGCAAAATCTCGAACAGGAGGTGCCGCACTGGAGTTTCGAACAACTGCGTGCCGAAACGGAAAACCGCTGGGAGAATCTGCTGAAACGGATAGAGATTTCGGAAGATGCCACACCCGATCAAAAGAAAATGTTCTACACGGCTCTGTACCACACCCTGTTGATGCCGGTCGACCGCACGGGTGAGAATCCTAAATGGACATCCGATCAGCCTTATTACGATGATTTTTATGCTATTTGGGATACTTACCGTTCGTCGCATCCGCTCATTACGCTCATTGCTGAATCGCGACAGGTGGACATTGTGAAAGCATTGCTCGAGATTTATAAGCGTGACGGTTATCTGCCCGATGCGCGCAGCGGTAACTGCAACGGTCGCACACAGGGAGGTTCTAATGCCGAGGTGCTGATTGCCGATGCCTATGTGAAAGGATTGAAAGGCATCGATTACGGTCTCGGGTTGCAGGCGATGCTGAAAGACGCGACTGTGCCTCCGGGTGGTAACGAAGAGAGAGAGGGTCGGGGAGGCCTCACCGATTACAACACGCTGGGCTATGTCTCCGATCGCTTTGTGCGTGCCGGAAACCGTACCCTCGAATATGCTTATGACGATTACTGCATTGCCCGTGTGGCTAAAGGATTGAACCGTATGAGCGAGTACCGTCGTTTTCTGAAGCAATCGGACAACTGGCAGAACCTGTGGCGCGACATTGAAGACCATGGAGCGAGGGGATTTATTATGCCCAAAGATGCTTCGGGTCGCTGGATTGACAGCATTCCCTGCGATATTGCCAACGGACAACGGGAGTTTCTATTGTACACACCCACGGCGCAGGATTGGCCCAATTGCCTTTGTTGGTGGTGCGGGTTTTTCTACGAAGCGGGTTCGTGGGAATATTCATTATCGGTGCCGCACAACGTGCCGAAATTGATTGAAAAATGTGGTGGCAAAGAGATGTTTCGTAAACGATTGGATGCGTTGTTCGATAATGGCTTTTATAACGTGGGTAATGAGCCTTCGTTCCTGACTTCGTGCCTTTATCACTGGATCGGTCGACCCGACCTGAGCAGCGAACGTACCCGCAAGATCATCACCGACAATTACGATGCGACTTCCTGCGGCATTCCGGGCAACGACGATTCGGGCGCTATGTCATCATGGCTTGATTTTCACATGATGGGGCTTTATCCCAATGCCGGACAGTCGTATTACCTGATTACATCTCCGTTTTTCCGCCAGACAAAAATGCATATAGAGAACGGTAAGACCTTTGTCATTACGGCAAAGAATCTTTCCGACAAAAACCGTTTTATCAAATCGGCTACTTTGAATGGGGTGAAGTATGATAAGGCCTGGATTGAACATGCCGATGTGGCTGAAGGTGGTGAATTGTTGCTCGAAATGGGCGATAAACCTTCACAATGGGGCACAACGCAATTGCCGCCATCCGGAGAGTTTTAGTTGTAGCGTTCCATAGTTGCATGAATTTTCCATAAGTGGAGTTGGTATATAAAATTGGAATTCATTATTTAAACAACCAGATATGTTTCGCAAGCGATACTTTTTATTGATTATTTTATCCCTGACGATGGTTGGTTTGGTGCCGGCCCAAACGACACGCAAGCAATCTACTCAACTCGAACGACCTAAGTTGGTGGTGGGTATTGTGGTAGATCAGATGCGATGGGATTTCCTTTACCGTTATTACAACAAATATGGAGAAGGTGGTTTTAAACGTTTACTTAACGAGGGATTTTCGTGTGAGAATACCATGCTTAACTATATTCCCTCGATAACAGGAGTTGGACATGCTTCTATTTTTACCGGTTCGGTTCCCTCCATTCACGGCATTGCCGGCAATTCGTGGGTTGATCCGGTATCAGGTAAATCGGTTTATTGTACGGACGATTCCACTGTTGATGCAGTCGGGGTTGCTGCTTCGCCGAAAGGCAAAATGTCGCCTCGCAACCTGATGGCAACCACCATCACTGACGAATTGCGCATGGCTACTAATTTTCAGTCAAAAGTGGTGGGTGTGTCGCTCAAAGACAGAGCTGCTATTCTGCCTGCCGGTCACAATCCAACGGCAGCTTTCTGGTTCGACGAAGCCAGCGAACAATTTATTACAAGTAACTACTATTTGCAACAATTGCCCGAATGGGTGAAGCTGTTTAATGCAACCAAACCGGTGGAGAAACTGATTGAAAACGGATGGAATACCCTGCTTCCAATCAATCAATATACAGAAAGTACACTGGACGATTCGCCCTGGGAGGGCTTGTTGAAAGGGACCGAAAAACCTGTCTTTCCATACGATCTTAAAAAAGCTTTTGCTTTGGATCGCAGTTCTTTTGAACAGACGCCTTTCGGAAATACCCTGACCTTGCAGTTTGCCCGTGCGGCAGTTGACGGTTATCAATTGGGACAAGGTGGTACTACCGACTTTCTGACAATTAATTGCGCATCAACCGACCATGCGGCTCATTTGTACGGCCCGAATTCGATTGAATTGGAAGATGTTTACCTGCGTCTCGACCGCGATCTGGCTTCATTCTTCAGCTATCTTGATACGAAAGTGGGAAAAGGCAATTATCTGGTTTTTCTTACGGCTGATCATGCCGGGGCAAATTCGGAAGGCTATTTGGCAGAGCATAAGATGCCGACCGGTTTGCTGGATGAGGGTGTCGCCGGTACTCTTAAGAAAAGAGTCGGAAAAGAATTTGGCTCAGACAAGCTTATTGCCCGTGTTGGTACATTTCAGGTGACATTCAACAATCGTGTGGTAGATAGTTTGCAGGTTGACAGGGAAAAACTGAAGGCATTTGTCGTCGATTTTCTGAAACGTCAGGAGGGTATTTTGTATGTCGCCGATCAGGATAAACTGGCTGTCAGTTCTATTCCAGAACCCATCAAAACAATGGCGATAAACGGTTATAATCCGCAACGTAGCGGTTCTGTTGTGTTTATACCGCAGGCCGGATGGACACCTTCAGAATATTCTCACGGAGCTAATCATAGTCTCTGGAATCCGTATGATACGCATATTCCATTGCTATTTATGGGTTGGAAAATAAAACACGGAACCTTGAACCGGAGGGTAAATATAACGGATATTGCCGCAACGGTTGCCGCTTTGTTGCACATTCAAATGCCAAGCGGATGCGTGGGATTGCCGGTAACGGAGGTAATGGACGGAAAGTGATAAATAAAAAGTATTTCTCGGTTGATTTAGATGGCCGGGGCTATAAAAGCAGAGGCTGTCTCAAAATTAATTGAGGCAGCCTCTTTCGTCGATTCAAGCGAAGAGTCCAGTCTTAATAATATTATTTTGAGATGATAAATTTGCCTGAATAGTAGTAGCTTTCACAAGCTAATCTATAAGTATATAAGCCTAAAGGAAGAGTTGTGGAGCATTGAATAATTGTCTCCTGATCAGCAATAGCTTCTTTGTCGGTTAGTCTGGTTATTTCAAAGCCAGTTGTGTTATAGATGGCTATAGTAACCTTTCCGGAATATTTTGGCGTAAACTTGAAGTTAACCATCGAACTTCCAGGTGTTTGATAAACAATAACT
The DNA here is from genome assembly GCA_030706455.1 of Bacteroidota bacterium. GTDB lineage: Bacteria > Bacteroidota > Bacteroidia > Bacteroidales > Paludibacteraceae > Microbacter. Next base: position 19,528 of record JAUZOL010000051.1, read on the forward strand.
TTCATTGGATGATCCTCCGTCGTGATTATCCCGGTAGGCAAATTAATGCGGTCTGTTATTGTACCCGAATCGCTATTGTAGTTGCTGTTTCCTGCAAATGACCAGGTGTCA
>JAUZOL010000052.1 GCA_030706455.1 Bacteroidota bacterium
TGGCACCACCAAAGAGCAGAAGTTTCTCTGTCAGAGTCGTTTTACCCGCATCCGGGTGACTAATAATAGCGAATGTACGTCGGCGTTTGATCTCTTCCTGAAAGGTCATAATAGCAGTTTAATTTTGGAGTGCAAAATTACTGCAATACGGCCAAAATAGCAAACGGTGCAGAACGGGACTTGGTGATTCTTTGAAACGCACGATGATAAGTTTTCTTTATCTTTGTGCGGCGTGCTTTTTTTGTCATGTTGAAAATATTAATAACATTGCTGATGAATTGTCTTTTTATAAAACGCAGGGGAATATTTGTCGTGTTGTGGATTTTTGCCCAGACTTTGTTTGCCCAACACCATACCGGTTCGTGGGGCGATCAGGGCAACGGAACCTACATCAATCCGGTGCTGAACGCCGACTATTCCGATCCCGATGTGATTCGTGTGGAACAAAAATATTACATGATTTGTTCCGAATTTCATTTTATGGGAATGAATATGCTGGAATCGGACGACATGGTGAACTGGCGCATTGTGGGACGCATTTATAACAAAATTGAGGGCGCCGAGTACGATTTCATGCAACGGTATGCCGGTGGATCGTGGGCTCCGGCGCTGCGTTATCACGATGGTAAGTTTTACGTCTATTTTTGTACGCCCGACGAAGGCCTTTTTATGTCGTCGGCAGAGAAGCCAGAAGGCCCGTGGACGCCGTTGCTTTGCGTGAATCGGGTGGCAAAATGGGAAGATCCCTGCCCGTTTTGGGACGAGGACGGACAGGCCTATTTGGGACACAGTCTTTATGGTGCCGGCCCTATTATTGTGCACAAAATGAGCTCCGACGGCACCAAACTGCTGGATGAGGGCAAAACGGTGTATACCGGCCCTGTTGCCGAAGGGACGAAACTGTTCAAACGCAACGGTTATTATTATATCAGTATTCCCGAAGGAGGCGTTGACAAAGGCTGGCAAACGGTGTTGCGCTCCAAAAATATGTATGGTCCGTACGAAAAACGGGTGGTGTTGGAAAAAGGCTCCACCGCGATTAACGGCCCGCATCAGGGCGCGATGGTGGATACGCCCGAGGGTGAATGGTGGTTCTTTCATTTTCAGTCGGCAGGAGCTGTGGGGCGGGTGTTGCACCTGCAACCAATGCACTGGCACGACGACTGGCCCGTAGTGGGTGTCGACATCGACCGCAACGGCATTGGCGAACCGGTGTATGTCTGGAAAAAGCCGGTTACGGGAGCCGTTTCGCCGGTGAGCGCTCCGCAGACGGATGACGAATTTAGCGCTCCTCAACTGGGTTTGCAATGGCAATGGAATCACAATCCGGTGGATGCAGCCTGGTCGCTGACGGCAAAGCCGGGCTGGTTGACGCTGAAAGCCCTGAAAGCTCCCGATCTGAAGAATGCGCGAAACACGTTGACCCAGAAAATAATGGGCGATCGTGGCGAGGCAATTACGCAACTGGATGCCAGCAGAATGTTACCGGGACAAAAAGCCGGATTGGTCTGCATGGGCAAGGAATTTGTGTCTATTGGAGTAAAGAACGAGGCGGGTAAATCGTCTCTTTTCGTTGAAACAAACGGCAAAGAATCTGCGGCTATACCCATTTCAAAAAAGAGCTTCTTCTTGAAGCTAAAGCTCGATATTCCTGCGGCAAAGAGCCGTTTCTATTACAGCTTCGACAACAAAACATTCCTGCCTTTAGGTTCCGACTTTGAACCGAAATGGGGCTATTGGAAGGGTGCCCGGGTAGCATTGTTTTCGTACAATGTACTGAATGATGGCGGTACAGCTGCTTTTAATTTCTTTCGTTACGATTACGACGGGCCGAAATGAGTATCAGTGAGGTTAGCAAAACATAATCCATAATATCATGACAAAATATGGAAAAATAGCTATTGTTTCGATTGTGCTTTTATTCCTGATTCCTCTTTCTTATCAAGGAAGAAAGAAATATTTTAGGGATAAAAGAGCTCATTATGCAATAGGTATAACTACCGGAACTTATGCTGCAAGTAGAGCATCAACTAATATCTATTTCAATTTCATAAGTCGAAATAAAAAGATTGAATGCGAAGATATATATGATCATAGCAGCGGAGCTAAGCGAAAAAATGGTCGTTATTTTGTTCGGTTTGATTCTCTTCATCCATCCAATGCAGTATTGTTGCAAGATTTTCCAGTGCCAGATAGCATCAAAATAGCGCCACCTAATGGATGGAAAGAGATACCGGTAAAAAGGAAGGACAATTAAAATGCAGATCGGGGTTCGGCGTATGGCTCTGGCCTACGTCGAATATGAAAGCAAGGCTCCTGCCTTGCAAAAGACAGAAAAGTGATGGCCTAATAAGCTGTTGCTTTTTTGTTTGAAAGAAATATTGCTACATTTGAAGGCATTAGGAAAGCAAGAGCTTTCTTTTTAGCAACGGCGTAGGCGGAGCCTACGCCGAACCGGGAGCATCTTTCCAGATGAAATAATTAATTCTCAATAAACATTCCCTCAAAAACCGAATATGATGAAATATTGCACCTTACTTTTAGTGTTTTTGATTTGTCTATTTTCGTGTGGACAACATGACTTTAAAGTAGACAACAAAACTTTTGAATCTGCTCTTAATCAATATTGTTGTTATGTTGATTCTCTAAATGAGTATAGAAAAGATTTTGACTTTATAGAAATAGACGCTAAAAAAAACCAGAATTGCACATATTTTAAAATTCATCTTAGTGGAGGGGGATATCCATTTATTCATAAATCTGTTATTGATTTTCTAAAATACAAAAAATACGACGTAATATTGGTCGGAGATTATCCAAATGAAATTATTACAGTACATAAAAATCAGAAGATCAATCCGGTTGTAGATATTCTTAAAGAAAGATATCCTGAAGATTATAAAAAATATACTGTCGATAAACGTTTAGTTCCTCCTTTAATTTATGACTATAAAATATTAAAACTGAAATTTGTAAATCGCAAACTAATTTATTCTGAAATATCTTATGGTATTGGCAATTCTTCTGAGTGGTGGTGGTAATGACTTTAATTATGTCAATGGTAATCAAGACAACATAACCCCTGATGGCGCAAGTATGGCAGATTCTCGTTCAAGTTTAACGAAGTGTAACTTGGACGCAAAATAGAATCAGTTTGTAACTGGTTGCGGTTAAAAACCACTCCGGTTCACCGTAGCGTGTAAAGCAGATCGGGGTTCGGCGTATGGCTCTGCCTACGTCGAACATAAATGCAAGGCTCCTGCCTTGCAAAAGAGAGAAAAGCGATGGCCTAATAAGCTGTTGCTTTTTTGTTTGAAAGAAATATAGCTACATTTGACAGGTATTTGGAAAGCAAGAGCTTTCTTTTTAGCAACGGCGTAGGCGGAACCTACGCCGAATCAGAGGTTATCAATTTGTATCACCCAAAGACCCCAATTCATGGAAAATACTTACAAAATAAACTCTCTAACATGACGAATACTTCTAAAATAATTAAAAACGAATGGTTTGTTTTTGCGACATTCCATGTTGTACTATTATTAAATTCACGTTTTGCCGTAAGTTTTTTATCTGTGTTTTATGAAAACATTGACAATAGTGTCAAGTTGGTCTTTTACGTAGCGATATTATATCTAATTATTACTACCATATTTACTATTATAGCTTTTCTTGTATATCGTAAGCACAAAACTAAATCTTCATTTTTTGTTTTATTTTACATGATACTATGGTTTATTTTTACGGTATATGGGATCATAAGTATGATTTGCTGATGAATTAATAACTATTTGAAAATCTCTCCGTTCCCGCACGAGTTCCCTCGTGTGGGCAAATCACGCGGTAGAGCACATTATGAAATGCAGAAAAGTAGTAATAAACGAGTCGTGTGCAGAGAAAGGGTGAAGTAGCAGATGGATAAGTAATAGCAAAGAGCAGGCTTACAGGTCTGCTCCGTTCACCGTAGCGTGTAAAGCAGATTGGGGCGGAGCCTACGCCGAACGGGAGAAATGAGATCCTACCGAATAATATATGAATGTTAGACGGTTATAAAAAATGCAACAAATGAAAACTAATAAAATATTTCGAATTATATTTCTATCGATCATTATAATTGTCATCTGGAATATTATCGGGTATATTGTCGAAAAAACATTTCGTGAAAACATAACGTCAAAGAAGAAAATGTATTGCTATGAGCAATATGACAAAAATGTTGTGAATCCTGTATTGTATGTAGAAAAAAGAGTATATATTGATTCTTTGATTGATTATTATCAAAAAATGGAACATGGCAATATGACGCCAATGTTTAATTTTCCAATTAATTCGATGCCTTATGATACTTGTGTATATGTAATAGGTTATGAGCGAGATTCTTTAGTCGCAGAAGTTATCTGCTATTACGACTGGGGTAATACAGGAAGCTACAGAAGAGGTTATGTATATCGAAACACCTTGCATTTAAATCCGCCTCCAAAAGACAGAATATTAAAAAAATAGAATCAGTTTGCCCTCATTTTTTGCCGGTACGATCCTGGCGGGATGCCTGTTTGTTTCCGGAATACGCGCGAAAAGTGATGTCGGTCGTAGAAGCCGCATTGGGATGAGATTTCATCAATCGAGAGGTCGGAGTGGTGCAGGAGTATAACCGCCTGATCGATTCGCCGTTGCTGGATATATTGCTGCACCGAACTGTTCATGCATTCCCTGAAGAGCCGCGCAAAGGAGTTGGTCGCCAGATTGGCCAGCGTGCTCAGGGTTTCGTTATTCAAGGGTTTGTCCAGATTCTTATCGATGTACCGGATAATCTTCAAAATGCGGTTGTCGGTTTCGGGGCGCTGCCACAATAGCGGCGAAATCTGCTGAAGCGCCGATAAAATAAGACTGACGAGCTTTAGATTGGACGAAAAACCGATCGCATTAGGCTCCTGCAAGCGGTCGTTTTCAATCTCTCGGACAATCTTTTCTCTTTCGGGGTCGATGGTTATTTCGTACACATCCGGCCGTATCTGGTCGTAGGGGTAGCCCAGATTGAAATGTACGAACATCTGGTCGGTCATCCCCCGTTTCTGATAAAGCGCAATCTCCTCTTCGTGCTGAATCCGGATGCCCTGTATGTTTTCATTGGGTTTCGTTCCTTTTAACTGCGACGAAAATGAAGTATAGGGCGGTATGATAATGATCTTATCCGGCGAAAGTTCTATCTTTTTTCCTTCAAACAGAACGTACGATCCACCCAAACGACTGTGATACAATCGCCAGAAAGGGAACGACATGTTTTTGCACTCCCACTCGGAAAGTATCCAGTAGCGGCAGCAGTGAACCGTCACTTTGAAGTTGGCAATCTCCTGTTGCAACTCCCAGGGGTCGTATTTTTGTTGTTCGGGTTGGGTGGACATGGATTTGTATTTAGAGTCAAGAATCAAGACTTTAATTTGAGTGAGTTACAAGAAATAAGGACGGTCTGAAAATATTAGGATGCAATAAACACTCCAGGTTCATTGGTCTTGTCTCTTGGCTCTTGGTTCTTCGAAATTCTCCTGCAAAATTAAAAATGTTTATTCTATACACAAAATTGATTTTTATATACAACCTTTCTGTCTGGTTTACAAGTATCTTTGCAGCTGTCAATTGATGAAATTACACAAAAGTATTGTCCTGATATTAACCTTCTAATCCGATTGAACAAATGAAAAATGTGAAATGGCTTTTGATAATTGCTCTTTTTACGGGTATTTGCTCCCAATCTATGGCGCAGCAGGAGTTCCCGATTGCACCGGGGAAATTCAAACCGACCGATGCATCTCTGAAACAGTATCAGTATCCTCAATGGTTTCGTGATGCCAAATTCGGTATCTGGGCGCACTGGGGTCCGCAGGCAGTACCTCGTCAAGGCGATTGGTATGCACGTAATATGTATATGCAGGACGGCCAATCCTGGGAAAAAGGTTATTACGAAGATCACCTGAAGCGCTACGGCCATCCGTCCGAAAAGGGCTACAAAGATATTATTCCCTTGTGGAAAGCCGAAAAATGGGAGCCGGATGCGTTGATGAAGCTTTACAAAGAAACAGGCGCGAAGTATTTCGTTTCGATGGGAACGCACCACGACAATTTCTTTTTGTGGAATTCAAAGCTGCACAAATGGAATGCGGTGAACATGGGGCCGCACAAAGATGTGGTCGGTATCTGGCAGGCAGCCGCAAAAAAAGAGGGTTTGCATTTTGGCGTTTCCGAACACCTTGCCGCAAGCTACACCTGGTATCAGAAAGCGCATAGCGCCGACAAAACAGGTGAAAAAGCCGGCGTTCCCTACGATGGCAACGATCCGCGCTACGAAGATTTGTATCATGGCAAGGCAGCGGCCGACGACACTGGCTGGATGACGAAAAATCCTGCGTGGCAAAAGGAATGGTACGATCGCATCAAAGAGTTGGTGGATATGTATCATCCCGATTTCCTCTATTCTGATAGCAAAATTCCTTTTGAAAATGAGGTGGGAAGAAGCCTTATTGCGCATTTCTACAATCAAAACATGACACAGCACAATGGTAAACTCGAAGCCGTTTACACCTGCAAAGAACCATCGGATCACCGTTTTGTGCAGGACGTGGAACGTGGCGTCCTCGATTCGATCAGCGTTTATCCGTGGCAGACCGACACCTCTATCGGCGATTGGTTTTACCGTACCGGTCAGCAATACAAAACCGCACCCGAGGTCATTCAGATGCTGGTGGACATTGTCAGCAAAAACGGAAACTTGTTGCTGAATGTGGTGCAGACACCCGAAGGCGATCTGGAACCCGACGTGGTGGCTATCCTCAAAGGCATTGGTGCATGGATTAAAGATAACGGAGAGGGAATTTACGGGTCACGCCCATGGAAAGTTTACGGCGAAGGACCGTCGACAACCCAGTCGCAGGAGAAAGGACAATTCGGAGGCTTGAAGGATGTGCGCAAATACACTGCCGACGATATCCGTTACACCACCAAACAGGGAGCTGTTTACGCATTTTGCATGGAAAACCCGACGCAAAATATTCGTTTGAAATCGTTGGGCAAAAACGGCAAATTAGCCGGAAAGAAAATCGCATCCGTTACGCTGCTGGGCAGTGGAGAGAAAATCAGCTGGACGCAGAACAACGATGCGCTGGTCATCAAGAAGCCCGCGAAACTCCCTGATTACTCGGTTGTAGCGTTCAAAGTGGCACTCAAAAAATAAATTCGACGAAACGAGCAATAACGAATAACTCCGCCCTAAAGGACGGAGTTATATGAATTTAATCCAAATTCAAACAAATATAATTATTTAATATATAGATTAATATGGAATACAGAGAGATCGGGAAAACCGGCATGAAAGTCTCCAATATCAGTTTCGGCGCATCGTCGCTGGGTGGCGTTTTTCATTCGTTGAAAGAAGAGTCGGGCATTGCTGCCGTTCATACCGCGGTTGACAACGGCATCAATTTTATCGACGTGTCGCCTTACTACGGACATTTGAAAGCGGAACAGGTACTCGGAAAAGCGCTGAAAGAAATCGACCACAGCAAATATTACCTGTCGACCAAAGTGGGTCGTTACGGCAAAGACGGGGTGAATTACTGGGATTATTCGGCTCAACGGGCTACCGAAAGCGTTTACGAAAGTCTGGAACGCCTCAATGTTGACTATATCGATCTGATTAATGTGCACGACATCGAATTTGCCGACCTCGATCAAGTGGTGAATGAAACATTGCCTGCTTTGGTGGAATTGCGCAACAAAGGTATTGTGAAACACGTGGGCATCACCAACCTGACGCTCCGTCACTTCAAATATGTGATCGATCACGTGCCGGCCGGTACGGTGGAAAGCGTACTTTCGTTTTGCCACTACTGCCTCAATGACGATGCGCTGGCTGATTATCTCGATTATTTCGAAGAAAAAGGTATTGGCGTAATCAATGCCTCTCCGTTTTCGATGGGATTGCTGACCGACCGTGGCGCTCCGGAATGGCATCCGGCTCCGAAACCCTTGCAGGATCTTTGTCGCAAGGCAGTGGCTCACTGCCAGAGCAAAGGCAAATCGATTGAGCAACTTGCTGTGAAATTCTCGGCTGCTAATCCACGCATTGCAACGACTCTGTTCAGTACCACCCGTTCAGAAGCGGTGCTCGACAATATTCGCTGGGCTAACGAACCGTTGGCCGAAGAGTTGTTGAAAGAGGTACAGGCTATCCTTGAGCCGCGATTCAGAGATACCTGGTTGAACAGCTAAAAAGGTACATTCCTAAAAAACAAAGCATGCAAAAAAACATCATTCTCAGCTTTTTAGTGATATTGGCGGTGTGTGCAAATGCCCAAAATATCGTTAAAACACAATCAGCAGGCAGCGCAAATTTACTTTCTCCATTTCCGAAAATTCCACCAAAGCAACCTCTAAACAGTGTGGAAATGGGAGATTGGAAAACGTTTCCTGAAGTAAAGCTGGATATTCCCATTGCATCCGGACCTTTTGAACCAAACTGGGAATCAATCGAAAAGAATTATCCCGGTGAACCAGCATGGCTTCGCGAAGCAAAATTTGGCATCTGGGTTCATTTTGGGCCACAATCGGCTGGCGAAAGCGGCGACTGGTACGCCCGCAATCTCTACAAATCAGACAAAATTGCATACAAGAACCATCTAAAAAAATATGGTCATCCTTCAGAAGCTGGTTATAAGGAGGTGTTGCGCGACTGGAACCCCACCAAGCTCAATCCTGCTGCGCTTACAAAAATCTATGAAGATGCAGGTGCCCGTTTTCTGATGATTCAAGGTGTGCATCACGACAACTACGATTTGTGGAACTCGAAGTATCAGCCATGGAACTCTGTCAATATAGGTCCTAAGCGCGACTTAATTGGTGAATGGGCCAAGGCCTGTCGGTCCAGTAATATGCATTTTGGTGTAACCTTCCATCACGAATATACATGGTGGTGGTGGCAAACCGCGTTTGGCTGCGATACAGTGGGAGATAAGAAAGGCATTCCTTACGATGGCAACCTCACACTGGCTGATGGTAAAGGTAAATGGTGGGAAGGATACGATCCCCGTTTGCTATATGGCATTGATTTACGAGAATACAAAGGTGTTGACCAGAAAGCTCATCAGGATTGGTCGCCGGCACCTGCTGGTATATTTACAAACCATTTAGATTATGCCAAATGGTACACCACCCAGTGGGCCTTGCGGATGATGGATGTAGTAGAACATTACGACCCCGATTTTATTTATACCGATGGGACCGTTCAGGGACCTTTTACCGGCAACGGAACAGGCACAGGCATCAAAGCGAATGCTATGCCGTTGGTAATGGCAGATTACTACAACCGAACACTCAATCGTCGTGGGGTAGTAAATACATTTAGTATTGTGAAATTTCGCCACAAGACCAATGGAACTGTCAATACTGAAGAATTCGGGCTCCCGGAATCTATTAAGAAAGACCAACCCTGGATAGGAGAAGCTCCGGTAGGCGATTGGTTTTATGCACCAAATTTTGTGTATCATTCAGGAATGATGATTCGTTATATTATTGAAGCTATTGCGCGTGATGGCAATGCAGCTATTTCTATAGCCATCCTGCCAGATGGTTCGCTTGACAAAGGCAGCCTGAAAATGTTGAAGGAAGTGGGCGTTTGGATGCGGCGGAATGGCGAAGCAGTTTATGGTAGCCACGCATGGATCATTCCCGGCGAAGGAGAAATGGTCAACGGTAAGTTGAAAATGCTTCCCGGTGGAGGATTGGGACGCAAACAAGCTGAATTTAAATTCGACTCTCAGGACTTCCGTTTTACAATAGGTAAAAACGGCGCTCTCTATTCATTTTGTATGGTTGCGCCTGCCCCTGGAACAATTTTGAAAATCAAATCGCTTGGTACGGATGCTAAGCATTTAGAAAAACCAATCAAAACGGTAAAACTTCTAGGATACAAGGGGCAACTACAATGGAAACAGGAATCTGATGGACTTGTGATAACCTGTCCGACAAAAATGTCCTTTGAGTCATCTATTGTGTTTAAAATTGAATAGCCCGCAGCCAACAACGGGTCATAAAATATGCCGATTTTAATAGGTTTGCGAGCAATTTGTTACGCAACGTGGATTGCTCAGCGAGGATGCTTTCGCAGTTCCACAATCCGACACATTTTATACCCACAATCGTTAATGAAGAACTTGTCTGTTTTTAAAATTAGCAGATTAACTACCTGTTACTAACTACTTGTAAAGTATGAAAATTATCGATGCACATGCTCACCTTTGGCTTCATCAGGATACCGAGGTGAACGGAATGAAAATAAAGACGCTGGAGAACGGACGCTCCCTTTTTATGGGCGAGATCCGGCAAATGGTGCCGCCGTTTATTACCGACGGGCGCAATACGGCCGAGATTTTCCTCTCCAATATGGATTACGCGCAGGTGTCGGCTGCCGTCATCACACAGGAATATATCGACGGACTGCAAAACGACTACCTGTGGGAGGTTCAGAACAAATATCCGAACCGTTTTCTCTGTTGCTGTATGGTGGATGCCCGCGTGCCGGGCTACCTGAAACATGGAGAGGAATTGATCATGCAAGGTTTTGGTGCTATCAAACTGCCTGCCGGACGGCTGATTATGTCCGATAAACGGGTGTGGTTGACTTGCGACGAGATGATGCAGCTTTTCCGCCTGATGGAGCAAAACGATGTGCTCTTTTCTGTCGATTTGGCTGACGGCAACGAACAGGTAGCCGAAATGGAGGAGATCATCAAAGAGTTCCCGAAGTTACGCATTGCTGTCGGACACTTCGGTATGGTCACTCAACCCAACTGGCTGGATCAAATCCGCCTGGCGCGTCATCCGAACGTGCGTATCGAATCGGGCGGCATTACCTGGCTCTTCAACTCCGAGTTTTATCCGTTCAAAGGAGCGGTGAAAGCCATCAAAGAGGCTGCCGATGAGGTAGGTATCGAGAAGTTGATGTGGGGCTCGGACTATCCGCGCACCATTACGGCCATTACGTACCGCATGTCGTATGACTTTGTACTGAAAACCGATGAGTTGAGTCAGGAGGAGAAAGAAGCCTTTCTGGGTAAAAACGCCGCATCGTTCTATGGCTTTACCGATTTGGTAGAGTTACCCTATATTAAAAATATGTCAGAATAACCATTTATTGAAAACCCTTTTTATGTCTAAACGACCTTATGCCTTGCCTCTGCTGTTGATATTCAGCCTCTTTTTTATCTGGGCCATCAGCAGTAATCTTTTGCCAACCATGATACGGCAATTGATGAAAACATGCGAACTCTCGACTTTTGAAGCCTCCTTTACCGAATCGGCTTACTGGCTGGCCTACTTTATCTTCCCGATTCCGATTGCGATGTTTATGAAACGCTACAGCTACAAATCCGGTATTATCTTCGGGTTGGTGCTGGCTGCTTTCGGCGGATTGTTGTTCTTTCCCGGAGTGATGATTAAAGAGTATTGGGCTTATCTTTGTATTTTCTTTATTATTGCCACCGGCATGTGTTTCCTCGAAACGGCAGCCAATCCGTATGTTACGGTGCTGGGCGATCCGGCTACGGCTCCCCGTCGCTTGAATCTGGCGCAATCGTTCAACGGTCTGGGTGCTTTTATTTCGGCCATGTTCCTGAGCAAACTGGTGTTGAGCGGTCATAAATTCACCCGCGAAACCCTGCCGACCGATTTCCCCGGCGGATGGACCGGTTACATACAGCAGGAGTCGGATGCGATGAAACTTCCGTACCTGATTCTGGCAACGGTGCTGATTGTGATCGCCGTCGTTTTTATCTTCTCGAAGTTGCCTAAAATCAAGGAAGGCGACCATGTGGAGGGCGAAGTATCGAACGACAAACTAATTGATTTCAACGTGCTGAAACGTTCACATTTGCGCTGGGGTGTTATTGCACAGTTTTTCTACAACGGTGGACAAACGGCAATCAATAGCCTCTTTTTGGTCTATTGCTGTTCGTATGCCGGATTGCCCGAAGGCACGGCTACCACATTTTTCGGCTTGTACATGCTTGCATTCCTTGCCGGACGCTGGATCGGAACTCTCCTGATGGTGAAATTTCGCCCGCAAAACATGCTGGTTACTTATGCTTTGCTGAATGTATTGCTTTGTATCGTGATTATGGTTTGTGGCGGAATGGTCGGAATTTACGCCATGTTGGGTATTGCCTTCTTTATGTCGATTATCTATCCGACACAATTCTCACTGGCATTGACCGATCTTGGAAAAAATACGAAGAGTGGCTCGGCTTTCTTAGTAATGGCCATCGTTGGGAATGCTTGTTTGCCTCAGTTGACGGCATATATTATGGATCGGAATAGCGCGATTTATTATATTGCCTATGTTATTCCGATGATTTGTTTCGCATTTTGTGCTTATTACGGATGGAAAGGCTACAAAGTAGTCGATTGATCATTCAAAAATAGTGTCATTTATATAATTCTTGAAAATGAAAGCTTTACAAATTGTTCAGGCTGGTGAGATGAAAGTCGTCTCTGTTGAGAAACCGGCTCTGAAAGCAGGAGAAGTACTGGTAAAATTGTGTTATGTGGGCTTTTGCGGCTCCGACCTCAATACCTACTTAGGTAAAAACCCGATGGTAAAACTGCCCGTTATTCCGGGTCACGAAATTGGTGCGGTCATCGAAGCCGTAGGCGAAGGTGTTCCTGCGCATATCCAACCGGGAGTTTCCTGTACCGTCAATCCATACACCGCTTGCGGCAGTTGTCCTTCGTGCCGTAACGGCCGTCCCAATGCCTGCCAGTTCAATCAAACCTTTGGCGTGCAACGCGATGGTGCCATGAGCGAATACATTGCCGTTCCATGGGGTAAGGTGATTCCCGATGCGGAGATCACGCCCCGTGATTTTGCGTTGGTAGAACCGATGAGTGTCGGTTTTCATGCCGTATCGCGCGCTCAGGTTACCGACCTTGATGTGGTGATGGTGATCGGTTGTGGGATGATCGGGGTAGGGGCAATTGTGCGTTCGGCCTTGCGTGGTGCCCGTGTTATTGCCGTGGATGTGGATGACAGCAAACTGGCTTTGGCAAAACGTTTGGGTGCGGCTTATACCATCAACTCCAAAACCGAAGATGTACATGCCCGTTTGCAGGCCATTACCAATAATGCAGGTCCCGACGTGGTGATCGAAGCCGTGGGAGCGCCTCCTACCTACCAAATGGCCATCAACGAAGTTGCCTTCACCGGTCGCGTGGTGTGCATCGGTTATGCCAAGACGGAAATTGCTTTCGAAACCAAATATTTCGTACAGAAAGAGTTGGATATTCGCGGTTCGCGCAATGCCATGCCGGAAGATTTTCGAGCCGTGATAGAATACATGAAACGCGGTACCTGTCCGAAAGAAGAACTCATCAGCGGCATTTACGAACCCGAACAGGCGCAGGAAGCCATGAAGCACTGGCAATCCGACCCGGGCAAAGTTTTTCGTATCTTTGTGAAATTCTGAAGATACGGATTGCAAAAACACAAAGCCTCTATCTAAAGATGGAGGCTTTTGTTCGTTTGTTAGACATCAAGGCTCTGCCGCTCCGGATCGGTGTGGCATAGCGTTTCTACCAAGACAACGGATCTCTGCTCCTGAATGTGGATGATTGTTTGTAGTGGTCGTAAAGAATAAATGACGAACGAATGCTTAACGTCATTTTGTTTCACTGTCTTTGATTCTCTCTTTAACCTTTAAATATTTGGTCAAATGAAAATCATCATGAATCGAGCATGTTTTGTAAAAGACACAAACACGGATGAACAATGTCATGCGAGTTACGTCCGGCCATCTACAACTAGTTTTGCGTGGATGAGAAAAGGGCTAATGACAGTATTTTTATCTCTTGCCTGTTATTTCGGGTCTGCACAGTCTTCTGTTGATTTGATATGGGGTAAGCAATATGGTTGTGATAAAGAAGTTTATGTTCGCAATCATATGATTGATCGTTTCGGCAATGTTTATGTGACGGGTTATACCGATGGCAAGATGGGAGAGCGTTCTTTTGGTAAAAAAGATGGATTTATCTCGAAAATAGATGGAAGAGGAAATCTGTTGTGGTCAAGTCAGTTCGGTTCTGATCAGGACGATGATATTCAGGGGTCGGCTATGGATGATGCCGGTAATATCTACATTACGGGTACTACTGATGGCGTTTTGGGTGAAAAGAAATTCGGGAAGGAAGATGTTTTTGTTGCAAAATTTTCATCAAAGGGCAAGCAATTGTGGATTAAACAATTTGGAACCGACAGTGTCGATATCGGATTGGGAATCCTGGTATCCAAAGATCAGTCGGTTTATGTTACCGGATCTACTTTCGGTAAGTTGGGTTCTACATCCCAGGGAAATGAAGATGCTTTTGTGATGAAATTGACTTCCGGAGGGCGGCTTGTTTCTGTACAACAGTTTGGTACCAGTTTGCGCGATGGCGGTGACTGTCTGGCTCAGGATAACGCAGGACGGATTTACCTTGCAGGTCGCACTTTTGGAAACCTGTTCTCTTCAAATAAAGGGATGATGGATTGTTTTATTTGTAGGTTGGACGAGCAGGGAAAACCAATTACATTTGCTCAATTAGGTACTGAATCTTTTGATATTCCAACCTGCTTAATGGTTGATAATAAGGATAATATTTGCCTGGGAGGAACAACGGCAGGCAATCTGGCATCTTCTCAATTGGGAGAAGGCGATTGTTTTCTGGAGAAGTTAAACCGGAAGGGTGAAATATTGTGGAATAAACAGTTTGGTACAGACAAACATGACTCGGTCAAAGGAATTTGCAGCAGTAAGCTGATTGGAGATAATTTTCTTGTTAGTGGTGTTATGAATCTTCCTCCTGCAAATGCATTTGTAAGGATGTATAGTGGTGAAGGGAAGCTTATTTGGGAAAAGAAAATAATTCCGGAAGGTGTTAATGGAGATGCTTCGGGCAAGAATGTGACTATTGATAGGCTGGGAAATATTTATCACGTTGGGTTGACCGGCTTTGATCTTTACGGACGATTAAGCGGAACACATGATTTTTATCTCGTCAAGTTGAAATGAATGTCAGTTAGAGTAATGGTATACAATCAGCTTGTTTCAACAGATGCTGTTTACTGAAGTTATCACTGCAATGTCGTTTGGTTTCGCTAATTTTGAAAGATCAATAAAATGACCCTGAAATTTTATGGGTGTGGATATAATCTATTTATATAAAATATAATACAACAAGTAACAGTAATCATGAACAAGTTTTCTTGCTATAACGTTTTATTATTTATCTGTGTTTTTTTACTGCCGTTGCTCGCATCGGCTCAACCCAAAAGCCTCGACCGCTACAACGTGGTGTGGACTACGCAGAGTAAAAACTCCTCCGAATCGATGCCTTGCGGTGGTCACGATATTGGACTGAATGTGTGGGTCGAAAATGGCGATCTGCTCTTTTACGTTTCCCGCAGCGGCACTTTTGACGAAAATAATGGTTTTCTAAAGCTGGGGCGTGTGCGGGTAAAACTTTCTCCCAATCCGTTTGCCGATGGCGAGTTCCGTCAGGAATTGAAGCTGCGCGAAGGCTATGTCGAAGTTACAGGCAATAATAAAGCTGTTTCGGCTAAAATCAATTTGTGGGTCGATGTGATGCGGCCAGTGGTGCACGTGTCGGTGAATGCAGACAAGCCGGTAATTACCGAAGCCGTTTATGAAAGCTGGCGTTACGAAAATTACCTGCAAAAATCGGGCGAAAATTTTGCCAACTCATTGAAATGGGGCCCGGTTAAAAATATCACTACCCAACGCGACAGTATTGCTTTCCGGGGCAAAGGAGTAGAGTTCTTTCACCACAATCTGGATAGCACGGTATTCGACATTACTGTTCGCCAGCAAGGGTTGTGGGCTTATAAAGACAAAATGTACAATCCGTTGAAGAACCTGACGTTTGGTGGGTGCTTTGAGGGAAAAGGAATGTCGCCAGCCGGAATGACGAGCGGTCGTTACGTGGATGCGGATTTCAAAGGCTGGGTACTGAAAAGTGATAAAGCCTCCCGTTCGCAGGAGATCACACTGACACTTCATACGCTTCAAACGCCTGATGTCAAGGCGTGGCAAAGTGGGCTGGAAGCGGCCAAAGCCGATCGCGATAAGAATGCCAAAACAGCTTTGGCTAAAACCCGCGCATGGTGGAACGATTTCTGGAACCGTAGTTTTATTGAAGGGACGGCCACCGGCGAAATCTCCAAAGAGGAATCGGTATTGCGCAATTTTCAGTTGTTCCGCTATCAACTCGGTTGCAATGCCTTCGGTTCGGCTCCTACTAAGTTCAACGGTGGATTGTTTACCTACGATGCCGTGTTTACCGATGCCAATAAACACTATACACCCGATTTTCGCAATTGGTGCGGTGGTCTGATGACCGCTCAAAATCAACGTTTGGTTTATTTTCCATTCCTCAAAAACGGCGATTTTGAGATGATGAAGCCTCAGTTCGATTACTACAAAAACATGCTGGGCAATGCCGAACTGCGCAGCGAAGTCTACTGGGGGCATAAAGGTGCTTGCTTTACCGAGCAGATCGAGAATTTCGGTTTGCCCAACAGTGCCGAATACGGCTGGAAACGTCCCTCAAACTATGATAAGGGGATGGAATACAATGCATGGCTCGAATATCTTTGGGACACCTCGCTCGAATTCTGTTTTATGATTTTGGAAAAAGAGCGTTATACCGGAGCTGACATCACCGAATATCTTCCGTTGATAAGAAGCTGTCTTACCTTTTTTGACGAACATTACCAATATCTGGCCAAACAGCGTGGCGCAAAAACGCTTGACGATAACGGGCATCTGGTGCTCTATCCCGGTTCTGGAGCCGAAACTTTTAAGATGGCGTATAATGCCTCTTCTACTATTGCGGCCCTGAAAACCGTCACATCCCGTTTGCTGGAGCTGCCCGATAAATACCTGAGTGCCGACGAACGTAAGGTTTGGTCTGATTTTCTGCAACGTATTCCACCCATCGAATTTGCAGAATTTGACGGACATAAGACCATCGCTCCGGCCAGAGCATGGATGCGAGTGCAAAACGAAGAGTCTCCACAGCTTTATCCGGTTTTCCCCTGGGGAATGTACGGCGTGGGTAAACCCGATCTGGATGTTGCGATAAATACCTGGAATTACGATCCGATAGTGAAGAAATTCCGCAGTCCCAAGGGTTGGAAGCAGGATAATATCTGGGCAGCACGATTGGGATTGACCGAGGCTGCCGATACGCTGCTGCAACAAAAACTGGGTGATTCACCCCGACGCTTTCCTTCGTTCTGGGGTCCTGGTTTCGACTGGACGCCCGACCATAACTGGGGTGGTAGCGGTATGATCGGACTGCAGGAGATGCTGATGCAGGTGGACGGAAAGAAAATTTACCTTTTGCCTGCCTGGCCGAAGAATCGGGATGTTCATTTCAAATTGCATGCACCATACAATACCACTGTTGAAGCAACCGTTGAAGGCGGAAAACTGAAAAAGCTGGAAGTGTTGCCTGTAGAACGAAAATCGGATGTGCAGGTGATGAATGGCTTTTAGATTTGAAAATTTGAGGAGTTGGGGATGTGAAGATGTAGCTCCATGAAACTTGAAACTTTTACGTTGAACTTGAAATTTTTTACGCATGAATCGTACAAAACACTCATTTTTACTGCTGTTTTTCCTCCTTTCTGTTGTAACATATGCGCAACCAAAAATCAAGGTAGCCTGTGTGGGAAACAGCATTACTTTCGGTTACGGTCTGAAACCAGCAGAATCTTATCCGACTCAACTCCAAGCTTTGTTGGGCGATAAATACGAGGTACACAACTACGGCAACAGCGCTCGTACCTTGCTCTCGAAAGGAAATTTGCCGTACATCAAAGAGCAAGAGTATAGCGATGCGTTGGCTCTGAATCCCAACATTGTTATTATTAAGCTGGGAACCAACGACAGCAAACCGATGAACTGGAAATATCAGTCCGACTTTATTGCGGATCTGACAGCGATGGTAAAACGGTTCAAGCAACTGCCGTCGCATCCCAAAATCTATCTCTGCTATCCGATTCCGGTATTTGCCCGTGCACCTCATTTTCATCCGGACTGGGGCATCAACGATAGCATTATTGTCAACGGCGTTATTCCGAAAATCAAAACAGTGCAAAAGAAAATGCACGTGCGGTTGATTGATCTCAGAAAACCATTTTTAGGGCACGAAGAATTGGTCTTCGATGGCATTCATCCCAATGCCGAAGGTGCGAAATTTCTTGCCAACGAAATATATAAACAATTAACCGATAAGCATTAATAATTAACCATTAATACCGTGTCTTCTCGTCGAACTTTTCTGAAAACGGCCGCTATTGCCGGAATCGCAACTGCCGTTACCCCGGCTTCCTTGTTGGCGGCCAAACCAAAACGAAACGATTTTTCCGTATCCGAAAAAGAGAAACACCTGACTTTTCTTTTTCAGGGTGATTCTATAACAGACGGCAATAGAGGGCGCAATAGCGATCCGAACCACATCATGGGGCACGGGTATGCCTTTGCGGTTGCCAGTCGGGTAGGAGCCGACTTTCCTCATGCCGGATTTTCGTTCTACAATCGGGGAATAAGTGGCAACCGTGTGCCCGACCTTCAGCAACGCTGGAAAACCGATACGCTCGATTTGCATCCCGATGTGTTGAGTATTCTTGTCGGCATTAACGATGTTGATCATGCCATTAAAAACAATGAGCCGATTGCAGATGTCGCATCTTTTGAGCAAGGCTACCGTGATTTGTTGCAACAAAGCAAGGCGGCCAACCCTAAAATATTGTTCGTGTTGGGTCTTCCTTTCGTTTATCCGGTTGGGAACCGCAAAAATAACTGGGAAAAATGGCGCGAAGGTGTGGCTGCTCGCAAAGCGGTGGTGCTGAAACTGGCTGCCGAATATGATGCCATAGTGGTCGATTATCCTTCGGTTTTTGATAAAGCCATGAAAGATTCTCCAGCCGATTATTGGATTTGGGATGGTATTCATCCTACAGTTTTCGGTCACGAACTGATGGCTCGCGAATGGATTAAGCAAGTCAGTAAGGAACTAATATTTTTGAAAAATTACAGATACTAAAATGAATGAAGTTAGTTTCACTCATTTATCAATTCTATACAACCTTAAAAAAAATTATTACAGAATGAAAAGACTTTGTGCTTTATTGGTGTTAATGTTTGCTGTTGTTGTCGTTTTTGCTGCCAAAATTGAAACCGTGTCAACCTACAGCAAGGTGATGAACAAAGAAATTAAAGCCGTAGTGGTAACTCCCGACAACTATTCAACGGCCAAACGCCTTCCTGTAATCTATCTGCTTCATGGATACGGCGGTAATTATAACGACTGGATCACGCAGGGCAAATCGTTTATTCCTTTGGTCGATACTTACGATGTAATTGTGGTTTGTCCTGATGGCGCAATTGGTAGCTGGTATTTCGACAGTCCGATGGATAAAAATTTTCAATATGAAACTTACGTTACCAAAGAGCTGATCCCGTTTGTCGACAGCCATTATGCTACAA
>JAUZOL010000053.1 GCA_030706455.1 Bacteroidota bacterium
AGTAACTTTACGTTCGTGGTACGGTTTTTCGCTAGGAACGAACAAAACATTCAAACCGGCTTTGTCTGCCGGGAATTCTGCAGCAAGCGATGCAGGCGCTTCGATTACCCACAAATGGAAAATTTCGCCCTTTACAACCAGTTTGTCTTCCACCTGTACTTTTTCCAGGATCTGATCGATGGTATCTTTCGGATAACCCGGAACGATACGGTCAACCAAAGTAGGATAAACGCCGCAAGCGGTTTCGAACCAGTTTTTAAAGTCGGCACCCAGTTGCCACAATTCGATATATTGTTCGATACATTTTTTCAGTTCAACACCGTTGTGAAATATCAACTCGCAAGGCATGATATGAAAACCTTTGTCGGCTGCACCATTGAAAGTTTTGAAACGGTGATACAGCAACTGAGTCAATTTACCGGGGTATGATTTTGCAGGTTTGTCTTCCAGTTTGCAAGAAGGATCGAAAGCGATACCGGCTTCGGTAGTATTTGAAATAACAAAACGCATTTCAGGGTTTTCGGCCAGTTTCAGATATTCGTCAAACTGAGTGTAAGGATTCAAACCACGAGAAATCACATCGATTAACTGGATAGAGTCAACTTCTTTACCCTCGTCCAGACCTTGCAGATTAACGTGATACAGGCCATCCTGAGCGTTCAGCATATCAACCATACCTTTGTCTATAGGTTGAACAACAACAACGCTACTATTGAAACCGGCTTTCTGATTCATATTGAATACAATCCAATCTACGAAAGCACGCAAGAAATTTCCTTCACCAAATTGAATAATGCGTTCAGGATATGTGTTAGCCTGAACATTTTGTCTGTTTAGAGTTTTCATTTGTATATAATTTGTTTTTTTAAAGGTCAAATGGAATTCCATTGTTGCTACAGTATATCTTCGTTACTGTTAGTGTTGTAAAGCAACATATTCATTTCATTTTGTAAGTCTTTGAAGTTTATTGCCAAATTGACAATAGTATAATAATTTTAGATTCCTGAGATTTCAATAGGGCTTATACTCCGTATAATAATCGGCATTTTCTTTCACCAGCAAATCTACCGGCATATAATTCACTTTTTTCACCTCTTTCTTCAGAACGATACTATTGAAAAGTGCTTTTATGCCATTATAAGTTTGCATTTCGGGACGTTGTGCGATGATAATGGCAATTTTACCCTGTTTCAGGTAAGAAATATTTTTACTCAGCGCATCATACCCAAGCAAAGTCACATTCTCAATCTTTTCACGCTCCAAAAAAGCAGCAATATTATAAGCTGTAGAATTAAAGATCACAGCAGCTCCAACATTATTACGTTCATCAAAAGCCCTGCGCATAAGCAGTTCGTTCATTTCAGGATTACCGGCCTGCAATTCCACATTTACTACCGAGCAATCGGGACGGTATTCGCTTAAATAGGATAAAAAACCCTCCTGACGCTGAAGCGTTTGGTTTGCACCGATAAAACCTTTACGCAAAGTTCTGAACAGCACAATATTTTTTCCCTGAGGCAATGACGCAGTTACGAATTTCGCACCAATAAAACCACTTTGGAACGAAGGTTGTCCAAAGTAAGCCAGATAATCGGCTCCTTCGATTTGGGAATCGACAAAGACAACCGGAATACCTCGCTTTTTCATTGTTGCACACAATGCCAGACTTTTATCCCGCAAGATCGGAGATAGTAGCAATCCCTGAAAATCATCATTTTCAAGGGCGTCTATTTCATTATAAAAAGATTGAGCTTCAAACTGGTTGAAATATCTTTTTTCAACCATCACGTTGAATTTATCCATTTCAGCACTTGCCCTGTCAATGCCTTTATCGACAGCTTCCCAATAATCACCTTCCTGAAAGAAAGGAATCAGGGAGATGATTTTATACGTTTTGCGTGCGGATAAAGAACTTGCAATGAGGTTCGGCTCATAATTCAGTTCTTTAAGGGTTGCTTTGATTTTTTCCTTACTTTTTTCCGATACTTCACCTCTGTTGTGCAGTACACGGTCAACGGTTCCGGCAGACACGCCTGCCTTTTTCGCTATATCTTTGATGGTTATCTTTTTGTCGACACTCATGGCTCAGGTTAATTTTGAATTTGCGAATGTATACTATTTTCTTTTATTCTGCAATACCGTGTACGAACACGAAGATATCAAAAAAGCAAACATTGAATAGATAAACCACTATATATCAAGAAACAAACAACATCAACATTCATAAGAAGAAGCTATTAAATATCAGCGTTTTTAGTTTATTTAACAAATTAATCCTCTGCACCAAGATTCTTCTTATAAGATTTACGGTCATACCGTTTTTTGCTTTTATGAATCTTATGGATTGACTTCCAGCCAACTTGCAGCGTAAGTTCAATCTCCCGATCCGCTTTCTTCACCGCTTTTACATAGTCCTTTGCCGTAATCCGAAGCTTATTTTTGTTATTTTTTTGCAAGTTTTTCATGAGCACCCCCTCTCGTTTTTCAATTGACCGACCCAATTAACGACAGCCGACAGACACATTATAATTCATCATTGATCCGGATAAGAGCTCCAATTTTTTCGAGAAATTCGCGATCTACAGCATCAAATGTATCCAGCTGATCGCTGTCCACGTCGAGCACTGCCCATACCTTTTGCTCATGCAGCAGAGGAACTACAATTTCTGATTTAGACAAAGAGCTACATGCAATATGTCCCGGAAATGCTTCCACGTCCGGAACTATCAGTGTACACGCCTCTTTCCATGCTGTACCACAAACACCTCTTCCGAATGCTATCCGGGTGCAGGCAACTGGCCCCTGAAATGGTCCCAGTACGAGCTGATTTTCGCGAACGATATAAAATCCCACCCAGAAAAAGCCAAAGACTTCCTTAATTGCAGCGGTAGCATTAGCCATGTTAGCAATCACATCTTTTTCGCCACCCAACAAAGATTTCAATTGTACGAGCAACGATTCATACTGACTCAATTTAGAAACGCCTTCAAGTTTTACAATATTCTCAGACATATAACAATTCTCCTCACTTAAAACATTTTGCAAGTTCCACGTGCCTCAATACAGGCGGAAAAACTGCATTTTATCAATAAATTTATTAAACCAATTTACAATTATAAAACGATTGTTTTTAGCCCACCCCACAGAAAATTGCAAAAAATTACCGATATTTGCAGGATGTTTGATATTATCTGGAAAGGCATAATTATCGGTATTTGCGTATCTGCGCCTATGGGTCCTATAGGTGTATTATGTATTCAACGCACCTTAAATAGAGGCAAATACTATGGCATCGCTACCGGCTTAGGAGCAACTGCCTCTGACTTGCTTTATGCTATTGTAACCGGATATGGCATGAGTTTTGTGGTTGATTTTCTGCAATTACACAAATTTGCTATTCAAATTGCAGGGAGTATACTTGTGCTCGCCTTCGGATTTTATCTTTCAAGGAGCAATCCTGTCCGTCAGCTCTCAAAGACATCGGAAGCCAAAGAGAGCTATATGCAAGATTTCGTCACTTCGTTTGCTCTGACGGTAACCAACCCCGTGATTATCTTCTTATTTATGGCTCTTTATGCCCGTTTCAGCTTCATTGCAGCATCCACTCAATTCGGACAGGCTGTAATCGGATTTTCGAGCATTCTTGTCGGAGCCTGTATCTGGTGGTTCTTCCTTACCAGCATCGTCAATGTATTCCGCAACAAATTCAATGTCAGAGGATTGAGATGGGTAAACATTATCACCGGCAGTATCATCATGATCATCGCGGTCATTGGTGTTATAATGACGCTTGCCGGCGACGAATTTATCCACTAAATCAGATTACCTGCCTGATAGCAACCAGTTTTTCAAGCAAGCCTTCCAGTTTATCCAATTGTAGCATATTTGCACCATCCGACTTGGCGTTCCATGGTTCGGGATGTGTTTCAATAAACAAACCATCCACTCCAACCGCAACGCCTGCTTTCGCCATCGTTTCAATCATCTCAGGCTGACCTCCGGTAACTCCGGACGACTGATTGGGTTGCTGTAATGAATGGGTAATATCCAGTATTACAGGACAACCGGTCTTTTGCATTACCGGAATTGAACGAAAATCGACAACCAAATCCTGATATCCGAAAGTTGTTCCCCTTTCCGTCAACATCACTTTATCGTTCCCTGAATCAATCACCTTTTGAGCAGCAAACTGCATGGCATCAGGAGAAAGAAACTGTCCTTTTTTAATATTGATCCACTTCCCGGTTTTTGCCGCAGTTGCAAGCAACTCTGTTTGTCTGCAAAGAAAAGCCGGAATTTGCAGCACGTCAGCGTATTCGGCAGCCAATACAGCCTCTTGTTCGGTATGAATATCGGTCACCACCGGAATATCGAATTCCCGTCCTACTTTTTGCAGTATTTTCAGAGCTTTTTCATCGCCGATACCTGTAAATGAATCAATTCGTGAGCGATTTGCCTTCCTGTAAGAACCCTTAAAAACGTAAGGAATCCTGAGTCGATCGCAAATAGTCACAATCCGCTCAGCAATAGACAAAGCCATCTCTTCTCCCTCAATAACACAAGGGCCGGCCAACAGGAAAAAATTTCCCGAATCATAATTCTTCAGACGTGGAATATTCATGGTAGTCAATCAATAATAGTAATCACAATCGTTTCGAGAACGTAAAATAACGCTGCATGACATAACTGAAAACAGTGCACACCAACGACACAATCATCTTGGACGGAGTCGGGAAAATACCCATTTGTTCTACAAGCATCTTCAAGCCAAAATAGTTTATCAGAATATTGCTTCCGGTTACCATTCCATAACGCATCAATTGCGTATGCCCCCGCAGGGAAGAGCCCTGAAAGCTAATATATTTTCCTAACAAAAAGCCTGTTACAAACGACACCGGGAACGAAAATACAAATGCGGCGATGTGCGGAGAAATTGCTAAAAAGGGCAAATGAAATATCTCTTTTGCAAAAACAAAATTGTAGAGAACAAAATAGAGACACCAGTCAAACACCATATTAGCCGAGCCGCAAAAAAAATACCGAAAAAGCGATTCCGGAATTATCCTCCGAATAGGTTTTATATAAAAGAAGTCAATAAAGTGAATGATATACTTACGGATCTTTATGGCTATTTTCCTCATCTCTAAACTTTTGATTGTCGTTTTGCTTTTTTAGCACAACTTTAGGTTATCTAATCATTTATGGGTAAATTTGCATACTTGAAACAGTGTACAAATATACGCTTTTCTGCCGGTTTTAGTCTAATTTATTAACACGGAGCAGCCTCCTCATGAATTACGTAAAAGCAAAAAAACATTTGGGCCAACACTTCCTTAAGGATTTATCTATTGCCCAACGCATTGCCTCCAGTATATCCCCGGAGAATCCGACCAATGTTCTTGAAATAGGCCCTGGTACCGGTGTTCTTACCCAATTTTTGCTTCAGAATCCTCTGATACAACTCACAGCCATTGAAATAGACTCAGAATCTGTTGTTTACTTACAAGAACATTTTCCGCAGCTATCTTTAATCGAAGGCGATTTTCTGAATTATGACATAGACTCGCTTTTTGGTGGGGAACCATTCTGTATCATCGGCAATTTCCCGTACAACATTTCGAGTCAGATTTTTTTCAAAGCGTTGGAATACAAAGATCGCATTCCGGTGATTGCCGGCATGTTGCAAAAAGAGGTAGCCGAGCGACTTGCATCGCCTCCGGGCAACAAGAGTTACGGTATATTGAGCGTTTTCCTTCAGGCATATTACGATATAGAATACCTGTTTACCGTATCGGAACACGTCTTCGATCCGCCGCCCAAAGTAAAATCAGGCGTAATCCGGCTGAAACGCAACAAAGTAGAAAAGCTCGACTGCGATGAGAAGCTCTTTATTGCCGTAGTGAAAGCCGGATTCAACCAACGACGAAAAACACTCAGAAATGCACTCAGAAATCTGCACAACAACCCACAGGCTACACATCCTTTACTCGAAAAACGAGCCGAACAACTGGATGTCGCCTCTTTTGTAGAGCTAACAAACTGGGTTGCATCGATCAGGCAATAAGACAATTCCTGAGTCAGAATACTATAAAAATCACCCTCAACCGTTTATTATCATGTCAGAACTTCGATTATTTTACCATGAAAACGGAAGACTCAAAATGTCGAAAGACATCGATACTCTAAAAACAATCCCTCTTTCAAATTTCATCTGGATTGACCTCAACGACGTAGCCGAAGAAGTTGAAGATCAGCTGGAAGACTTCCTCAAAATTTACATTCAGGAAGAAGAAGAGATTGAAGAAATCGAGATAAGTTCACGATATATCGAGACTGCCGACACTATTGTTGCCAACTCTAAATTTCTGCTGGACAACTACACACAGGAGGCGGTATCTTTTATCCTCAAAAATAACATTCTGGTATCGGTACGAAGCGCAAATCTGAAGTCGTTCAATGAGACGGTAAAAAAACTCTTTGCAAATAGCAAAAGCTACACCAACGGATATCAGGTTCTTGCTGCTATTCTTGAAACCCGGGTTGAAATTGACGCGGACATGATTGAAGACACCACTCAAGAAATCACCGCTTTAAGTAACACTTTGAAATCAGACTCGGATGCCGAAGAAGATGTTTTGATTGCCATCAAGAACCTTCAGGAAAAAACGATGTCCATTCGAGAGGCCATTATTGATAAACAAAGAGTGGTATCCAACATGCTGAAAAGCAACATCTTTCCTGCCGACCTCAAACCAAAATTAACCATTATCATCAAAGACATCAATTCACTTTTTGAATATACCCGATTCAACTTTGATCGTCTTGACTTCCTGCAGGACACCTTTATGGGACTTGTCAATACCCAACAGAATCAGATCATTAAAATATTTACCATCCTGACGGTAATTTTCATGCCCCCAACGTTAATTGCAAGTATCTACGGCATGAACTTCGTTCACCTGCCCGGATCTCAAACGACACATGGTTTTTGGGGATGTATTTTCCTGATGATCATAACGGTAGTTGTCATTCTGTTCTATTTCAAATGGAAAAAGTGGCTATAACAAGACTCTCGCACTAAATCAATATACGCAGCCCATTCTCAATTCCTGCCATTTTCATTCTAAGCCAATGACCTTAAAGCAAAAAAACTGATACTTTCAGCAATCATCATTCGGTTCAGGTTTCATTCCACTGAAAAGTTATCAGGATTCAATTTGTTTTTTTCGTTTAACAAAAAAGCAATTATTTAAGATCGAATATCATAAAAAACCATTATTTTTGTAGACATTACGTACTACAAACATTTTTTTCACGTTTACAACTAACAAGTTGTAAAGACACAACATCTTAAATTTCAGAACCAAATCCAATGATTGATTATATTAAGGGAAAAATAACAGAACTAACCCCCACATCGGCCACAATCGAAACCGGAGGCATCGGTTACCTGACACACATTTCCCTGACGACCTATTCATCCCTTGAGAACAAGGATAGCGCTCAAATCTACGTTTACGAAGCTATCAGAGAAGACGCTCACTTGCTTTTTGGTTTTTTCACCAAAGAAGAGCGCGAAATGTTCCTATTATTGATTTCGGTATCGGGTATTGGAGCCAATACGGCCAGAATGATATTATCTTCACTATCAATCGCTGAACTTCAGCAGCATATTGCTCAGGATAATGTAACAGCGATTAAAAGTATTAAAGGCATAGGCCTGAAAACAGCGCAACGGGTAATCATTGACCTGAAAGACAAAATAGGCAAGGTAGGCGGCGAAGCTAAAATAACCGGAACCGAATCGTATTCTTCTGTAAAACAGGAGGCTGCTCAGGCTTTGGTGATGTTGGGCTTTCAACAAGCACATATCAGCAAAGCATTAGAAAAAATCTTTGCCGGCTCACCGTCATTGACAATTGAACAAGCCATAAAGCAAGCTCTTAAATTGCTATAGTCTATCATCTTAAGATTCACTTAACAGAATCCTGACTGTGATCAAAAAAATATTACTCTTCATATTTACACTCTGTTTTATTGCCATTTCTGCGCTTCCTGTAGCTGGATTACAACAATCAGGGCAAAAAACCGAGCCTCCTGTTTCCCGTGATCATAACAACGAAAACGGGAAAGATTCTTCCTTATTATTTCCAGTCAAACCGACATCTTCAATCGGCGTAGCTGACATGGACAATCGCCGTCCGATGGATCTGAAAGATCCTGACAACGTCAAATCAACTGTTGTATATGATCCGGTAACAGGCTTATATCTGGTTTATACAAAAGTCGGCTCAATGGACATTGCCACCCCTATCTCCATGACTCCACAGGAATATCAGGATTATACCTTACGAACATCCATGCAATCGTACTGGAGACAACGCAATGATTCAGTACAAAAAACCGAAGATTCAAAGTTTGCGCTTACCGACATGAAATTCAGTCTTGGCCCGGCCGACAAACTGTTTGGACCCGGCGGTGTGCAAGTAAAAATGCAGGGATCGGCAGAACTTGGGTTCGGTGTCCGTGCCCACACGATTGACAATCCGATTTATCCGTACAGAATGCGCAGGCCGTCTCCCTCTTTCGATTTCAACGAAAAAATACAGCTGAATGTAAACGGGAAAGTCGGCGATAAAGTCAATCTTAACCTCAATTATAACACTGAAGCATCTTTTGATTTCGATCAGAAAATGATCAAGTTAGGGTACACCGGAAAAGAAGACGAAATTGTAAAAAAAATTGAAGCAGGGAATGTAAGCCTTCCACTCAACAGTTCCCTTATTACCGGAAGTTCTGCCCTGTTCGGGATTAAAACCGAATTACAGTTCGGCAAATTAAACGTGGTCGCTGTAGCTTCTCAACAACAGTCGCAAACCAAAACGGTGAGTTCGAAGGGTGGCGTACAAACAACAAAATTCAATATTGCTGCCGACAAATACGATGCCAACAGGCACTTCTTCCTGTCCCAGTACTTTCGCAACAACTTCGACAAATGGATGAACAACCTGCCATATGTAACATCTGGAATAACCATCAACAGGATAGAAGTCTGGGTAACAAATAAACGAAGCGACTTTACGCAGGCCAGAAACATTGTTGCGTTCTCCGACCTGGGAGAAACGACAAACCTTTCGAACCCACACTGGACAACGTCCGGCACCAAATATCCGTCTAACTCAACGAACACTTTGTACGGAGAAGTTACCTCTCTTTCCGGCATCCGCGACATACAGAATTCCAACGCAATTTTGGATGCAACTTACGGATCAATGGGAATTGTGGGAAGCCGCGATTACGAAAAAATTGAAAGCGCCCGCAAGCTGGACGCATCAGAATATACCATAAACAGGAGCCTCGGATACGTCTCTTTGCGCAACGCGCTAAATGCTGATGAAGTTTTGGCTGTCGCTTATGAATATACGGCAGGAGGCAAAACGTATCAGGTAGGTGAATTCTCTTCCGATCCGATTGAAGCACCTAAAGCGCTCATGGTGAAATTGATTAAAAACACCAACCTGTCACCGGCTGTTCCTCTCTGGAAATTGATGATGAAAAACATTTACAACGTTGGCGCATCTCAAATGCAAAAAGAGAAGTTCAAACTGAACGTAATGTATGAGAGTGACTCTACCGGCATCAATGTTTCTTATATCAAGGATATTAAAGTTTTCAAAAACGGGAAAGAAGTAATCCCTCCATTGAACGAAGTATTGAATCTGGATAACCTCGATTCAAAGAACGAAGCGCATCCGGATGGCAACTTCGATTATGTGGAAGGATACACCGCGGTTTCGGATGGCGGGAGAATTATTTTCCCTGTAGTAGAGCCCTTCGGCAGTTATCTTGCCACAAAAATAGGGAATCCTGTGATTGCCAAGAAGTATGTTTATCAGGAGCTATACGACTCTACCCTTACAACGGCTCAACAATACAGTTCCAAGAATAAATTCAGGCTGGTAGGAGAATACAAGGGCACCTCCGGTTCTCAAATACAGCTGAATGCCATGAACATTCCGAGAGGATCGGTAGTGGTTACCGCCGGAGGCAAAACACTGGTTGAAAATCAGGATTACACCGTTGACTATATGATGGGAACGGTAGACATTATCAACCAGAGCATTCTGGCATCCGGCACCAACGTTAATGTCAAACTGGAAAATCAATCCATGTTTGACCTGCAACGCAAAACCCTTGTCGGAACGCACCTGGAATACGCTTTCAGCAAAGATTTCTCCGTCGGAGGAACTATTATGCACCTGTCCGAGTTACCACTTACCCAAAAAGTGGCTTACGGAAGCGATCCTATTTCAAATACAATTTGGGGTCTGAACACTTCATACAGAACAGAGTCTTTATGGCTAACAAACCTGCTGAATAAGATTCCGTTGCTCAACCTGACAAAACCGTCATACCTGACTGTAAATGCTGAATTTGCACAACTCATTGCCGGACATCCCAATTCTGTATCCAAAAAAGGAGAGGTGTTTATAGACGACTTTGAAGGCACCAAAACAGACATAGAACTGGCTTATCCCTATAACTGGTTCCTCGCCAGCACACCTCTTGATCTGTCTTCGTCTGCGTTATTTCCGGAAGCAACTCTAAACAACAATGTAAACTACGGCAAAAACAGAGCGATGATGAGTTGGTTTGTTGTTGATCAAACCGTATTTTCAGGAAATTCCTCATTGACACCTGACTACATCAGAAACAACAAAGATTTACAATCCAACAACTTAACCCGACAGGTTCTTGAGCAGGAAATTTTTCCCAACAGAGAATCATTGTATGGAACAACGTCTTATTTGCCGGTACTGAATGTATCGTACTACCCTACCGAACGCGGACCTTACAACGTTGACGTAATGCCAACCAGTTACAGCAAAGGTATTGACGCCAACGGTAAGCTGAAAGACCCGAAAAGCCGGTGGGGCGGGATAATGCGAAAACTGGAAACGACAGATTTCGAATCATCCAATATCGAATATATAGACTTCTGGATGATGGATCCTTTCGTGAACGATACGCTGAGTAAAAGTACGGGCGGTGACCTTTATTTCAACCTTGGAGATCTTTCCGAAGACATACTTAAAGACGGCAAAAAATTCTTTGAAAACGGTCTTTCTGCACTTGGAGACACCACCAATACTACAAGAACCGTATGGGGGCGCGTTCCTACTTTGCAATCGACGGTTCTGGCATTTGACAACAGTTCAAGCGCCCGTCAGTATCAGGATGTGGGACTTGATGGTTTGACGACAACGAGTGAGTTTTCGTTCCCTACATACAAAAATTACGTTGACCAGTTGAAAACCGTTGTCTCGGCAGCGACATTACGCCAGTGGCAAAACGATCCATTCTCCCCGATAAACGACCCAGCAGGGGATAATTACCGAAGCTACCGTAATCCGGCTTACAACGCCAGTCAAACCTCGGTATTAAACCGTTACAAACATTATAACGGCACGGAAGGAAACTCGACGGATGACGGCACAACCACCAACTACTCTTCGGCAGCTACTTCATTACCCGACGTAGAGGATTTGAACCAGGACAATACGTTGAATCAGTATGAAAATTACTATCAGTATAAAGTCTCTCTTCGTCGTGGAGACCTACAGGTTGGCGGCAATTATTTGGTAGATAAAATAACGCCAACTGTAACGCTGAAAAATGGAAAACAGACCAAAGTAAGCTGGTTCCATTTCAAAATTCCTATCCGCGACTATCAGAAAAAGATAGGCTCCATCAGCGACTTCAAATCCATCCGCTTCATGAGAATGTTCATGAAGAATTTCGAAGATTCGACATTCCTGCGCTTTGGAACATTGAATCTGGTAAAAGGCGACTGGAGAACCTATACTCAAAAACTATACACTTCGGGCAGTACCCCTGCTGTCTCCGGAGATCTTGACGTGGGTGCCGTGAATATTGAAGAAGATGCTAATCGTGTGCCGGTAAACTACGTCTTACCTCCGGGTGTTACCCGACAAGTTGACCCAAGCCAACCTCAGATACGGCAGGAAAACGAACAATCGGTCACCCTGAAAGTCAACAATCTGGCAACAAATGATGCTCGAGCCATCTACAAAAACACGAATTACGATATGCGTCAGTACAAACGCATTCATATGTTTGCCCACGCACAAAAAGTGTCGGACGATAATTCTAACCTGAAAGATTACGAACTGACAGCGTTTATCCGGTTGGGATCTGACTTCACGAACAACTATTACGAATATGAAATTCCGCTGAAACTTACGGATGCAGGGCATTATCAGCAAAGCAGCGATAAAGATCGTGCAACGGTTTGGCCATCCGAGAATGAATTTGACATTGCACTAAAGGTATTGACCAATCTTAAAAAACAAAGAAATGCCGAAAGGGGAACCAATGCTGGTATAACATTAACCACCCCTTATTCATATTACGACCCTTCCAATCCGAAGAACAAAGTAACCGTTCTTGGAAATCCGAGCCTTGCAGATGTCCAGTCTGTGATGATTGGTATCAGGAATAACAGTCGCGCCGTAAAGAACGGAGAAGTATGGTTTGATGAATTTAGCCTCAACGATTTTGAAGAAGGTGGAGGCTGGGCCGGAACGGCAAACGCATCAGTTGCTCTCTCTGATCTGGGAATGATCAACGCGTCAGGGAAGTTCGTCACAGCCGGATTTGGAAGTATAGAACAAAATATTCTTGGCCGAAGTCTGGACAATGAGTATCAATACAATATATCCACCACCGTTCAACTGGGCAAGTTCTTCCCGGAAAAAGCGAAGGTGAATATTCCGGTATTCTTCTCTACGTCAAACGAAATTATACGACCGAAATACAATCCGCTGGATGGCGACATTTTGTTGTCTGACGCTTTGAAATCAGCGATTTCGAAGGCTCAGCGTGACTCTATCTTATCATTTGCCCAAACCCGGCATACCACAACGAGCTTTAACATCACGAATGCCAGAGTTGACATAAGAAGTAAAACGCCTCAGTTGTACGACCCGGCCAACTTCTCATTTTCATACGCTTACAATCATTCGAGCGATAAAAGCCCTGATGTGATTTACAGCTATTCGAACGATTACCGTGGGGCATTCAGCTATATATACAACACGATGCCAAAACCGTGGGAACCATTCAAAAATGTGAAAGCCCTGAGGTCGCCTCTATTAAAGCTAATCAGCGAATTTAATATCAATCTCATTCCGAGCCAGATTGCGTACAACACCAGCATTACCCGTACCTATTCTCAAACTCAGACACGGGACTATGACGTAATCAATGCCGGAGGAGTACAAGACAAGAGAGATTTGTTGACGTTTAGCCGTGATTTTCTTTGGGACAGGAGGTTTGACGTAAAACTCGACCTGACAAGAGGTTTGTCATTTACATTCTCATCCAGCACAAATTCACGCATCGACGAGCCATATGTTCCGGTTGACAAGAACCTCTTCCCCGACGAATACAAAGTTTGGAAAGACTCGATCAAACATAGCCTTGCGAACCTTGGACGTCCGTTGTTATACCAACAGATGTTCACGGCAAACTACACGCTGCCAATCAACAAATTGCCCTATCTGGACTTCACAACTGCGCGAATTCAGTACACGGCAAACTATGACTGGCAAACCGGTGTAACAACCGCATCCAAACTGAATGTCGGAAACACGATCAGCAGTACAGCTCAAACACAGTCTGACGCTCAGTTTAACTTCGAAATGCTTTACAACAAGATTAAGTTCCTGAGCGACATCAACAAAAAATTTGCATCCACTAACAGGGCGCAACAATACCGGCCCCGATCTTTCAGGCAAAACATAACTATCGAAAAAGATAAGCCGTTAAGATTGACCCACCGGCTAAATTCGACCAAGTTCACTATAACAGCGATGGACAGTCTTGGAAAGCCCATTAACCTGAAATACAAACTGGTAGACGCAAACACAATTGAAATAGCGCCACTTGCAAAACGTGTAAACGCAAGTGTCAATATCAGTACGCAAAATCCAAACGATGCCGGAGTTTCCCGCCAGTTGGTAGATTATGCAGTACGTACTTTAATGATGATACGCAGAGGTAGCATCTCCTACCGGTACAGCAAGAACCTGACACTGCCTGGTTTTGCAGGTACAAGCAAATGGTTCGGCCAGTCTACATTAATGGGAAGCACAGCGCCCGGTGTAGACTTCAGCCTCGGCTTCTTTGACAAAGATTTTGTCTCTAAAGCTCTGGATAGAGGATGGCTAATTTCGAATGACACAGTAATAAACCCGGCCACGTTTGCAACCACCAAAGAGTTTGAAGCGCGCTTAAATCTTGAACCGCTTCCGGGACTTAAAATCGACCTTGCCCAGAAATGGTTCCAGATGGGACAAACGTCGATGGAATTTATGTATAAAGGAATGCCTACTACTTATACCGGTGGCTTCCACATGAGCTACATCGCCATTGGAACATTCTTCAAGAGCAGCGGCAACGCGACTAATGGTTTCAGCTCCGAAATCTATCGGAAATTCAAATCCAACAGAGCTGAAGTTACCCGTTTGATTGAGCAGAAATATGCCGGACAACGTTATCCTAATTCCGGCTTTATGGAAGGAAATGTGTTAGCCGGAGCAACTTACGATTCGAAAAACGGAAGCGTCAATCCGAATTCGGCAGATGTCTTGATTCCGGCATTTCTTGCGGCATACGGAGGCCATTCGGTTTCGGGCAATAAGTTGGGATTGTTCCCGTCGCTTTTGCAGTCGCTCCCGAACTGGTGCATTTCATTCGACGGACTATCAACGATTCCAATCGTAGCCAAGTACCTAAAATCGTTAACATTAAACCACGCATACAACTGTGATTACACAATTGCGGCATACACTTCGTATTCCAACTGGGCAAGCAACGGCAGCATGGGTTTCATCAAAGATGTCACCACCGGCAATCCGACTCCTTCTTCACAATACAATATCGGGTCGGTAACCCTTACAGAAGCCTTCATGCCTTTGATTGGTGTAGATGCAGCTTTGAAAAACAGTTTGTCTACACGCCTAATGTATAACACACAGCGCAATCTCAGCCTCAATATTACCAGTGCACAGATCATGGAAATACTGAGTAAAGAATGGGTTGTTGGCTTCGGCTATATGATTAAGGACTTCAACCTGATTTTGAAAATGAAGAATAAGCAATCGAAAGTAAAGAACGATCTGACCCTGCGATGCGATTTTTCAGTACGTGACACCAAGAGTCTGATGCGTAACATTGAAAGTGACAACGTTCAACCCACAGACGGAGGAACAACAACGACCATCAAAGTGTCGGGCGATTACGTATTCAGTTCCATGATCAATATCAAGCTTTACTACGACCGCAACATGAGCAATCCTTTGATATCAACGTCCTATCCGATGTCAACAACCAATTTCGGGGTTACTTTCAAGTTTTTGCTGACAAGATAAAAATTGGTGCTCAGTATCCGAATAAAAAGGAGACTGCCTCGAATGCAACACGAGACAGTCTCTTTTTTAATTCTGCATAATACTCATTCAAAATCAAAAACATACATTAATTTAATTTTAATTGTTTTTCAAACTATAAAACTTGTTGACTTAAATTATATATTTAACTTTGACCTGTATTTTTTAAAAGCTTTTATATTGTTCAAAATTCGACACTCGTTGTCTCTCAAACTTAGAACAATGGAGAGACCAATACTGTTCAGCATAAAAAACTACCAAAATCAACCGAGCTTAGGCAATTTACGACATACCAAGCTATACGACCTTTTAATCAAATCTTGTGCGTATGAATCCTGTCAGAGTCCTTATTGTATTGGTGTTTAATTTATATTTTATAAATAACATTTCTGCAACCGACTCATTCAAAACTCAATTACTTAACGGAAATGCATTTTTACAAAGCGATTATGTAGAAGTGGCAGTTGGTCCTTGCGGCAATTTTGCATCAACCATAGATGCTCCTACCGGTTTTCATCCAAGAGGGAAAGGAGATAAGAGCAGCTTCCAGCAGTTAGGATTCGTTGCTAACCCGGCAAAAGACAACTGGATAAATTATATCGGCGATTATTTTCTTCCGGGAACCCCCGAAGAAGGATTTGGGCTCTCTATTGGAGCTTACAATTACAATAACAATCTAATTTGCGCGCTAAGTCAAATACCGGGCAGCGTCATTGATGTTCAGTCTACACCTCAGGAACAGTCTGCCACCTGGCAAGGATCAATAAACGGATTAGCGATTAGAGCCAAAACATACATTCCCTCTGGTGCCATTTATTTTGTCACAAAAGTTACTCTCACCAACACTACATTATCTCCCATTGATAGTATATATTACATGCGCAATGTAGACCCTGATCAGGGAGTAAACACTCCTGGAAGCAGTTACTCCTACTCAACTTACAATAGCATAGTCTATCAAACGCCTAACGAATGTGGAAAGGTATTGGCATCAGCCACCACAAAAAATGGCAGTGGCGAATACCTCGGATTGGGATCCATGGATGCCAGAGCAAAGGTAACCAGAGGGGGCTTTAGCAATAGAAGCGCTAGAGAAATCTGGACATGCACGAATTATGAATTATCACAAAAAGGCACAAATAATTACGAAGACAAGGCAATATCTGTTGCTTTCAGGATCGGATCATTAAAACCCAACGAGTCTACAACATTTGCATATGCTTATATACTCAACTCAGAAGATCTTGAAAAAGCATTGGTAGCTACAAATCTCGGATTAAACATCAATGCATCGAAATCATCTGTATGTCAGGGTGATAGCGTAACCTACACTGCAACATCTCTGGTAAAAACAATAAGCCCTGTTTACGAATGGAAAATCAATGGAACTGTTGTCGGCACAAACAGCAATATATTCTCTACTAATTTATTAGCAAACAATGATATTCTTTCATGCAAAATAACCGCTACCACAGAGTGTTCTCCTGTAACTACCAGCGCGACTACTGACATAAAAATCAAGGTAAATCAACCAACTTTTTCAACGACCCGAACTTCTATATGCAGGGGGGACAGTTGTAGCTTTAATGGCATAAAATATGGGGCAGCTGGGACGTATATAGCCCACATTACGAATGTTTCCGGATGTGACAGTACTGCAACACTTATCCTGTCAATCAAAGAACCTACCTCATCTACCACCAAGATTGCAATATGCAAAGGCGAGTCATATACATTCAACGGAAAGCCATATAACCTCACCGGCAGCTACACTGTTCATTTGAACAATAGCGTTGGTTGCGACAGTGCTGCAACACTTATCCTGACGGTCAAAGAGCCTACCACCTCTACAACTAAAGTCTCAATATGCAGGGGCGACACCTATAAATTTAACGGAGTCAATTATACAGCCGCAGGAACATTCGTCGCTCATCTAACAAATGCGGTAGGATGTGACAGTGCTGCTGTTTTGGAGCTTTCTCTCAAAGAGCCATCCAGCTCAACGACTAATGCTTCTTATTGCCGGGGCGATACCTATATGTTTGCCGGATTTGCTTATAACGCCGCAGGAACTTATCTTGTACATCTCACAAATGCGGTAGGATGTGACAGTGCCGCCACCTTAGTACTAAAAGAATTGCCTGTATATTACAAAGAGCAAACTCTTCACATGTTCAAAGGAGATTCATATAAAATTAACGGGCATGTATATGCCGATAACGGAGACTATACCGATACTTTCAAAACTATTGACGGATGTGACAGCGTGATCGTTTCTCACCTGTACACGACTACTCTTCCCAACACTATTTCCCCAAATGGAGATGGCGTTAATGACGTATTTCTGAAAGGACTCCACGTTAAAATATATAACCGGAATGGTTTATTAATCCACGAAGGATATGACGGTTGGGATGGGAAGTTTAATGGAAGGCCTGTTTCAAAAGACACTTACTTTTACATAGTCTATTACGAATATGCAACTGAAACAAAAATAAAAGAGGGTTATGTTGTTGTCGCGAAGCAATAGCTTACATTATAAACACAACAAAAGATTTTTACGTTCCGGACAAAGTATCATGTCATGAAAAAAATTTTACAATTCATTTCGCTCAGTTTCATATCACTCTCCTGTATGGCACAGTCTAATATCCGACTGAACCATTATTGGGAAAACCCATATTATATCACCCCGGCTTATATCAACACACAATATCCGGCCGTATTCAGCATGGCCGGCCGTAAACAATGGGTCACATTTGACGGAGCGCCCACCACTTTCATTGCCACTGCCAATCTTTATTCCGAAGAGATGAATTCTCAGTTTGGCGCAAAAATTTTCCAGGATCAAATCGGATACACCTCCACCACCAATGTGTCTCTGTCATACACTTATGCAGTGATTCTAAACGAGACATGGCGACTACAATTGGGCGTAGCGGGTGTTTACCAAAGACTCTCCTACGATGCTTCAAAAATTATTCTGGATAATAATTCCGACAATGAAGCATTCAACAATCTCCAACCCGAGACATATTTCAATACAGATATTGGTGCTGAACTTGCCAGCCGATCACTACGGATTGGAGTTGCCAGTCAAAATTTCGCTTCTCTGTTCAATAAAAACAATGCACTGGTGAACACCAATTTCTTATATGGGGCTTTTAGAACCTTTACAGAAAACCCTGTTGATTTTGGAGTGGGAGTTTGCGGCATCCAATACAGCCGAATGATTCAGACAGAACTCAATGCAACTGCGTATTTTAAAACAATGAAAGATGAGCCGGATAAATTTCAGGTAGGAGCTTTCTACCGGACTCCCGGACAGATAGGCGCTATTGCAGGAGTAAATATCAGCAAGGCTTTGTCTGTGTTTTACAGCTACGAATACAACACGAATAGTATAAAACACCATTCGTTGGGTACGCACGAAATCATGATTGTATACAAACTGAAGAAAGGTCCGGTTTGTTACTCCTGTTTCTAAAGAGTTATAACTTCCCCGTTATCGACAAAGAAAAACTTCACTTCACAACCTGTTTCCGATAACAGATGGTCGATATGTTCGCGATTGGTATCGGTGATAAATATCTGACCGAACGAATCGCCGGAGACAAGAGAAAGAATACGCGAAACCCGGTTGGCATCGAGCTTATCAAATATATCGTCGAGGAGCAATATGGGTGTAAGATCAGAAGCACGTTTCAGAAAATCGAACTGGGCAAATTTGAGCGAAACAAGAAACGACTTGTTTTGACCCTGCGACCCTACCCTTTTGATGGGATAATCACCCAAAAGCATTTCAAGGTCGTCCTTGTGAGTTCCTACCGTGGTATAACCAAGAATTCGGTCACGCTCGCGCGAACGTTGCAATGACTCTTTGAAGTTTCTTTCCGCAAGCTG
>JAUZOL010000054.1 GCA_030706455.1 Bacteroidota bacterium
AACGGCGTTTGGTGCAGTGAAGCAGATCATCAGCTTAATCGTCGAACAGAGATTAAGGTGTTAAGTTACAGCTCAGACAAAGAAACACCGGGAGCTTTCGACCCTAACAAATTCAAAGCGGGAGAACAGCTTGATCCGTCTACACTTCCGGCCAATTTCTTCGAACAATGCAAGTAGAATTTTAATCAACAAAATGATCTGCGGAAGTTAGGGAGAGCTTCTCTTTGGGAAAAGAGGAGCCTCCTGTTTTTTAAACCGAACCTTGCCGATTTTTTGATATGTTGAAGTCATCCTGATTTTTTGAATTTTGACCCCCACCCCATGAAGCAGGGCTGTTAAGTTCTAAATTGACTGAAAGTCATATTTATTTCAGCCCAATGGCGAAGCCTTGGGTACAAGGCAAACAAACGGATTTAAGTCCTGCAAGGACGGCTTAAATCTTAAATCGCCCTTTCAGGACTTAAAATCTGCTTTATCAGGGAACCCAACGTTTCGCTTTGCTTTACGTTGGGCTGAATTGAAAATCGGCGGAGCCAAATAAGCCACCACTCCGTGGTTAATATCAGAACTTAACAGTCCTACCCCCTGAAGGGGCTAAGAATCTGCTAACTTGAATGACGTAAAAATCTTCTCAATATTTCCAATACAAAATCTCTGCCCGTATATTTTTCCCGTTTAATTTTTTGCTCATATATTTGCATCGTTACATTCTAAGCTCCCAAAGATGGAAAACAACGACAAATATTCTGCAAGGCAAATTGCTACCGAAACGCAACGTTACATCACCAAGGTTTACCTGTGGATGTCGCTGGCTCTGATTATTACCGGCGGCGTGGCGGTATGGACTGCTTCAAATCCCGACCTTATTTCACTCCTTCTGGGTAACAAATACGTCTTCATGGGACTGCTGATTTCCGAATTGCTGCTGGTGGCATTTCTCGCCGGATGGGTCAAACGCATGACTCCCGAAGTGGCCTCACTGGTGTTTCTGGGCTATTCGGCGCTCAACGGATTAACCTTCTCGGTCATTTTTCTGACCTTTACCATGTCTTCCATCGCAACCACGTTTTTTATTACTGCCGGAACGTTTGCCGTCATGAGCATATACGGCTATTTCACTAATACCGACCTCACCCGGTGGGGCAATCTGCTGATAATGGCACTTTTTGGTCTGATCATCGCCTCGTTTATCAACCTTATGTACCAAAGCGAAATGCTTGACTGGATCACTACGTACGCCGGGATTTTTATCTTTGTGGGTCTGATTGCCTACGACACGCAAAAGATCAAGAAAATGAATATGATCGGCAACGAAGGCTCCGACGACGACAAACGCGAAGCCATTATCGGAGCACTTACGTTGTACCTCGATTTCATCAACCTTTTCTTAAAACTGCTTCGCCTTTTCGGAAAAAGAAAATAAACACTCACGCAATGAAAAATATACTGATAATCAACGGGCATCCCGACAAAGAGAGTTTGTGCTCGGCACTTGCCGAAGCGTATGCAACGGGAGTAAAAGAGTCCGGCACCGAATACAATCTGCTGCATATCAACGATCTAAAATTCAACCCCATACTGCAACACGGCTACCGCAAGCGCACCGATCTGGAACCCGACCTGCTAATGGCGCGTGAACTGATCGCCAAAGCCGACCATCTGGTTTTCGTATACCCGATTTGGTGGGCTACCGAACCGGCGCTTCTCAAAGGTTTTATCGACCGAACCTTTCTTCCGGGTTTTGCTTTCCAGCCACGGGAAAATTCGCCGTTGTGGGATAAGTTGCTAACCGGCAAAACCGCCCGCCTAATCGTAACGATGGATGCTCCCAAATGGTACAACGCGTTGCTATACAGAAACGCAGGAATCGTCGCTTTCAAAAAAGGCATTCTTGAATACTGCGGAGTGAAGCCGGTGAAGGTCACCGCATTCGGACAGGTAAAAAACGCTACCGAAGCTACCCGCACGCAGTGGCTCGAGAAGGTAAAACAACTCGGACGAGTCGCGAAATAATATGATTATCAGCATGAAGACCTGTTAAAGTCCGACTACTGAATTGGCATAACTCCGTCCTTTAGGACGGAGATTAAAAAGCAAATGGCAGACCGGGCTTTAGCCCTGAAAACGTGATGATTTCTGATAATCGGAGGAGTCATGGCTAAAGCCCTGAATACGCATTCCTCTTTTCTCCGCCCTAAAGGACGGAGTCAATAGAACCTGCGCAGGTCGCTTTGCTGATAATCCTAAAATAATATATTTAACCCGTGGAGCATTTAAATTAAAAATCCTGATTATTAAGTCATTTGTATTTTATTGTATCTAACCCCTCCGCTGCGCTCGTCCCCTTTTTCAAAAGGGGACAACACTGTCTGCAAAATTTCGGTTCAATTTTCACCCTTGGTATAAAATTGCAGATTATTTCTCCCCTTGAGATCAAGGGGAGTACCCGACAGGGGGTAGGGTTTGATAATTGAGACTCTAATTAAAATAATCTTATTCGTTCCAAATGCACCACGGGTGATCGTTACCCACTACCCTATTCTTATATTTCAATGAATCAACAAGAAATTATCGACCAGACAGCAACCTTTATTAAAGAACAACTCAGCGGCGAAAGCTCCGGCCACGACTGGTGGCACGTGTACCGTGTGTGGAAAAGCGCCGTACGCATCGGCAAGCAGGAGCAAGCCGACCTGTTTGTGGTAGAACTGGCCGCATTGTTGCACGACATTGCCGACTGGAAATTCCACGACGGCAACGACGAAGTGGGCCCTCAGCGGGCTGCAGAATGGCTTCAAACACTACAGGTTGACACAATCATCATTGCCCACGTATGCAAAATTATCCGCGACATTTCCTTCAAAGGCGCCGGAGTGGCTACCGCAATGCACAGCATCGAGGGCAAAGTGGTGCAGGATGCCGACAGGCTCGATGCCATCGGCGCCATCGGTATTGCGCGTACATTCGCGTATGGCGGCAGCAAAGGGCGCGAAATGTATAATCCCGACGTATCGCCTCTGCTTCACGATTCGTTTGAGGCTTACAAGCAGAATCAAAGCCACACCATCAACCATTTCTACGAAAAGCTCCTGCTGCTGAAAGAGCGCATGAATACCGCCACCGCCCGCCAACTTGCAGAACAACGCCATCGGGTGATGGAGGACTACCTCGACCAGTTCTATCGCGAGTGGGAAGGCGAAGCTTAAAGCTTTGCCTCCTGCCGATAGCCCCCAACACGCATTCTGTTTAGCAATCTTCTCCAATTATTGGGTTAATCAATCTCTGATTAATCCAACAGAATCTTCTTTTCTATTCATCCACTAAGTAGCATTTATTTTATTAAATAAAGTTTTTATATTTACAATCTATTGATTTGTTGTTTCACTTCAAAGCAACTCAGTAAAAAATATATCATAGCACGTTAAATAACAGCTGATTACAACAAACAGATTATCCGTAATCCAACTTACACAATAGCTTGTTTTATCAAAAACACGAGAAAAACATAAAGCAAGTTAGACTACAACAGAAAACGCAGTGATGGCTCTGCAACACTTGATGGATTGATTTATTTGGAGCGTTTCTAAACGACATCTACTCCTGTAGAAAACATTCGTAAACGCAATAGATATCCAAAAGCCACCTAGAACATATACAACTATATATCAAAACAGTATACGAATGTTATAAGTTGGAAATATACGAATGTTCGTATATGATACGTTAGGCACAAACTAAAATACACTTCAAACTAGAAAACCACGAATGAAGACAACTACTTTTATTATTGACTTTATTAATGTGACTTTAATTCCAAATACAAATGAAGCAGATATTAATATTGATTTGTTACCTGCTTTTGCAATTGACCATTGTATTTTATCAATAAACGGAGTTAATTATCATACAGATTTCACCCTCAATAATAATATAGTGCATTGGGATGGTGCTTTCGCTCTACAGAATAACGATGAATTGATACTTACAATTATATACTTTGGAATTAGAGATTATCAATTGTTATTTCCTTGGATTACGAACCAAGATCTAAAAATTAGATTAGGTGAATTTTATAGAGAAGCTGAAATTAATTTTGAAAATTGTTGTTGGTTATCATATGCATTAATGTGCGGGGCTCTATATGAAGGTATTCTTTTTGCAAAGTACCCCCTTCGAAATCAACGAGGTTTATATTATACATTCAAACAGCTAATTGATCATGCACACAATGCAACATGTATAGATATAACCTCTAAGAATTTAATGAACAAAACGAGAGACATAAGGAATTTAGTTCATGCAAATAATCATGTTAGACCATTTGTATCTAGATTAGAAGCAATGGACATGCGCACTACAATGGATTCTTTGATTAAATACATAAGATAGTCTATGCCTAACATTTAGATCAAAACTTGAAACTCAATTATTATATTATTTTTTATCACAATGTGATCTTTTATGAAATTATTAGTTAATATATTTAGGATAGGGTTTAGAAGAAAAACTGGTTATATAGGTTCATTTGAGAAAATAATCTCATATAATATTGACAAGTTCTTTATTCTACCTATAGTTGTTTTATTCCCTATATCAATATATTCAATAATATTAACTCAAATAGAAATGTTTAGTTGTAAACTCTCATTTACATCAGATGGGTTACATTTCTATTTAGATTCATTTTCAGATTTCAAAGGATTATTTACTTCAACTTTAATGATTTGCACAGCTTACTGGGGAATATTAAGTCTAAAGCAGAAAATAAAACAAGATGAGTTGAGAGAGTGGAAAGATTCCTTAAATGAGAGGCTTAATATAATTAAGGAGAGAGATTTTGTCATGTATCGAGAAATCGATCGTATGAAGAAAAATCTGTTTAATGATTTATATGACCGAAAGTTTCATTTAAATAATAAAAAACAAGTTAGGGAGTTCTTTACTTCTCATTTTGCACCTACTATAATTGGTCATTTTGAAACAGGTCATGACTGTTACAAAAAATATGAAAAAACCTATCCAGATGAAAATTATTCATTTTCAGTTAAGGATTTCAAGTTTGTTTTTTATGCTATGTGTCCTTGTAGTAAAATGGCAATGGCTCATTTAGAAGAGTTATATATTGAAGGAATGAAAGATTGTAAAAATTTTTACAGAATAATTGACTTAGATAAATTTGATAAAATCAAGAAAATATGTACTGACAATGTATATACAAAATAGGCGTAATAGTAGTAAATTCAAGGATTGTAATCCGCTTCAAATCTGTAACGGTTTGATAAGTTTGAAGCCCGCTATCGCCTACTTGCCATATACTCACCATTGGTGGCAAGCTAAAACAATACTGGTTGATAGGTATGTTTGAATAGAATGATTAAAAAAAATAAAAATGAGATATAATAGTCCTGATAGAGTATTAAGTCCAAGAGATTTCTTAGAAAACGTTGAAGTCATTTATGATGGCGGCAGTGGGGAAAATCCCAATGATACTGGATTTTCTTTAGCAAGATTAACATGGGAAGGTAATATAGCATTAGGAATTAGATGGA
Organism: Bacteroidota bacterium; assembly: GCA_030706455.1. Taxonomy (GTDB): domain Bacteria; phylum Bacteroidota; class Bacteroidia; order Bacteroidales; family Paludibacteraceae; genus Microbacter. Next base: position 5,550 of record JAUZOL010000054.1, read on the forward strand.
ATGTAGCTCGTCGAGAATGGGATTCTCCAGAAAAGATTAACAATTCAATAGAATGTGTCGGTATGCCATCATCTCATGGTTACCCTGTTTGGTTTGTAATACCTGATGAATTATTGGATTCTAATTCTGAAATATGGGAATTTATTCGTGATAAATTTTTAAAATAGATATATGAACGAAAAGCAATTACATTTAATGACATTTGAGTATTTTGATTATAAATGTTATCTACCCCCTGATGGCGCAAGTATGGCAGATTCTCGTTCAAGTTTAACGAAGTGTAACTTGGACGCAAAATAGAATCAGTTTGTAACTGATTAGCTTCGCTGAACGTTGTTGGCGATTACAAATCGCTCGTGTTTCCAGTCCAAGTTACGGCTATCGCCTAAACTTGAACTAAACAACAGGCAAACTTGGAACAAGAGGGGTTGATTCACTGTCTTGCTTCAAAGCAATGTAGCGAAGAACACATCACAGTGCATTAAATAACAATCGATTACAACAAACCGGTTATTCGCAATCAAACTGGCACAATAGCTTGTTTTAGCAAAAACACGAGAAAACCATAAAGCAAGTTAGACTACAACAGAAAAAGCAGTGATGGAAGTGAAATACTCGTGGATTGATTTATTTGGAGCGTGTCTAAAGTGCCACGAGAACAAAACGATATTGCTTTCTTGTAGAAAACATTCGTAAACGCAATAGTTAGCGGCAAACTAAAAAACTCGCACACTTAATGATTCCAGATAACTCAAATATTTACTTAGAAACATCAGGATTAAATTACTTAACCAATAATTATTCTTGGAAAGATGGTAAAGCAACTAGGATTTTCCATGCATTAAAAGGTACAAAGTTTTACATTTCACCGATTACTATTTGGGAGATTCTTTTAACAAGTGATGAATCCAAGAAAGAGAAAATAATATTTTATGCACAAAACCTTTGCTACAGCAAGTTGATAAACTCGCCAAGTGAATTTATAATTAACTACATTTTATCTGGTTGTCCTATTCGTGAAAACAAATACGATTTTCATACAAAACTTGATTTAGGTAAAACATGGTTGGATTTATCAGAGAATACGGCTAAAACGTTTGTCTTTGATAAGGATTTGTTAAATGAAAAGACCAAACTAATCCGTACAACATTCAAGAATATTAATAAATATATTGAGGATTTAGGCATCATAAATCCTAATGATATCGAAAGTCGAAAATTTCAACTTTGGCTTAATGATTTGATTCGTGCAGATAAAGATTACGAGTTTTTGCCAGACAGAGAGAGACAGAGGCGTAAATTGGCTTTACTTCTAATATTCTTTCTTCTATGCGCTGAAGCAGATTTTGATAAAACTCCGATAACATCATTTTGGAATAAATTAGGTATTAGCAGTACTAATGATAGAATGTTATATGTAATAAATAATCTTTATAATTTAGTTCATACTGGTCCATTTGCATTAATGTCAGAAATGGGAATGTTACAATTAGAAGAAGGTGGAAAATCGAATCGAGGAATTTATTTGGATATTTTGCATTCGATTTATTTGACTTATACAAATATGTTTTGGACTAATGATTCTCATTTTAAGAGAATGCAAGAGAGCGATAAGCATGTTATTTATAATCGGATTGTTTATTTACAGGAGATTGATATTTTTACTGCAAGAAAGATTGAAATTAGTGATGAAAAAATAATAAAATAGTCAGCCGCTAACACGCGGTCATACAAAATTGGGGTTTAAGTGGTTAGGCAAGCCCCTGATGGCGCAAGTATGGCAGATTCTCGTTCAAGGTTAACGAAGTGTAACTTGGACGCAAAATAGAATCAGTTTGTAACTGATTAGCTTCGCTGAACGTTGTATGTGGTTAAACCTGGAACAAGAAAAGCCATTATTAATAACATTAGCATGTAAACCCAAACTATATACCATATGAAAGATAAAATTACAATTCCCTTTTTAATTTTACTTCTTACTCTATATTCATGTCAAAAGGAATTTGACACTAAATATGTTCATATTGAACATTCATGGAGTCTGGATTCAGCTGTATATGGAGATGGAAAGATTTTATTAAACTCTGTTCCAATAAATGATTCAATCCTGGCAGTAGCAAATAGTTATTCCATAAAATACATTTATACCAATAATTTAAAATACACATTTACCATTTTTATACCTGGTCACGACTTGTATTCATCCGGCCTGGTTCGTCCTTCATTAACAAAAGATGCTTGTGTCACACGTGTTGATAAGAATAATCTGGCCATATTTAACACCTATATGCCTACATACATGAATGGAATCCCTGTTTACTTTTCACCTACCTATTCTCTATCTTCTACTTCGGTGAAAGGGATACCACCTGCAACAATATTCAACAGTGGCTATCCAATAATAAAATCAAAATATACCTTAATCCCTTACGAAACTGACTTCACTGCCGAGAGAGCTTTTTTTAGTTTAATTACTTTTGACACATCAAATTTTTGCAATATTACTTCCACAAAAAATATTGTTATAGATAATTCTGAATCTGCGCCATTCTATGATGGTGCATATTATTCCTGGACATTCTATGATAAATTTTTTGTTACATATTACGGGCAATCATTTAGAATTGACACTCTTGGAAATGTTAAATCGCTATTGAGTGATGCATCAGTTTTTAAAGGCAAGTATATTGAGCAAATGTTTACATTAAATAATCATTTATTTGCATTGGGTTGGAATACAATGTTTGTTTCAAATGATCAGGGAGAAAGTTGGCAAATATTTGCAGATCTTGGCGGTACAAATTGGGGCCGAATACAGTATTTCAATGTGGGTAGTGAAGTATATGCGATTTATTTATCACAAATATTCAGCATCACTTTAAATGGCAACACATTGAATTTTCAAGAGCTTGATAATGATGGACTTGTTGGTAATCAGATTACTTCAATCAATAAATGTGGAAAATATGCATTTATAACAACATTGTCAGGATTATATTACAGAGATATAACAACACTAAATACGAAAAAAAAGTAATAACTCTCGTTCCGGTGGATCTGCGATGCGTCGCCGCAAAGAGTATAGGAATCTGTGATCCTAGATTGGCTGCCCATACCGCCAACATTGAGTGGAAACCAAAAACCAGTGCGGAAAATAAACAGACATGAAAAATAAAAAAGTATTACTATTTCTTTCTCAAGGATTCGAAGAATATGAAGCCGGAGTATTCACCGATGTGATTGGTTGGAGCAGGGAGTTAGGAAACGAACCTGTAGATATGATATCCACGGCACTCAGACCTGAGATTAAATGCAAGTGGAACCTAATTGTTCGGCCCGAGATTGAATTTGACCAAATAGACTTTGATGAATATGACGCTTTAGCAATTCCTGGTGGATTTAAAAATTCAGGATATTATGAAGATGTTTTTGATGAGCGATTTCAGGATGTAATACGTAGTTTTGACAAAAACAATAAAATAATTGCTACTGTTTGCGCCGCAGCTGCGCCTGTTGCAAAATCCGGTGTTTTAAAGGATCGAATGGCAACCACATACGATTTAACGGATATTTATGGGAGAGACTACCTTGCTGAATTTGGCGTCAACGTACAGGATAAGCATGTAGTAATTGATAGAAATATTATTACCTCGACCGGCCCTGCCACTGGATTAGATGTCGCATTTAAGCTATTGGAAATGTTGACTTCGAAGAACAACGTAGATGATGTAAAGAAATATATGCGATTTACGAATAAATAAACAGTCAACTCGATGGTACAAATATGACTGATTTCCGACGAAACGGAAACAGATTGACTAGTTTAAAACAAACGAAATAACATCTGATATACAATTAACTATCAGGCGATAGCAAACACTACTAAACAGGAGCACCTCAAACAAAAATATCTACTCCATGAAAACAAATTATCTTCTCTTAATCTCTTTTCTAATTACTTGCAACGTCGTATATTCTCAATCAATTTTCAAAGCGATTGAGCAAAAGGATTACAGTAAAATAGAAGAACTTGCTGCAAACAAATCAAAGATCAATAAAACCAACTCTGACGGAATAACTCCACTATGGAAAGCAACACTAATGAGTGACACTTTAGCAATGAATCTTTTATTAAAGAATGGCGCTAATCCAAACGCCCCAACAGATGGAGGGACAACACCGATTTTTCTTTGTAGCGAAAATGGCTCTGTAGAATCAGCAAAATTGCTTTGTAAATATGGCGCTGATGTGAATTATTGCAAAAACAAATACAATTTAGCCCCCTTAAGACAAGCTGCAAGAAATGGTTATATTGAAGTTGTAAAATTCCTAATCAAACAGGGCGCTCAGATTGAGGCTAAAGCTGAGGACAAAGGAACAGCTTTATCTGCAGCTAGCCTTAAAGGACATATTGATATTGTCAAACTATTAATTCAGCTTGGAGCAAACTTTAATATAATCGATAAAGACGGGGAAACGCCTTTAATCAATGCATGTTCAGGTGGTAAAACTGACGTCGTTAAATACTTAATTAAAAAGGGGGCTGATAAAACTATCAAAAATAGCAAAGGCCAAACAGCAATTGAAATCGCTCAGGATAAAGGGTTCTCCCAAATTGTGAAAATATTAGAGTAGACTTGTAAGCTCCCTTAGAGCACAAATAGGACAAATACTCTCCCCTGCTGCCTGATTTAAAAGAGAATCAGATGATCCGTAATAGAGAGAAACAAGCGCAAATAGTGACTCAATTTATCTTATACAAATGATCCTTGAAACACCCCGGCTATATCTTAGGCTCTTAACAAAGGAGGATGCCTCCGATCTCTCTTTGGTCTTGTCTGATCAGGAGTCCATGAAGCACTATCCGCATCCGTTTTCACAAGATGAGGTTATAGCCTGGATAGAGCGCAATCTGCAACGTTATCAAAGTGACGGATTCGGATTGTGGGCTGTCATTCGGAAAGCCGATAATCAGTTCCTGGGAGATTGTGGAATTACCTTGCAGAACATCGATGGTGAAATTTTGCCGGAAATGGGGTTTCATATCATCAAAAAATACTGCAATGCGGGCTATGCCACTGAAGCGGCTGAAGCCTGTAAAAAATATGCCATTGAACGATTAGGCTATCAGTCGGTTTACTCCTATTCAGAGGTGGGAAACAAGGCTTCGCAGAGGGTTGCGTCGAAGATAGGAATGCATCCGGTCAAAACGTTCTGCAAAAATGGAATAGAAGAAGTGGTATATGTTTATGGTAGCGAATAGAGAAATGCATTTGCAAACAGACAGAGCTTAGGTCGTTGTTTTTAATTGAAACAAAATGAAAATACTTCTAACCGGATCTTCCGGATACATTGGAAAACGGCTGCTACCTGTGTTAATTGAAAACGGGCATTATGTAATTTGCTGTGTTAGGGACATTAAGAGGTTCTCTGTTCCGGAATCATTAAAATCAAGAATACAGGTCATCCAGGTTGACTTGCTCGATAATGATTCGCTGGCAAATATCCCAAAAGAGATAGATGGAGCCTTTTATCTGGTTCATTCTATGTCTTCATCATCCGACTATCATATTCAGGAACAGAAATCGGCGGAAAATTTCAGGAATGCAATGGCTCAAACCAGTGTGCGCCATGTTGTTTATTTAAGTGGAATTGTGAATGAAACAACATTGTCAAAGCACCTGTTATCAAGAAAAAATGTTGAACTGGAACTTAGTAAAGGACACTATCATTTCACTACACTCAGAGCTGGTATTATTATCGGATCGGGAAGTGCATCCTTCGAGATAATGCGTGATCTGGTAGAAAAACTGCCGGTCATGGTTGCTCCGAGATGGTTAAACACCCGATGTCAGCCAATAGCAATAGCAGATGTGATCACCATGCTCTCGAAAACAATATTCAACCCCCAAACATTCAATAAAAATTTTGATATAGGAGGACCTGATATTTTGTCCTATAAAGAAATGCTTTTGAAATTTGCAGGTATCAGAAAGTTAAAACGGCATATTTTGATTGTCCCGGTTATGACGCCTAAATTATCGTCTTACTGGTTGTATTTTGTAACTTCAACATCGTACAAACTGGCTGTAGCGCTGGTAAATAGCATGAAAATAGAAGTCATCTGCCGTAACGATGATATTAATAAAATACTGGGGGTGGAACCGATCGACTACCAGACCGCATTAGAAAGAGCATTTAGTAAAATTGAGAGCAATGAGGTCGTCTCCAGTTGGAAAGATGCTTTCATAAGTAGCAGTTTTAACCTGAACGTATCAGAATTTATTCAGGTGCCAACTTTTGGATGTTTCCAGGACATTAGAGAAAAAGCATTCATTGACAGGAATGTGTGTACTAACAAAATATGGTGTATTGGAGGCGAAAATGGTTGGTATTATGCCAATTGGCTATGGCGCATAAGGGGCATTCTCGATAAAATAAGCGGTGGTGTTGGCTTAAGAAGAGGTCGCACGTCGACCAATTCATTAAACGTCGGGGATGCATTGGACTTTTGGAGAGTATTGTATGCAGACAAAACGGAAGGCCGCTTACTTCTGTTTGCCGAAATGAAATTGCCGGGTGAGGCATGGTTTGAATTCAGAATTGTTGAAAATAAATTGATACAAACAGCGACATTCCGGCCAAAGGGCTTAATGGGGCGTTTATATTGGTTTACAGTTCTTCCTTTTCATAGTTTTATTTTCAAAGGGATGATTCGAAAACTAACCCAATAGGGTAAAAGCCGCAAGAAAGTGGGCATGCCAAAATTAAATGATACATGAACAGGGCAGTTTGCCCGCACCAATAAAATTATTTATTATGAAGAAAATTTTAGTAGTAGCCGTTTTGATGGCCGGATGTTTTTTGCCGACATTTGCTCAGCGTGTCATCGTATTCCGCAACAAGTTGCTTCAACCAGACTCTGCTCTTTATCAACGGGCATTAAAAAACAACCAGCCTGCAAACTACACATGGAAAGATGGCAACTCTGAATGGAAATTAAATAATCCGGGAAACAATAACCGCTTACAACTTCGTGAATTGAAAGGCGGCAATCTGAATCTTGCAATGAATAGACCCCTTGAAATGGAAAAAATGCCGTGTGTAAAACCGTCGCAAAAATCCCCGATGCCTGTGAGCAAAGCCGATTCGACAGTAAAACATACCCTATTGATAAAGAAGTTCTGATGAAAGTTGCGTCGTCGTTGCTATAACGAGTATTTGAAATTCGCTAAAATTTACTGCCATGCTATGTCAGATAAAAATTATTACTTTATGAGATCGCTCTTTTTCATTTCCTTCCTTTTTTGTGCATTACATTGCTTTGGGCAATCTCCTGAAATGAATATCAACAAAGATTATTTCCTTTTGGGGACTCTAAACGATTACATGGGCAGGGACAAATACAGCGAGGTAGCCAATCGGGTTGATGAGTATTATCCGAATGAAAAACCTCTCATGTCCTTTCTTGATTCAATCTATAAAAACAGCTATCCGGATTTGGCTCTGTCTACAAGCCCCCAAACGGGCAGATTAGAATTTCGGTCAACGCTCTTAGCGCAAAAAATAAACGACTTCTATGAATACCAATCTTTTGGTCGTGGAATGTATTGCGGAAAAGCCGATTTCAAAACATTAAATCTTGACTCATTAGCAAAAACACCTGATTTTCGCTCAAAATATTTCGAACCTGTTTATACTGGAAGTGTGAAGGCCGACATTTTTACAAGCGACTCCGAACGGTTTTCTTTCATTGCGGGAGCATTCATACGGTTTGGAGGCAAAAAAGATTCGCTTTACTACATAAGCATTCCAAATTCCACCAGTAAGGTAAACGTCCTGACAGAACAACTGAAATACCTGAAATGCACCAACGTGAACTATGTTATCAAAAAAGACTACATCCCCTGTGGACACACAGTCTATTTTACTCCAACAGAAGAATTGAAAAACTACCTTGAAACAAGCTATCGCAAGTACAAGTACTTGTAGATTACATTTAGATGGATGTTGTATCAATATCCGCTTTCATGGTATTATATTTTCAACTCACTAAGAGTTATTTAAAACCAATACTAATTTTAGCCCTGTTTTGTAATTAAAATAAAATTCGCACCTTTGCAATTCCAATTAATTTTTCTGACAGCCATTTTATGATACTCATATTCTGGCTGTTTTTTAATTTATCATTCACCTTCAAAAACCAATTATGAAAAAAATTCTGACTTTAGCTGTAGTCTTAATGGCAGCTGTAACCATGAATGCGCAGACTGACGTGCAAGCTCTTTACCATTTCACAAACGGAGAAAAACACCTCACCTCAACCGTCGAAATGTTCAAAACCGATAATCACGGTAGCAACTATTTCTTTGTTGACTTCGATTATGGGGTTGGCGACGTAAAAGGTGTCAGCTCGGCTTACTGGGAAATTTCTCGTGGCATCAAGTTCTGGAAAGCTCCTTTCGAAATACACGTAGAATATGATGGTGGCGTTGGTCAATGGAAAGCTGGTAACTTCGGCGGTGCTTACACCATTAACGACGCATGGTTGTTTGGTGGACAATATACATGGAATACTGCTGATTATTCAAAAATATTTACACTTCAAACAATGTACAAAACCATCCGGAATAAAAACAAGGCTTCATTCCAGATAACAGGTGTTTGGACATTAAATTTTTTCCAGAAAAAATTTACAGCTAGTGGATTCCTCGATTTTTGGAAAGAAGACAACACATTTGCTGATGGTGCTACAAGAAGCTACACGATGGTTTCTCAACCTCAGTTCTGGTACAATCTTGACCAACACCTCTCATTGGGTAGCGAAATCGACTTAAGCTATGGTTTTGCCAGTCACAAAAACTTTTATGTGAACCCGACTCTGGCCGCTAAATGGACATTCTAAATTCAGAGTAAAGACATTAGATCATTATCTCAATAAACCATTTATAAACAAACTATTATGCTGGATCGTTTTTTCAAACTCACCGATAACAAGACCAACGTTCGTACGGAGGTGATTGCCGGTGTCACCACATTTATGACGATGGCATATATCCTGTTCCTCAATCCGAACATTCTTTCGGTAACCGGAATGGATAAAAATGCCGTGTTCTTCGCCACTGCCGTTGGTGCAGGTATCGTAACTATCGCAATGGGTCTGATTGCCAACTTCCCGATGGCATTAGCTCCTGGTATGGGTCTCAACGCACTGTTTGCTACCGTTGCCGTAGCAGGTGTTGGTATGATGTCATGGCAAGTAGGGCTGGGCGCTGTATTTATTTCGGGTATCATCTTTATCATTCTCACGGTAACCCGCGTCCGACAAATACTGGTTGTAGCCGTTCCTACCTCCATGAAACTGGCAATTACGGTCGGTATTGGATTGTTCATCACCATCATTGGGTTGAAGCTTTCTGAAGTAATGACCGTTAGCACAGCTGCTATTCAACCTACGATGGATGCAATGAGCAAAAACGGTGGTCATGCACTGCTGAAATTCTTCGAATGGAATGTGGGTATCGGTTCTTTCAAGAATCCTTCCATGTTGCTTTGCATCATCGGCCTTACCATCACAGCTATCCTGATGGCACGCAAAATCAAAGGAGCTTTATTGATCGGTATCGTGGTTACCACCCTGATCGGAATCCCAATGGGTGTTACCGTTATCCCGGCTAACTTCACCGTCTTTGCATTACCTGATTTCCACCACCTGGCCGTTGGCGCACTCGACATCAAAGGCGCATTCAGCATGGGTATCTGGACGGTAGTATTCACCTTTACTTTCGTTGAATTGTTCGATACCTTCGGGACGCTGGTCGGAACTGCCAACAAAGCAGGCCTGATCGACAAAGACGGCAACTCTCCCAAAATCGGGAAAGCGATGCTAGTAGATGCTATCGGGGTATCTTTCGGGGCTTTGATGGGAACCTCAACCATTACCACTTATGTGGAAAGTGCTGCCGGTATCGGCGAAGGTGGCCGCACAGGTCTTACGGCCATCACCACCGGTTTGCTCTTCCTGTTGGCGCTATTGATTGCTCCGCTGGCTCAGCTGATTCCCGATGCTGCCACTGCTCCTGCATTGATTATTGTGGGTGTTTTGATGGCCTCGTCTATCGTTGATATCGACTTCAAAGACTTCACCGAAGGTTTTCCTGCATTCATTACTTTTGCTCTGATGCCTTTCACATATAGCATCGCAAACGGTATTGCAGGCGGTATTATCTTCTACACAATTTTGAAAGTAGTAACCGGTCAGGGTAAGAAAGTACACTGGATGATGTACCTGCTCTTCACACTGGTCGTAGCACGTTACATATTCCTGAGCGAATAACAAGCTACTCATAAATAATCGAAAGCCCTTTAATGCTTATTGCATGAAGGGCTTTTTTTATGAATTAAAATTTGCTTTTGACAAAGAAATTATTCAACTTTGACATCTGTTCTTTTGTCTATAACCTTATTACTATGGCAACAATCCTCATTACCGGTGGCACTGGTCTTATCGGCAGTTATCTCTCGCGATTTCTGAAAGAAAAAGGCTACACGGTTGCCCTGCTGAGCCGTTCCGGCAAGCACTCGGAAGAATTTCCGGTCTATTTCTGGGACATCGACAAGCAGATTATCGATCCGAAAGCTATCACTTCGGCCGACTATATCATCCACCTTGCCGGAGAAAATATAGGAGCAAAACGATGGACGGAAGAACGCAAAAAAGAGATTATCTCCAGCAGGATTCTGCCAACACAGCTTCTTTTTGATGCTATATCGAAAAGCGCACATAAACCTGCGGCTTTTATTTCTGCCTCTGCCATAGGTTATTATGGTGCCATCAGTTCGCAGCATATTTTTACCGAAACCGATCCGGCGGCAAACGATTTTTTGGGCCATACCTGTCGTCAGTGGGAAAGCGAAGTTGACCGTTTTCAGGAACTCGCCATCAGAACCGTCAAAATCAGAACCGGGATTGCCTTAACCTCCGCCGGAGGAGCTCTTGAGAAAATCAAAAAGCCTGTAACCCTCGGACTTGGAGCTCCCTTAGGCAGTGGTAATCAATATATGCCTTGGATACATATCGACGATTTGTGCCACATTTACCTGAAAGCCATTGAGGATGCAACCATGCAAGGGGCTTATAACGCAGTTGCTCCGGAGCACGCAACCAACCGAGAGCTAATGGAAACAATTGCCCGGGTGTTGCACAAAAAAATCCGTCTTCCGAAAATACCATCCACCGTGCTCAAATTAGCCTTGGGGCCAATGTCCGAAATGTTATTAACCGGAAGCCGCGTTTCGTCCGAAAAGCTGATTGTGTCAGGCTTTCAATTCCGTTTCACAAACCTGCAAGGTGCACTTACTGATTTATTACAAAAAGAAATCCGGTTATAATGGCATTTATATCAAAGTGATTATTACTGTTTTATTCGGACCTTTCCTCCTAACCTCCTCTCCCAAAGAGAGGAGGAACACGACAGTAAAGATATGAGATAAAGCTCATTAATACAGATGTAAAGCCCCTCTCTTTGGGAGAGGGGTTGGGGAGAGGTCAAATACTAAAAATAAGAAATCAATGAAACGATATAGTGTCTAATGAAAATAAAATCAATTATCCTGTTTATTCTCATTTTGTTGCAAAGTCCGGCAACAGGGCAAAACGCGACAAATAAAATCAAAATATCCAACGATATAGATCTGATCCGGCTTTCGTCCAACGCCTATATTCACGTGTCGAGGGCTTCTATGGGCTCATTCGGGATGGTTTCATCTAACGGTTTGATCTTTATAAACAAAGGCAAAGCATTTCTTTTCGATACTCCGGCCAACAACACCCAAACAAAACAATTGGTAAAATGGGTGGAAGATTCGTTACATGTCAGATTTGCCGGATTCGTACCCAACCACTGGCATGAGGACTGTATGGGAGGGCTTGGCTACCTCAAAACGCGCCGTATTCCATCGTATGCCAACCGGATGACCATCGCTCTTGCCAGACAACATCACCTTCCTGTTCCGGAGAAAGGGTTCAAAGATTCGCTGATTCTGCATCTTGGAAACAAAAGGGTTGAATGTTATTATCCAGGGAAAGGCCATTCCACAGACAATATCGTGGTATGGATTCCATCCGAAAAAATATTGTTTGCCGGCTGCATGGTAAAAGAGATGAAGGCAAATACTAAAGGTAATATCTCGGATGCAGACGTAAAAGCCTGGCCTTCTACTATTAAAAAGGTGATGGCAAAATTTCCAACTGCCCGCATCGTGATTCCCGGACACGGAGAAGCCGGAGGGTTTGAATTGCTTCAACACACGTTCGAAGTAGTCTGCAAATAGACTTTATCAGACCATTACAATTAAAAGACAGCACATTAACTATTCAACTCTCTAGTATCGTTATTTTACTTTTATCACGGAATTGAAATATTTCATATTCAAATCATTCTTTGACCTTATCTATTTGTTCTTTGACTGCGGCAAGCCTTACTTTTTGGCGCAAAAAGTAAGCAAAAACAGTGACGGAAAGAACTCGTTCGCTCGGCCATGAAACATTTCCTCACTAACAACCTTCTACTGTAGGCCTAATCATTCAAACAGCTTTCCGTCAGTTTGGTATTCTTTGTTTACCCTTCGGGTCTGATTTTACTATTGATTATAAAAACAATCGAGTTCTATTTTATTTATCTTGCTTATGCAGATTGGAACGGCCTTGTCCGGAGAGCCAAAAAACAAGAGAAGCAAGCGTAAAATTGTCCATTGTTTGAAGCTCCTGACGAAAGGAAGGAGCAAGTTTGGACAATTTAGCTTGACGAGCGCCGTTTTTTTGAGCGAAACGGGCATAGCCTTGACCTTTTTGTTTACTTTTTGTGTCAAGACAAAAAGTAAAAGGCGTTTGAAGTTTAATTCCTTACAAAACATCCATGCCATATCGATATCAAAAAGGGAGTCTGAGTCAGCGAGACGGAAATTCTTGTTCAAATCTTAAATGTAAGACTTCTGCTATTCACAATTCTCTTGCAATTGCAATCTAACTCTATTTTACTACCTTTGCATGAAGTTTTTAAGATACAGACATGGGCAGAATACTCGCCATTGATTACGGGCAAAAACGCGTCGGAATCGCAGTTACCGATATCCTG
>JAUZOL010000055.1 GCA_030706455.1 Bacteroidota bacterium
GGGCTAACTCTATTACTTCCATATCGTTGATGTTACGTTCGTCAATAGAAAACCGCAGCAGTGTTTGTACCGTATGAAATCCGTAACGCCCTGCAGCTCCGGGATTGACGCACAGCATCCGCAAGTGATGGTCGTATTGAACCTTCAGAATATGCGAATGACCGCAGGCAAACAGGTCGGGAACTTCCTGTTTGAGCAATGCTTTTGCTTCCAGACTAAAGTGGTTGGGATAACCGCCGATATGCGTCAGTAAAACGTTGATTTTTTCGCAGGTGAAGCGCAAAACGGTCGGACAACAAAGCCGGATGTCGTAACCGTCGATATTACCGTGAACCGCTTTCAACGGTTTGAATTCCTTCAGCCGGTCAACGATCTCTATTGTGCCTATATCGCCACCGTGCCATATCTCGTCGCACGATTCGAAGTGCTCGAAAACACGGGGATCGAGGTATCCGTGCGTATCCGATAAAAAACCGATTTTAGTCATTTTTGTCTGGTAAATTCACCGGCAAAGGTACACTTTTTTCATCCCTGCACAAGACCGGTTTTTATGGTTATTTCGATGTTTCGCCGGGCTACATTTTTGTAGCATGAAGCTGTTTTTTAGTACGTGAAAGTAGGCGTTTATATTTGTGTTTAATCTTAATTTGTTGGTTTGTAATTTGTTAGTATTAATGGCACGTTATTTGTTTTTGTGAACAACAAGAAATAAACGATATGAGGCATCCTTTTAGTATCAGAGCAGAACTGGAAATTCAGAAAAACGGAGAGTGTTTTTTAACTCCCCGAAGGGTTGAGTTGCTGCGAAAAATCAAATCGACTGGTTCTATTCTGGCTGCCTCAAAAGAGATACGAATGTCGTATCAGCAGGCCTGGTCGTTTGTGGAGCAGATGAACCGCCTTTCTCCATTGCCGGTAGTGACCCGCAAACGGGGTGGAACAAACGGCGGTGGTGCCGATCTGACCCCGTTCGGTGCCAATCTGATTGAGAGGTACGAAAAATTGCAGACTCTTCACAACGAATATATTCAGAAAACCGGAGAAGCCATGCTGTTTTGTTTTCTGTAAGCCTTCGGGCTTTTTTTTGAAAAACGTTATTCTTTGGAGTGTATATCGGTGTAATTCGAATATTGCTAATTATTAATTTCAAATAGGTTTATTATGGGTAAAAGATTGTTTGTTGGTTTGTTAGTTGTGGTTATTGCTTCTGTGGCGGTAGAAAAAACTACCGCACAGGCAATCACCATCGGAGGGGAAATGCGTACACGAACAGAAGTTCGTAGCGGAGCTGTCACTCCCCTGTACGATTCGCTCGGCACCGCACTGGTTACGGTGATGCGGTCGAGATTGAATCTGGCTTACACTTCGAATGTGATGAAAGCCAAACTGGTGTTGCAGGATACGCATGTGTTTGGACAGACGGCTCCCACAGCGCTAAGCACGAGTACTTTCGGGGTGTATGAGGCCTGGGGCGAATACTTGCTGGCTCCCGGCATTTCGTTTGCCATGGGTCGTCAGGCAATTGAATATGATGATAAGCGGTTGTTCTCGGCAAGCAACTGGAGCAACACGGGCAATGCCCACGATCTGTTGTTGATGAAATATACGTCGACGGATTTTACGCTGCACTTGGGTGCCGCCTGGAACAATGCCAGCGATGTGTATCAGGAAACTGCTTACGCTACAACCTACAAATCGATGACTTATCTATGGGCATCCAAGCCGTTGGGCAATATCAATCTGACAGCTCTCTGGGTTAACGAAGGGTATCAGCGAACCAATAATCAGGCCAATGTGAATGATAATAAACGTTGGTACCGCAATACAGTGGGCGGCAATCTGGGGTATTCGACAGAGAATTTTCCTGTGACTTTTTACGGAACGGGTTATTATCAGTTCGGTCACGGAACGACGGGGAAAGAACTGGATGCATATTTATTGGCCTTCAAAACTCAGGCAAAAGCATTAAAAACGTTGGCGTTAAATGTTGGAGCCGACTACTTTTCGGGCTCTAAATACGACTTGGCAACAACAGAAGATCACACCTTTAACAAACTCTTCGGATCAAATCACTCGTTTAACGGTGCCATGGAATACTGGAAATCGCTCCCTTCGGGCGGTTTGGTCGATCTCTATTTCGGTCCTGAAGTAACCATCGGCCCGAAACTGAAAGCTGAAGCTTCATACCATGCCTTCAGTCTGGCGCAACAGCAGGTAAAAACATTCAATCATAAAGGCCTCGGATCGGAGCTCGATCTGACGTTTACCTATCCGGTCTCCTCAATTATGAGTTTGCAGGGCGGTTGGAGCGGTTATTTCTCCAATGCGCTGGTTTCGTCGGTGAAAAAGCTGAAGACGAATGTCGATCAAAAATTTCCGCAATGGGCATTTATTATGATTACCATTAAACCTACATTCTTGTCGGTGAAATAGTAAAGAAGATACAATTAGCAGAACATTAATACGAGAAAAAATGAAAAGGACAACCATTATTATACTGGCACTATTCGTGTCGTTTGCATATGTGACCAATGCACAAAAAGTGAGAGTGGCGGCAGCAGCCAATTTGCGTTACGTGCTCGAAGATATTAAAAAACAATATGAAAGAGAACATCCAAAAACCAAGGTGGATATCACCTTTGGAGCTTCAGGAACGCTCACGCAACAAATATTGAACGGAGCTGCATTTGATTTCTTTATGGCTGCCGATATGGATTTTCCCAATGCGTTGAAGGCAAAGGGAGCAACCGTAGGGCCTGTGGTTACCTATATTTTTGGGAAAGTGGCTATGTGGAGCAAGGAGGTGAATCTTTCAAAAGGGCTTAATTCGGTGCTTTTGCCGGAGGTGAAAAAGGTAGCTATTGCGAATCCGGCAACGGCTCCTTATGGAGAGAATGCCGTGAATACCCTTAAAAAACACGGATTGTACGATAAAATTGCCGGAAAAATTGTGGTGGGCGAGAATATTTCACAGGCCGCACAGTTTGCATTTACCGGCAATGCCGAGATTGGCTTTATTGCTCTTTCACTGGCATTGGCTCCCGATATGAAAGGCAAGGGGTTTTGCTATGAACTTCCCGCCGATGTTTGTCCGCCGATTGCTCAGGGTTGTGTGTTGGTAAAAGGATGGGAGCGTAACGGAGAAGCTTCCCGCTTTATGAAATATGTGCTGAGTCCCAAATGCGATGCCATTTGGAAAAGCTACGGCTATGGCTTGGTGAAACGCTGACCGTGATGGTTATTATGAGTATTTTACAAATCTGATCGTTGGAGATGCCGCGAAGAGTGCGGCATCTCTCTTTTAAAGAGCAGGTTTGTTAGTTTGATTGGCAGGAAAGATAAACGTCTTTGCTCTTTTCTCTTTATCCTTTGTTCTAAAAAATTACGTATGTCTCCCGAATTTATCCAAACACTGCTTTTGACGGCAAAACTGGCTATGTCCACCACGCTGATTCTGTTTATTATAGGCTTACCCATCGCTGCCCTGCTGGCTTTTACCCGTTTTCGGCTCAAGGTGATTTTTGAAGCCCTTATCAATATGCCGATGGTGCTTCCGCCGACGGTAATCGGCTATTACCTGCTGGTGGCATTCAGTCCGCAACATGCATTCGGCGGCTTTCTCGAGCGTTGGCTCGATCTTCGTCTAGCATTCACGTTTCAGGGAGTACTTATCGCCAGTGTCATTTTTAGCCTTCCGTTTATGGTTCAGCCCCTGCAGAACGGTTTTGTGGCTTTGCCAAAAAGTTACCGTGAAGCAGCCTATACCTTGGGAAAATCGAAAATGGAGACATTTTTCAGGGTGTTGGTGCCCAATATCAAACCCTCCATCGTGACCGCCATTGCAATGACTTTTGCTCACAGTATCGGTGAATTTGGCATTGTACTGATGGTGGGCGGAAATATGCCCGGCGAAACGCGGGTGGCTTCTATCGCTATTTACGATGAGGTGCAATCGTTGAATTATAGCACGGCAAATCACTATTCGCTGGTTCTTTTTGCAGTCTCTTTTGTGTTGCTGGTGATTATTTATAGTGTAAACAGACATTTCAGAATCTAATCAGGTGGTGAGATAGTGAGGTAGCGAGAAAGCGAAACAAGGGATCTGATAGTTAAATTCTAAAAGTATGATTTATATAGATGTTGAACGGAAGATGCTCACAACTGACGGGCCACGAAAGCTGGAGGTTTGTGTAGAAATAGAGAAACGCGAATTGGTGTGCCTTTTCGGAAAATCGGGTGCAGGTAAAACTACGCTGTTACGAATGTTGTGTGGTCTGTTTGTCCCCGATAAAGGAGTGATCCGTATTGGTGATAAAACGGTTTTCGATTCCTCGAAAAAAATAAATATTCCGCCGCAAAAGCGGAATGTGGGCTATATGTTTCAGGATTATGCCCTTTTTCCGAACATGAATGTGGAGGAGAATATCCGGTTTGCGCAGGATGTGAAAAATTTGGATGAGGTTGAGAGCCTGCTGCGTACCTTTCAGTTGGAGAAACTCCGCCATCAGAAAACGACACGGTTGTCGGGCGGGCAGAAGCAACGGGTGGCACTGGCACGTGCCTTTGCGCGTAAACCGGAGGTGATGCTGCTGGACGAACCACTCTCGTCGGTTGATTTTGAGTTGAGACAGTCGCTTCAAAATGAAATAATTAAATCTCATAACTTATTTAACGCTACTACCGTTATGGTGAGTCATGACAAGGATGAGATCCACCGTTTGGCCACTAAAGTGCTACGGATTGGGAAGGAGAAGATCACGACATTTGAGAATCCTACAAATTTGTAGATTTAGGATAGTTTTCCTACTTCCCCGGAGCGATTTAGTTTTGAAAGATAACGCTCTTCTGTTTTTCTTGAAAAATATTTATTCTGTAAATCAGCAATTTACTCTGTTTTGCCTTGGCTAGATTTGTTAAATAATGTTTTCTGGCACGCGCTTTGAAAGTAGTATTGTAACAATTCATTCATTAAGGCAAAATATTAAGGTTATGAGAAAAATTGCTATCTACGGAAAAGGGGGCATTGGTAAATCTACCACTACCCAAAACACAGTGGCCGGTCTGGCCGAAATGGGAAAAAATGTGATGGTAGTAGGCTGCGACCCTAAAGCAGACTCTACCCGTTTGCTCTTACACGGTTTAGCTCAGAAAACCGTTTTGGATACACTTCGCGAAGAAGGCGAAGATGTAGAACTCGATGATGTGATGAAATCCGGCTTCAAAGGAACACACTGCGTGGAATCGGGTGGTCCCGAACCGGGTGTAGGTTGCGCCGGCCGTGGTATCATTACTTCTATCAACCTCCTCGAACAGCTTGGCGCTTATGATGATGACAAAGCCCTCGATTACGTGTTCTACGACGTATTGGGTGACGTTGTTTGCGGTGGTTTCGCAATGCCTATCCGCGACGGTAAAGCTCAGGAAGTTTACATCGTATGCTCCGGCGAAATGATGGCTATGTATGCCGCCAACAACATTTGCAAATCCATCTCTAAATTTGGTAAAGTAGGTGACGTCCGTCTTGGAGGTCTTATCTGCAACTCCCGTAAAGTGGATAACGAGGCTAATATGATTCAGGAGTTTGCCAAGAAACTCGGAACTCAGATGATCCACTTCGTTCCCCGCGATAACATGGTTCAACATGCTGAAATCAACCGTAAAACGGTGATCGACCATGCTCCCGAACATCCACAGGCTGACGAATACCGCGCGTTGGCAAAAAAAATCAACGATAATACAATGCAGGTAATTCCGACTCCATTGGCTATGCAAGAATTGGAAGACTTGCTGGTAGGCTTCGGAATTATGAACTAAAACCTTTGTTTTGGAGAAGACCGGGAGGAACGAATTCTGCACCTTTCTTCCGGTCTCAATCCAAAGGAAACCAGTTCTGTAAGCCCTTTTCGTGCAAAGTAGAAGATTTGTAATAAAAATAGAAACAACTTAAACCAAAATGGTATGTATTTATTAAGAGCCATCGTTCGTCCGGAAAAATCGCAGGTAGTCATGAGAGCCCTGCTCAATGCAGGTTTTCCTGCAGTTACAAAATTATCTGTGTTCGGTCGCGGTAAGCAACGCGGTATCAAAGTAGGAAATGTTACCTACGATGAGTTGCCCAAAGATTTGCTCATGATCGTGATCAACGAGAAAGACAAAGAATTCGTGATCGAAACAATTATAGAAGCAGCCCGCTCGGGCGAAAAAGGCCAGTTTGGTGACGGGAAAATATTCGTTACTCCGGTTGTCGAAACATATACCATTTCCAGTGGTAAAATGGAAGTTTAATCTTTCTGCCGGGTTCTACAATACAAGCTATTAACGAATAAAATTTTCACACATGAAATTAATTCTCGCTATCATACGAATTGCCAAAATGGGCGATACCAAGGCTGCTCTTTCGGAGGCCGGTCTCCCATCATTTACGGCAATGCCGGTGCTCGGCAGGGGAAAAGGTCACGGCGATTACGAAAAAGCCGACGAGACTGATCCCGAATATGCCGAGTTGATTGAAAAAATGCCGCGATTGAAATCCAAACGCATGATTACGCTGGTGGTAACCGATGAGAAAAAAGATCTGGCTATCCAGACTATTATCAAAGCGAATCAGACGGGCAAAAGCGGCGACGGTAAAATAATTGTTCTGAATGCTGTGGATTCGGTACGTGTGCGTACGGCCGAATCGGGCGACAGCACTTTGGACTAATGAAAAAGGAGATACAACTATGATAAAAGAAGTAAATAACAGTGTTTCGGTTGACGACCTGAAGAAATTCAAAGATGAGGTATTGCACAAATACCCCAAGAAGGTTGCCAAAAAGCGGGATAAGGCCATTCTGCTGAACGACCCGGAAACGCCTCCCCAGATTCAGGCCAACGTGCGTACTATTCCCGGCATTATTACACAACGAGGCTGTACTTACGCCGGTTGTAAAGGTGTGGTGCTCGGTCCGACTCGCGACATTATAAATATTACACACGGGCCTATCGGTTGTGGTTTCTACTCGTGGCTGACCCGCCGTAACCAGACCAAGCCCGAAACCGAAACGGATGAAAACTTTATGATGTACTGCTTTTCTACCGATATGCAGGACTCCAATATCGTTTTTGGTGGCGAAGAAAAGCTGAAACAGGCTATTCGTGAAGCTTACGAACTGTTTCATCCAAAGGCAATTGCCATCTTCTCCACCTGTCCGGTAGGTCTTATCGGTGACGACGTGCATCGCGTGGCCCGCCACATGAAAGAGGAAATTGGCGGCGATATTAATATCTTCGGTTTCTCCTGTGAAGGATATCGTGGTGTGTCTCAGTCAGCTGGTCACCACATAGCAAACAACGGTTTGTTCAAAAACCTTATCGGTCGCGATGACGAGAAGAGAGGTGACCTGAAATACCGCGTCAACCTTTTGGGAGAGTACAACATCGGTGGTGATGCGTTTGAGTTGGAACGTGTTTTCGAAAAATGCGGTATCAACCTGATCGCCACTTTCAGCGGCAACTCCACGATTCAGAAATTTGAAAATGCCCATACAGCCGACCTTAATATGGTGATGTGTCACCGTTCGATCAATTACGTGGCCGAAATGATGGAAACCGCTTTCGGTATTCCATGGATCAAAGTTCAACCGATCGGGGCAGACTCAACCGCTAAGATGCTTCGCAAAATCGGTCAGTATTTCGGAGAGCAGGAGCTGATCGACAAAATTGAAGAGGTGATTGCCGAAGAGATGGTACCCGTAATTGCCGCCCGCGAAAAAGCGTTGAAAAAAACAAACGGTAAAACAGCCATGTTGTTCGTGGGAGGCTCTCGTGCTCACCACTATCAGAATCTTTTCGAAGAGCTGGGTATGAGCACACTTTCTGCCGGTTATGAGTTCGGTCACCGCGACGACTACGAAGGTCGTGTGGTTATTCCGACTATCCAGATTGATGCTGATAGCCGTAATATCGAAGAAATTTCTGTAACGAAGGATGAAACCCGTTACAATCCCCGTAAGACAGAAGAAGAGTTGAAAGCCCTCGAAGCGGATGGAATGGAGTTTAACGGATACGAAGGTTTGATGCCTCAGATGGCGAAAGGATCACTGGTAATTGATGACCTCAGCCATTACGAAATGGAAAAACTGATCGAACTCTACAAGCCTGATGTGTTCTGCGCCGGTATCAAAGAAAAATTCTGTGTTCAGAAAATGGGTGTGCCTCTCAAACAGTTGCATAGCTACGATTACGGAGGACCATATGCCGGATTTAAAGGTGCCATCAATTTCTATGAAGACATCGAAATGATTGCTAGCACTACCATCTGGAAAGAGCTGAAAGCTCCCTGGGAAAGCGAAACCTACGTGGAAGCTCAATACGCTTATTAAGCATCTCAACAAAGAGTTTTTTAGCACACAGATAACACGGAATAAACGGATAATCACCCATGGTGATATTTTTGAAGGATATATATCCGTGTGTTTCTGTAGATTCAGTGTCCTCCGTGTGCTATAGGCTTTTGAATTATTAATTTTCTTTAGTTCCTCCCCGGGTACTAAAGGTAACTCAAACAATTATGCTATTACGACATACAACAGCAAAAGAAATAGACAGGAAGGCTCTGACGATCAATCCGGCCAAAACCTGTCAACCTGTGGGAGCCATGTATGCGGCATTGGGTTTGCATGGATGTTTACCCCATAGCCACGGCTCGCAAGGATGTTGCTCTTACCACCGTAGTGCACTTACCCGTCACTTCAAAGAACCGGTGATGGCCTCTACCAGTTCGTTCTCTGAAGGATCTTCGGTGTTTGGTGGCTCAGCTAACCTGGTAAGCGCTATCGAAACGATTTTCAGCGTATATGATCCGGAAGTGATTGCGGTGCACACTACCTGCCTTTCCGAAACGATTGGTGATGACCTTACCCAGATTGTCTCTAAAGCAAATGAAGATGGCAAGGTGCCTGCCGGTAAGAAAGTTATTTTCTGTAATACACCTAGTTACGTGGGTACTCACGTAACCGGTTATGCCAATCAGGTATCCTCTTTCGTGAAATTCTTTTCCACAGCCACTCCTAAAAAGAGAAACGTGGTGAATCTGGTGGCCGGATGGATGGAACCCTCCGATATGCGCGAAATCAAACGCATTGCCAAAGAAATGGAAGCCCGCACGATTATGTTTCCCGATATGTCGGATGTGCTGGATACTCCGCTGACGGGGCATTACGACATGTATCCGAAAGGTGGCACCACTCAGGCAGACATGGCTGCAACCGGCGATAGCAAATTTTCTATCGGTATTGGTCCTTACACTACAGAAGATGCTTGTATCAAGCTCGAAAATAAGTGTAAGGTAAAATTCGAAACCGTTGAAATTCCTATTGGATTGAAGGCTACCGATAAATTTATTATGTCGCTCAGCCGTCATGCCAATGTGCCGGTGCCCGATTCGTTGACCGCAGAACGTGGCCGCCTGGTAGATATGATTGCCGACAACAACAAAAATTTCTATGACAAACGGGTGGCGTTGTTTGGCGATCCCGACACGTTGATTCCTTTGGTGGAATTTCTGTTGACACTCGACATGAAACCGGTTTATATCGTAACAGGAACGCCGGGCAAACATTTCGATGAAGCAATGACCGAACTGCTGAAAGAAAAAGTTCCTGAAGTAAAATTCAAAAGCGGCGAACGTGCCGATATGTTCCAGATGCATCAATGGATCAAACAGGAAGGTGTCGATATGTTGATCGGTAACAGCTACGGAAAATATATTGCCCGCGATGAAAATATTCCATTCGTTCGTTTGGGATTTCCTGTGACGGATCGTCCGGGTAACAATTTCTTCCCATATGTTGGATATACGGGTGCTACCAATCTTTTAATAAAGATTATGGATGCATTCCTTGAACATAAAGACCGTACCTGTCCGGAGGAAAAAGTAGAACTTGTAATGTAATAATGGATTGTGGTAAAGATGTTACGGTGATAAACAGCCGTAACATCTTTGAAATCCTACCTGAAGCGATAAGCAGAATAATCGCAGGTAAAATAGATGTGTGACGGACAACGGATTGTACGGTTTCAAAGCAGAAATGAGATCGATGCAGATACAATCGATAACGAAACGTCAGGATAAGATTACTCCAAAACAAAAAAGTATGGCTGAATATTTAGAAGGCAGGGAAAATCAGATCGTGACCAAAGGGGTCGATTCGCACGAGCTGGTGGGCGGAAAGCCCAGTGTGGCCGGGTCTGTCAGCCAGAGAGCCTGTGTCTTTTGCGGCTCGCGTGTGGTACTTTACCCCATTGCTGATGCACTGCATCTGGTGCACGGCCCTATCGGTTGCGCTTCCTATACATGGGACATTCGCGGGGCTCTCTCGTCAGGTCCCGAACTGCACCGCAGTAGCTTCTCTACCGATCTACGCGAAAAAAATATTGTTTTTGGCGGGCAGGATAAGTTGTATCAGGCACTTCATGAACTGATCGACAAACATCATCCCAAGGCCGCTTTCGTTTATTCTACTTGTATCGTGGGTGTGATAGGCGATGATGTGCAATCGGTTTGCAAACGGGTGCAAAAAGAGAAGGATATTCCGGTTATCGCGGTAATGGCCGAAGGTTTTCAGGGATCGAAAAAAGATGGCTACAAAATAGCCTGCGACGCTCTTTTTTCATTGGTAGGCACAGACGAAAGTATGGAAGTATCTCCGTTAAGCATCAATATTCTGGGCGATTTTAACCTTGCCGGTGAACTCTGGATGCTTGAAGAATATTACAAGAAAATGGGAATCCAGATTTTGGCTCCCATTACCGGCGACGGGAGGGTGCAGAAGGTGCAGAATGCTCATCGGGCTGCGCTCAACGTGGTGCAATGTTCCGGGTCGATGATTCACTTAGCCAAACTGATGAAAGAAAAATACGGAATCCCCTTCATCAAGGTTTCCTATTTCGGCATCGAAGATATGTCGGATGCGCTTTACGAAGTGGCCAAGTTCTTCAAAGACGACAGCGTGATGGACAAAGCCCGCGAGTTGGTGAAAGATCAGCTTACAACGTTGATTCCGGCGCTCGAGCCTTACAAAAGAGCTTTGCAGGGAAAGAAAGCAGCTATCTATGTGGGCGGAGCATTCAAGGCCATCTCGCTGGTAAAAGCACTGCGACTGATCGGTATGAAAACGGTGATTGCAGGAACGCAGACCGGCAACACGGAGGATTACCGCTTGTTGAAAACCATTTGCGACGACGGTTGCATTATGGTAGATGATTCCAATCCGGTAGAACTTTCTGAGTTTGTAAAACAGACAGGAGCAGACCTGTTTATCGGCGGCGTGAAAGAACGCCCCATCGCCTACAAGCTCGGAATCGGATTTTGCGATCACAATCACGAACGCAAACTGGCGCTGGCTGGTTACGACGGGATGCTCAACTTTGCCAAAGAGGTGTACGAAACGGTAACCAGTCCGGTATGGCAATTTGTGAACAAGAACAAAGAGTAAAGAATAAAGACTTTCTCTTTTGTTTTTACCCCTAAATCCCCTGGAGGGGACTTTTAGGTCGGTAAAAAATGTAAGAAATCTCTTTTGGTAGATTTAAGTCCCCTTCAGGGGATTTAGGGGCAGATAAAGAGAATTTGTGTAACTCCAAAACAAAGTATTGTATGCAAAAGGCAGAATCCATAAAGAAGAAAGTGATGCCTTCGGGCGATGCGTTTGCCTCCTCGTGCAATGCTTGCAAGCAATGTACGCCGCTGGGCGCATGTATCGCTTTCAAAGGAATAGAAGGCGTGTTACCGATGTTGCACGGTTCGCAGGGATGTGCCACTTACATCCGCCGCTATCTGATTAGCCATTTTCGCGAACCGGTAGATATCGCTTCCTCTAATTTCAGTGAAGAGACCACCATCTTCGGGGGAAATAAGAATTTCAACACCGGCATTGACAATATTATCAAACAATACCATCCGCGGGTGATTGCCATCGCCAGCACCTGTCTGAGCGAAACCATCGGCGAGGATGTACAGCGATTGATATACGAATACCAGGAAACGCACAATTGGATGCCGGATCTTCCCGTAATGATTTTTGCATCGACTCCCAGTTATCAGGGAACACATTCGGAGGGATTTCACGAAGCTGTTTTTGCAGCCGTGAAGACATTGGCTGAGGCTTTCGGCCCGGTTGGAGATCATATTAATCTTTTCAGTAATATGATTTCGCCGGAAGATATTCGCCACTTGAAGGAAATTGTGGAAGATTTCTCGATACCGGCAATGCTGTTTCCTGATTACTCGGATACACTCGACAATACCTCTTGGGATAGCTATCGACGCATTCCCGATGGAGGAACTACCGTTGATGAACTGAAAAGGAGTGCGCAGGCCTACGCTTCCGTCGAACTGGGATATATTCTCAATTCGGGTGGCATGAACGGACGGATTAAAGACAATGGTACGAAACAGTCGGCGGGAGAGTACCTGAAAAATAAGTTCGATGTGCCTTTGGTGCGTACCGGCCTTCCTGTCGGTATCCTTGAATCCGATAAATTCTTCAACTCTCTTTCTTCTATTTCGGGTAAAGCAATTCCGGTAAAATATCAACGTCAGCGGGGTCGACTGGTCGATCTTTACATCGACGGTCATAAATATGTTTCCGACAAGCGTGCTGTGATTTACGGCGAAGAAGATCTGGTGGTTGCGCTGGCAGCCTTTGCCGCTGAAATAGGTATTAAACCGGTGTTGTGTGCATCGGGTGGTGAAAGCGGCAAACTGGCAGAGACGCTTCGCAAAGTGTTGGGCAAAAACTACTACGAAGACATGGTGGTGGGGCAGGGCATGAGTTTCGAACGGATGGAAGAGGTGATGCAAGAGCTGAAACCCGACCTGATGATTGGAAATAGTAAAGGTTACTACATCGCCCGCAAAATGGATATTCCCATCGTTCGCACCGGGTTTCCCATTCACGACCGCATTGGCGCTCAACACTCCCATATGTTGGGTTACGAAGGAACGATGATTCTTTTCGAACAAATCGTGAATACGCTTCTTGAAGACAAACAACGCAAATCGCCGGTAGGTTACAAATACATGTAAACTTAAACGTTATGAATATCCACATCGCCCAACTGATTGCCCGTAAGCTGAGACGGCAGCGTGCATTCGCGAAACTTACGAAACGGAGTTCCGGTTCAAAAGAAAATAAAAATGGTGATGTGACCGACGCAAAACCGAATGATACAGATTTGAAATTGTAAATCGTAAATGACAAAATTGTAAATTGAACGACTATGGAAACAAAAGATATAACCCTGCACCCCTGTTTTAACGAAAAAGCGCGACATACGCACGCTCGTGTCCACCTTCCGGTTGCTCCCAAATGCAATATCCAGTGTGCTTACTGCAACCGCAAATACGATTGTGTGAACGAAAGCCGTCCGGGCGTAACCAGCACGGTGCTCTCTCCGATGCAAGCTGTTCATTATCTCAAGGCGTTGTCCGAAAAACTCGAAAATATCAGCGTGGTGGGAATTGCCGGTCCCGGTGATCCGTTTGCTAATCCGACCGAAACCATCACAACCCTCGAGATTCTAAAAAATGAATTTCCGGATATCATCTTTTGTTTGTCGACCAACGGTTTGGAATTGGCACCGCATATCGATAAAATCGCCGAACTGGGTGTGACTCACGTTACGTTGACTATCAACTCGCTGAACGTGGATACATTGGCAAGAATCTACACATGGGTACGTTACCAGCGTCGTGTTTATCGCGGCAAAGAGGGTGCCGAAATTCTGCTCGAACAACAGTTGAAATGTATTCCGTTGCTGAAAGCGAAAGGTATTACGGTAAAGATCAATACTGTGGTTTGTCCCGGAATTAACGATAAAGAAGTTGAGGCTCTGGCTCAGAAAGTTGCCGAACTAGGCGCCGACACCATGAACTGTATTCCGGTATATCCAACAGAAAATACGATATTCGAATATATCGAAGAGCCTTCGAAAGTAGCCATGAAAGAGCTTCGGGCTACGGTTTCCAAATATATTCATCCGATGGCCCACTGTGCCCGTTGTCGTGCCGATGCTGCCGGCTTGCTGGGCAAAGATTGTAGCGAGGCTCAGGAGATGATCGGACAATTCTCGACCATGGTGATTAATCGTGGCGAAGGTCGTACCCGGGTGGGTGTTGCCACACAGGAAGGTTTGTTGGTAAACCTGCACATGGGCGAAGCCATGAAGTTTTACATCTTCGAACAGACCCGCAATGGATATCATTTCGTAGAGACCCGCAATGCCCCTCCCCAAGGTGGTGGCGCCGAACGTTGGAATCTGTTGGCTAATAAAACACTGATTGATTGTCAGGCTGTTTTGGTGGGTGGCGTTGGTGAAACTCCGATGCGCATTATGCAGGAAAACGGAGTAAAGGTTATTCAGATGAACGGATTGATTGATGCCGGTCTGGATGCCGTTTATCAGAATATTCCTTTGAAGACTCTTTGTAAATCCGAATTCAAAGGTTGTGGCGAAGGTTGTCGTGGTAACGCCCAGGGCTGTGGATAAGAAAGGCCTACCCGACCTCCCCCAAGGGGAGGGCTGTTAAGTTCTAAATTGGCTGAAAGTCATATTTATTTCTACCCAATGGCGAAGCCTTGGGTAGAATGCAAACAAACGGATTGAAGTCCTGAAAGGACGATTTAAACCGTCCTTTCAGGACTTCAATCAGCTTTATCAGACAACCCAACGTTTCGCTTCGCTTTACGTTGGGCTAAAATAAACCACCACTTCGTGGTTAATGTCAGAACTTAACAACCCAGCCCCCCCAAGGGAAGGAAATTCGAAATCTCAATAAGAATTTTACTTTACTACATTTAATAACGAACACCTTTACTTGAACAGAAGAGTCTTACTTCAGATTTTTCTCCTCCCCTTGGGGGAGGTCGGGTGGGGCTGTAAATTTTTTTTCGTATGAAAAAGCCTGATTACATGATTATGGTATGCAACTCGTACCGGGTTGCCGGCGATGCCCAGGGGTATTGCAACAAACAGGGAGCTACATCTTTTGTACAAATGATTAGCGAAGGATGCTCCGACCGCGGACTCGATGCCGTAGTTACCACCACAGCCTGCCTTAGCGTTTGCAGTCAGGGCCCTATCGTGGTTGTTCAGCCGAACAATTATTGGTATGGCGGTATGAACGAAGATAAAATTGAAGAGGTATTGGATGCTTTGGAAGAAGGCAAAGCGGTTGAAGAATACCTGATAGCATAATTTTATGGTCATTGTAGAGACGTGGCATGCCGCGTCTCTACGGAATTATAGCATTAAATTGTTGATCTGTATTCAGATTTCAATGGTAAATAGTAAATGACCTAATAGTAAATATCTAATATGGATTTCGTTTCACCAGCTTTTGCTCCCCGTCTGATCGACTCCACGCTGCGCGATGGAGAACAGGCTCCCGGGGTTGCCTTTTCCAGAGAGGAAAAGCTGAAGGTGGCACGGCTGCTCGATGCGGTCGGGGTGGATGAAATTGAAGCCGGTACTCCGGCAATGGGAGAGGATGAGATTGCAACCATTCAGGCTATTGTAAAAGCAAAGTTGCATAGCCGGATTTCTGTTTGGAGCCGGGCGCTGTCGCACGATATCGAGATGGCTGCGCGTACGGGTGCCGACGGAATTCATCTGGCTTTTCCTCTTTCCGATATCCAGCTGAAAGTCATTGGCAAAGATTGGGTTTGGATTAGCGATGCGCTGCCCGCTTTGGTGGAACAGGCGCGTCGCTATTTTCCGTATGTCAGCGTGGGTGCTCAGGATGCCAGCCGAACCGATCGCTCACGCCTGTTTTCTTATTTTGAACTGGTACAAAATGCCGGGGTTAAGCGTGTTCGCATTGCCGATACCGTCGGCCTCTTTTCTCCTCTTTCGCTTTATGCTCTTATTCGCGACATCAAAACCTTATTTCTGGATCTCGAACTCGATTTTCACGGACATAACGATTTGGGTATGGCCACTGCGAATGCCATTACAGCATGGCAGGCTGGTGCCGAACATCTTAGTGTTACTGTCAATGGATTGGGCGAGCGTGCCGGTAATTCTGCTTTGGAAGAGGTAGTGACCTCTCTTGCTACTGTTTTTGGTCAGACCAAATTTCATCCCGAAAAATTGACCGCTTTGTGCCGTTTCGTAGCCGAATGTTCGGGACGGCCCATCCCGGCAGGAAAAGCCATCATCGGCGATATGGTTTTTGCTCATGAGTCGGGCATTCATGCTCAGGGAACACTTCATGATGTGCAGGCTTTTCAACCTTTCGACGGTAAACTGGTGGGGCGAGAAAGCGCTCATAATGTTTTCGGCAAGCATTCGGGTAAAACGGCCGTACTCCACTTCTTTTCGCAACGCAATCTTTCACTCAACAATGCCGATCTGGACTGCGTTGTGAGTAAAATTCACCAACTCTCCATTCATCTCAAACGAAACCTCTCCGTGAACGAAATGCTTACGGTTTATCAGGATATTTGCAATAAGTGATGTTTTTGTAAAATGTTTTTTATTTCGCGTTATATTGAATATTAGTGCAAGTAAAAATACTGTTATGGCAATAAAAAGAAAGAATAATATCCATTTAACGTTGCAATATGATATTATTTGCTATCTTTGCATAGGTATTACTTCAAACGATAAAACGATCAGATTATGTTTTGCGAACGCACGAAGCGGAACTGCTTTGCAGAGTCCGACCTGACCTTTCTGTTTACAATCAGTGACATTATCAGTAAGAGCCAGAATATCAATAAAGATCTGGAGCTGGTGCTCGCTAATTTGTGTAAGTTCCTCAACGCGCAGTATAGCATGATTACCATTATCAACCGCAATGCCGCTATTATAGAAATCAGTGCGGCATACGGACTGACCGATGAAGAAAAGCACCGGGGCGTTTATCAAATCGGAGAAGGGGTTATTGGAGAGGTGGTGCGCACGAAGAAGGCGAAAATTATTGCCGATGTTTCCAAAGATCCGCATTTTCTCAATAAAACCGGAATAGCTACAGATCTGGTGCATAACACGGCATTCCTTTGCATTCCCATTATTTCCGAGGATGAAATAACAGGTACCCTAAGCATTCACAAATATTATTCCCGTGTTACCGATTTTTCGCCCGAACTGAAATTTATGAATCTGGTGGGTTTGCTGATCGGTAAGAATGTGGCACTCCGTCAGAAGCAGATTGAGGAGATGGAGCAACTTCGCGCCGAAAACCGCCGGCTGAAAGAGTCGCCGCTTGCTCATCGCCCCGATAATATTGTGGGAAATTCGTCGTTGATGAACGACTTGTACGGGATGATCGAAAAAGTAGCGCCAATTAATACCACCGTGATGATTCGCGGAGAAAGTGGTGTCGGCAAAGAGCTGATTGCCGAAGCAATACACCGGGCCAGTGCCCGTAAAAACGGACCGTTTATTAAAGTCAACTGCTCGGCATTGCCCGAAACGTTGATCGAAAGCGAGCTGTTCGGTCATGAGAAGGGTTCTTTTACAGGGGCTAATACGCAGCATGTGGGCCGTTTTGAAATGGCAGATGGCGGAACCATCTTTCTGGATGAGATTGGCGATGTGCCTCAGTCTATCCAGGTGAAACTCCTGCGGGTGCTGCAACAACGGCAGTTCGAGAGGGTAGGGGGCACCAAAACCATTGATGTGAACGTGCGGGTGATTACGGCTACCAACCGGAATCTCGAAGATATGATCAAGGAGAATAAATTCAGGGAAGATTTTTACTATCGTATCAATGTCTTTCCGATTTATGTGCCGGCTTTGCGTGAACGTCGTGCCGATATCCCTATTCTGGTCGACCATTTTATCGATAAACTGAACCGCATTAACGGTACTGCCGTGAAGCGGATTACCAGCGGAGCGCTCGATCTGCTGATGATGTATCACTGGCCGGGCAATATCCGCGAACTGGAGAATGTGATAGAACGTGCCATGGTGCTTAGTTCCGACAACGTAATCCGTTCCTATACCCTCCCTCCCACGCTCCAAACAGCAGCTTCCTCGGGAACTCCCAGTAAGGGGACGCTCAATAATGTGCTTGAAAAGGTGGAGAAACAGATGATTCTTGATACGCTTATTGCAACCCGCGGTAACAGTGCAAAGGCGGCTCAGACCCTGGGGATTACTGAGCGTATCATGGGATTGCGCATTCAGAAGTATCAAATAGATGTTCAAAATTATAAACATCTTTCCGATGACGACAATAACTGATATTGAAATAGAAGATTGCGATTTCAGCAATCCCGAACATCTCAATGGCATTTGTGAGCTGCTCAATGCATACATTGGCGACCAGATGGGCGGAGGAATGCCTCTCAATAAATTGCAGCAATTGAGACTTGTCGACGGATTAAATAATCATCCTACAGCCATCGTTCTGCTGGCGCTGGCCAACGAACGTCCGGTGGGGATGCTGGTGGCATTCGAGAATTTTTCCACTTTTACCGTTCGGCCGATGGTCAATATCCACGACCTGATTGTGCTACCCGAATTCAGA
>JAUZOL010000056.1 GCA_030706455.1 Bacteroidota bacterium
AAACTCCTGAACATTGAATTAGTGTTATTTCGGTGCTGTAACCTGAGCTGTAGCTTTCGGGGTAACCTGTCCTTTAATAGTTAAAATTACAGGATTTTCAGCAGAGTTGTTGGTTACGGTTATGCTTTTTTGGAATGAACCAGGACGATTTGCTGCCGAATAGGTGACAGTAATAGTTCCTTTTGCACCCGGAGCAATCGGTTCTTTTGTCCATGAAGGAGTAGTACAACCACAGGAAGCTGTAACTTGTTGAATTACCAATGGAGCTTTTCCTGTATTTGTGAACGTAAATTCGTGAGTAATTTTACCGGCTTCTTCTTTTACAGTACCAAAGTCATAGCTTTTTTCTGCAAATGATAAAACAGGTTTTGGACCGTCTTGTGCAAAACAAAAAACTGTAAAACAAAGCAATAGAGCAAAGAAAGATAATCTTTTCATGTCAATGATGGTTTAATTTTTATAGTGTAATAGATTCTTCTCAAATGGAATTTTTCTAAAGCGCACTCGTTTGATAATAAGCATCAAAGAGTAACGCAAAGTTATGAAAAAAGACAAATTTTGATTTTCCATGAATCATAAAAAATATTTATTTCCATGAATGCAATTCGTCAGGCATTTGTAATGAGGTGATTATAAAACAAAAAGACCCGAAACGAGCTGCGTTCGGGTCTCCTGTATGAATTATTTATGCGATCAGAATCTGCAAAGAGAGTCGATGTATTGATAAATTGGGGTAACAAAGCCGATTGCAATCAAACCGATGAGGCAAATGTAAAGGGCTGTTGTTAACTGGCGGTTTCTGTTGAGAGGAGCCAAATGAGCTTCATTGTCATCGATAAACATGTATTTTACAACGCGTAAATAGTTGTAAAGTGACAATACCAGATTCACCCCGGCAAATCCTAACAAAACGTACAAGCCACTTTTCATTCCGGCCGTCAACAGGAATAATTTACCAAAGAACCCTGCAATAGGAGGAACACCTGCCAAAGAGAAGAGTGCTACAGCCATTATCAAAGCATAGAAAGGATTTGATTTGTAAAGACCTTTGAATGATTGAAGCGATTCGGAACCGGTAGAGTCAGCTACTGCGCTGATAACACCAAATGCAGCGATATTGCTTAATAAGTAGATCAAAACGAAATACACTACCGAAGCAGAACCGATTGTTGAGGCGGCAGTAATACCCACCAAGACAAACCCGACCTGAGCAATGGATGAAAAAGCAAGGAATCGTTTAGCGTTTTGCTGACGCAGTGCGAAAAGGTTACCAACCGTCATACTGAGGATGGAAACAATGCTGATGCCCAACAACCAGGCTTCTTTCAATCCTCCGAAAAGAGAATAGAGAACTGTAAGGAACACGAAAATAACAGATCCTTTACTGATAACCGACAGGAAGTTGGTTACAGCGATAGGAGAGCCTTCGTAAACATCGGCAGTCCATAAGTGGAAAGGTACGATAGACATTTTGAATGCAAACCCGGCAAGGATAAATGCAAAGGCAAACAATGTCAGCGCATTCGGATGCAGGTTAGCAATTACAGATGCGAAAGAAAGATTTCCAACAGCTCCGTAAAGCAATGAAATACCGAACAACATGATACCTGTTGAGAACGCGGATGACAAGATCAACTTGATACCGGCTTCAGAAGAGCGTTGTTCTTTAAGGTTGAAGTTCGACATGGCAGCAATAGGAATTGTCGACATTTCGAGTCCCAGATAAAGCATCAGGATATGTCCGCTTGAAAGCATTACATATACACCGAAGATACTACTGAGCATTAACAGATAGAATTCCAAACGGTATTTTGACTGCTCAAGCCATGCATATGAAGTAAGCGAAATCAACAGCAAACCAAGATTGATGATGTTTTTTTGTAAAACTATCAAACCGTTAGTGCGGAAGAAATCTGAAAAATAGCTGCCTTCACTCAAGGGTAACCAACCGGCGATAAAGTTAAGCAACAGAAGCACGTTCATTGTGTTAAGGAAACACTTTACGTTCGTGTCAAAACCGCGCAGCGACATTATAAAAATTGCCAGAATGAGGGCTGCAAGGATAATCTCGAACCGAAACATCAAAACTATATCCATGTATCTTTAATTTACTGTATTACAATTTCAGTTATATTATGGCAGATCTTATTTGCCTACCACGGCGATAAAACGACTTACGATTGAAGTTGTATCTGCATCGATCAGGTGAATGAAAAGGAATGGAGCCAAACCGATGATTAAAATGCCAAGTGTCAACAGAACTGCTGCCGAACGTTCGCTCCAGGTAGCGTCTTTGAATTTGAGGTATTCTTTATTGGTAACAGTTCCCCAAATAGCAAAGCCAACGGCACGAAGAATATAAACGGCAGTCACAACGATAGAAGCACAAGCTAAAATAGTGGCCACCCGGTAGAATACTCCGGTACGTTCCCATGAGCCGACAAACACAGTCATTTCAGAAACGAATCCACTGAAGCCGGGAAGACCGAGTGAACATAACCCTGAAATAATAAATGCAGAACCGATAAATGGCATCTGTTTCAGCATACCTCCCAGTTCGTCTGCCTGACGAGTGTGAGCTCTGTCGTAAATCATACCGATGCTGGCGAAGAAGAGGGCTGTCATGATACCGTGCGATACCATTTGCATTACCGCTCCGGTAACCGCCGCCTTTGTCAACATGGCAATACCAAGAATAACAAACCCGCAGTGACTAACGGATGAGTATGCGTTCATATACTTGAGGTCTTTTTGCATCATAGTAGCAAAAGCACCGTAGATAATTGCAATGGATGCTGTAATGATGAAGATCCAGGAAAGTTCCTGAGCTGCATCAGGCAATAAATACGTGGCCACGCGTAAACAACCATAACCACCGAGTTTCATTGAAATACCGGCAAGGAACATAGACGCTGCCGTAGGTGCCGAAGAGTGACCGTCGGGCGCCCAGGTGTGGAACGGGAACATTGCAGTAAACACTCCGAAACCGGTAAAAAGCAAAATATAAAGGATGCGTTGGGTTTCAATTGGAATATGCATTTTAGCTATTTCCTGGAAATCCCATGTTTGTGCACCTGTAAAGTAGAACAAGCCTAAGATACCGATGAAAACAAGAGCAGAACCAAACATCAGCATCAAAGCCAGTTTCATCGCGCTGTAATCTTTACGTCCGCTTCCCCATACGCCGATCAACAAATATTTCGGGATTACGGCAAGTTCGAGGAAGAAGAACATTACAAACAGGTTGGTGGAAATAAAGAACCCGTAGGCACTTAAACTGAGCAATAAGATAAGGAAGAAGAACTCCTTAACCTGTTTGCCTATTTTCCACGAAACCAGAATACCTGCAACCACCACCATGGCAGTCATCAGAATCATCACCAGAGAAATTCCGTCAACGGCTGCGCTAAAATAGATTTGCAACGGAGCAAACCATTCGTAGCTGCTTTCAAGCAACATTTGCCCGGTTTCACCTGCATTGCGGAGGCTTACATAATAAGCGGTAATGCCAATTGCTAAAAATAACTGTACAATACTTCCCGAAAGCGCTGTCCATCTGACAACCTTATCCTTCTTTGCAACCAGAATGCCCAGGGCTGTAATGACGGGGAAAACAAGTAATAATGATAGAATATCCATTGGGTATTACATGAATTTGATGATTAATAAAGCGGCAAGCAATAACACTCCTCCGAGGAAGAACATGGTGTAAGATTGCAAGCGGCCGGATTGCATCGGTTTGATAGCTCTTGAAGTTGCAACTGTTGCTTCGGCAGAACCATTGATGAAAAGGCCATTCACTACAGTACGGTCAAACCATGCAGCAGGACGTCCTACTAAGTTGAACAAAACTTTTTTGGTAATGAACAGATATATTTCATCAATATAGAACTTGTTATAAGAAGCTTTGTAGAATGCATTGATAGAAGATGCGATTTTGTCCGGTACATCGTTCTTTTTAGCATACAACAGGTAAGCAATTCCAATACCGATCAAACCAAATGCTACTGGAGCAATGGAGAAAGTCAAATGGAATGGTAGTTCCATCGCTTTGCCGTCAGCACTTACAAACGAGCCGAAAGGAATCCAACCTGCGAGTGCCGCACCAACAGCCAGAATAATCAACGGAATATTCATTGCCCAGGTATGACCTTCGTGGTTATGACTGTGTTCGGGAACCGGATTGTGCCAGAATATACGGAAGTACAAACGGAACATATAATAAGCAGTCAGCCCGCTGGTAAATAAACCAACATAGAAAATTGTCGGATGGCTATGGAAAGCGGCGGCCAAAATAGCTTCTTTACTGAAGAATCCAGAGAGACCGGGAACCCCGGCAATCGCCAAACATGCAATCAAAAATGTAATGTGAGTGATAGGAAGTGATTTCCGCAGACCACCCATATCTTTCATTTCGTTGCTGTGAACCGCATGGATTACAGCGCCGGCTCCAAGGAATAAAAGAGCTTTGAAGAATGCGTGAGTGAAGAGGTGGAACATTGAACCGGTGAAACCTTCGCTGTTTTCAGCGCCCCAACCGGCAACTCCAAGGCCGAACATCATGTATGCAATTTGTGAAATGGTAGAGTAGGCGAGTACCCGTTTAATATCGGTTTGTGTACAAGCGATCAACGCTGCAAACAGAGCTGTAAAGGCCCCAATGTACGCAATAATCAATAAAGCGTCCGGAGCTGAAATGGCAAATACAGGGAAAAGGCGGGCAACTAAGAATACCCCGGCTACAACCATTGTCGCTGCGTGGATCAGGGCCGAAACAGGAGTAGGGCCTTCCATAGCATCGGGCAACCAGATGTGCAACGGGAACATGGCCGATTTACCGGCACCACCCATAAATACGAGTAACAGTGCCCATGACAGTGCCGACATACCCATAAAGCTGGTAGCTGTGAAGTTTGCCAGATAAGGAGAACCAACCTGAGTCAAACGTTCAATAATGGTAAAGAAGTCGAGTGATTTTGTATTGTAGCTCAACATCAGGATACCAATAAGGAAACCGAGGTCGGCAAAACGTGTTACGATGAATGCTTTCTTGGCAGCAGCAATGGCCGACGGTTTTGTAAAGTAGAACCCAATCAGCAGGAAGGACGAAACACCAACTAACTCCCAGAAGATGTACATCTGGAAAATGTTTACAGCAATAACCAAGCCCAGCATTGAGAAAGAGAACAATGACAGGTAAGCATAATATCTTTCAAAGTATTCTTCTCCTTTCATGTAGCCAAGACTGTAGATGTGAACCATTGAAGAAACAATGGTGATCACAAGCAGCATCATGACTGAGATAGGATCGAGAACAATACCCAGATCAATCGAGAGATTTTCAGTGAATTTCAACCATTGGAATTGCAGGGCAATGTGTTTTTCATGCACACCACCTACCAGACCGAAATCGAAGAAATAACCGGCAGCAACGTATATAGCAAGAATAGCAGTTGTTACCAATGACGCACAGCCAATCAGACCTGAGACCCGGTTGCTGAGTCGATTACCGAACAGGCCCAAAACAAGAAAGCTGAGTGCCGGTAAGATTACAATTAAAAGTGCAGATAAATCGTAGCTATTCATAGTTTAGTATTTCATTGTTGTGGTATCTTCAATATCAATGGTTTTGAATCGACGATACAGATTAATGATAATAGCAATGGAAATAGATACTTCTGCCGCAGCAACCACAATGATAAACATGGTGAAAAAGACACCTTCCAATTGATGCGGGAAAAGATACTTGTTAAAGGCGATGAAATTAATATTCACGCTGTTGAGTATTAGTTCCACCGACATAAGCATCGTAATCAGGTTACGACGTGAGAAAAAGCCGTAGACGCCCAAAAAGAAGAGCGTGGAACTTAATATTAAAATGTGCGATAAGGGGACTTGTTCCATATCTTTATATATTTACTCGATAATAGGTTTATTAATCAGCCTTTGAAATTATTTTTCCGTTTCCTGGCTCTTTTTAATAGCAATCACAATGGCTCCGACCAAAGCGGCCAGCAACAGAATGTTGATTACTTCAAATGGGAAAACATAGCCATATTCGCTATAGTTCAACATTTGTAAACCGATGTTATGGACGTTGGGCTCAACAGGAGTAACGCCAACAGCGGGTTTGAATACAAATTGAGAAACAACCCATGAGGTAAAGCCTAAACCGGCTACAGCCAAAGTTCCCGAAAGTAGTTTTTTGCTGACTTTGGCTTTGGGCAGTTTCTGACCGGAATGGTGTGTAAGGAAAATAGAGAAAATAATCAAAACTATGATCCCGCCTACATAAATAATGATCTGTAGAGCACCGATGAAATCAACATCCCAAAGGAAATAGAGACCGGCAACAAAGGTCAACGATAACAACAGGCTGATAGCAGCTCTGAAAATCTTGCGGCTGAACACGGTCAGCGCTCCGAAAACAACCACTAAGGTTGCCAGGATATAGAATATAATTGTCGATGCACTCATTATTCTTGAACTTTAGCAGTTACTTTTGGTTTTTCTTTCAGTTTTGATCCCGGCTGGTTAAGTATCTTTGTCAGAGTACTACGATCAAAGCAACTTAATTCGTATGAATTGGTCATTTTGATGGCATCTTGCGGGCAAGCATCAATACACTGTTTGCAGAAAGTACACATTTCCAGGTGGTATACCCACTTGTCGAGTACTTTTTTCTTTTTGCCATCTTCCGTTTCCACCTGTTTCGAAATGATCTGGATGGAATTGTTGGGGCATGCCAGCTGACAAAGCGTACAAGCAGTACACTTATGTTCGTTGTTTTCGTCGTGAATCAAAATCACTTCTCCGGCGAATTCATCAGCCACACTTGGATTAGCACGGTTGTCCGGATAATTTTCGGTGATGATAGATTTCCAGGGAGTAACGAAATACTTTAGGGTCAACAAAAGTCCGTTTGCAAGTGATACAAACGCAAATGCGACCTCTTTCAAATAGTTATATAGTGCTTTCACTCTTTTATTAATTACGAATTAATGACTATCGAATGACTCACGATTAAAAATGTAATCCCAGCACAACGATTAGTGCAATGATTACCAGATTCACAATACTCAACGGTAAGAGGTATTTCCATTCGAGTTTCAATAACTGGTCAATTCTCAAACGGGGGAATGTCCAGCGGAACCACATCATAAAGAAGATGATCAGGAACAATTTACCGAAGAACCAAACCAAAGGCCATGCCAGAGAAACCCATGAGATCCATGCAGGCCATGTTTCCATAAATTTCAGTGCCATAATATCATTGAAGGCATGTGCCCATCCGAAATCGAACGGAAGGTAGAACGGTTGCCATCCTCCAAGGAAGAGGGTTGATGCTACCATTGATACCACGCCCATGTTGATATATTCATTCAGGTAGAAAATACCAAACTGCATACCGGAATATTCAGTGTGGTAACCTGCGGTCAACTCAGATTCAGCTTCCGCTAAGTCGAACGGAGCACGGTTACATTCAGCGGTACTTGCAATGATGTAGATGATGAATGCAAAGAAAGCCGGAAGGTGTCCTTTCAGAATCCACCAGCCGTTTGCCTGAGATTCGATGATGCCTCCGGTATTCAGTGTGCCTGCCAAAGCAACGATTGCTACAATAGATAAACCGGCAGACAGCTCGTAACTTACGATCTGAGCACCACTACGCATTGCACCCATCAGGGCATATTTATTATTACTTGACCATCCGGCCATTAATATACCAATTACCCCCATCGATGAAATAGCAGTAACAAAAAGAACTCCGATATTGGTATTCCATAAAACTAACCCGGGACCCCATGAAATTGGAGCCAGTGCCAATAACGAAACACACAGAGAAAGAACAGGAGCAACTACAAATAATAATTTGTCAGCTCTGGTTGGAGTAAAACATTCTTTCAGAAGAAGTTTGATGATGTCGGCAAATAACTGGCAAACACCATGCCAACCTACACGGTTTGGTCCGTGGCGTAACTGCATGTGTCCTGCAACTTTACGTTCCATATACACCATGATGATAACGCAGACTAACAGTGCAACTACGGCAGCAACTGAGGCGACTACCAACTCGATGAGAAATACCAGCCAGGGTGCCATGCAACTCGAGAGTAACTGGTGAATCCAGGCCAAAACATCCGAAAATTGTATCATTGAAATCATATCTCTGTTTTTATCTGTCCATGTCAGGGATTACCAAATCTATTGTTGCCATGTTTGCCATAAGGTCGGCAATCTTCATACCTACGGAAATCGGTTTTACAGCTCCGAGGTTTGAATAACACGGGGTACGGAATTTCATGCGGTAAGGTTTCGCTCCTCCATCGCTTACTATGTAAACTCCTAATTCACCACGGGCGGATTCAACACGCTGATAGTATTCGCCAGCCGGTAATTTCAGTACACCTTTGAGTTTCGTGCGATAATCACCGGTAGGTAGGTTGTCAAGCAACTGTTCGATGATGTGAATAGATTGATTCATCTCTTCCATACGAACAACGTAACGAGCCCAGTTGTCGCAGCCATAATCGATTACTTCTTTGAAATCAAGCTTTTCGTATCCGTCGTAAGGGTAGAGTTTGCGGATATCGCAGCTAAGACCCGAAGCACGTGCTGTCGGTCCAGTACATCCCAAAGAAATGGCTTGTTCTTTTGACAGAATGCCGATGCCCTGCGTACGGTGTTGGAAAATAAAGTTGCCGGTAATCAGCTGGTCGTATTCTTTACGGTACTCTTTGATGCTTTTGATCAATGCCTTGAGTTTAGGAACAAAATCGGGTCGAACATCGTTCATTACACCTCCGGGGATGATATAGCTCATCGTAAGTCGGTTACCTGTATTTTGTTCGAATAATTCGAGGATACGTTCCCGGTCACGGAATGCTAAAAAGAATGGGGTTACCGCACCGATGTCCATTGCGCAGGAACCCCACCATAATTCGTGAGAGGTAAGGCGCTGTAGCTCATCCATTATGATACGGATGGCTTTTGCACGGGCAGGAACTTCTATTTGAGCCGCTTTTTCAATAGCCAATGCACAAACATGGTTATTGATGTGAGCCGAAAGGTAATCCATACGGCTTGTCAAAAAAATGGATTGCTTGTATCCAAGCGATTCTGTCATTTTTTCGATGCCTCTGTGGATATATCCGAGGTGGGGAAGAACGTCTTTGATGATTTCACCGTCTAAAGTGGCTTCAACACGCAACACACCGTGGGTGGCAGGGTGCTGAGGGCCAATGTTGACCACGAATTCTTCAGTTTTCAGCTCTGATGGGGTTACTATTGGATTTTCCATTCTATTTTACAAAGAAATGATTCTATCGTCTTGATAATCTTTACGGAGAGGATAACCTACCCATTCTTCAGTCAAAAAGATACGGCGAAGGTTCGGGTGATTGGTGAAACGGATGCCAAACAAGTCATAAATCTCGTCTTCATACAGGTCGGCAGCTTCCCAAAGGGAATAAACCGATTCAATCACAGGATTTTCACGATCTTCCAGTACCACTTTTACCATCATGTCATGGTGATAGTAGGTTGAAGAGAGATGGTATACCATCTCAAATTCAGGATTGCGGTCTACTGCTGTCTCGCAAAACAGGAAGTTAAACTTTGTTTCGGGAGCATCACGTAATTGTTTCATTACAGGGATCAATTCCTCTTTTGTAATGAACAATACCGGAAAATCAAATGTCTCATCAACTTTCGAATTTGGGAAAGTTTGTTCGAGATAATGTTTCAGTTCCTCTTTTATCATTTGTCTTCTTCCTTTTTCTTTTTGGGTTTTTGAATAACGTAAGCTTTTGATTTACGGATCTTTTCCTGAAGAGTCATCATGCCATGAATCAACGATTCGGGACGGGGAGGACAGCCAGGAATATATACGTCAACAGGAACGATTTGATCCACCCCTCTCAAAACAGCATACGAGTTGTAATAGAACGGACCGCCGGAAACAGCGCATGCGCCCATTGCAATCACATATTTCGGATCTGGCATCTGGTCGTACAGACGCTTGAGTACGGGAGCCATTTTGTAGGTAATAGTACCTGCAACCACAATCACATCACACTGACGCGGGCTGGCACGCATTACTTCAAAACCGAATCGAGACCAGTCGTATTTAGCAGATACGGTGCTCATCAATTCAATAGCACAACAACTTGTACCGAACGATAAAGGCCAGGGTGAGTTGCTACGACCCCAGTTGGCAATTTTATCGATGGTAGTAACGATGAAATTTGTTCTTCCAAATTCATCTTTGTATAAGTCCCCGTCAAATTCAGGGATATATTCTTTTTTTACATCCATGAGAGTGCTTTCTTTTTATATGCGTACAAAAGTCCAATGAAAAGGAAACCCGTGAAAAGGAGAATTTCGATGAAGGCAACCATGCCTAATTCCCTGACAACTGTTGCCCAGGGGAATAAAAACACAATTTCCACGTCGAACACTAAAAATAACAATGCAAAGAGATAATAGCCAATATTAAATTGAACCCATGTCAAGCCTTTGGTTTCAATTCCACACTCATAAGGTTCGCCCTTTTGAGGGTTGGTGGAAGAAATACCGAATATTTTTCCGATATAAATCATTATAACAGCCATGGCTATTGCAATGATTAGCAGAGCGATAAGTGATGCGCTTCCCATAAATCAATAATTATAGTTTTAGAGCGCAAAGGTAATAATTTATACTATTATATACTATCTATTTGAGGAAGAAATAAGTGTGAAATTTACATCATGCTTGTAAAACATTGTTTTTTACTGAAATACCCCTCTGTATATTGATTAGGTTGTGCGGTTTATTTGTGTTTTTTTAATAACACGCTATGGAAATGTAGGGGGATGCAAAAAATAAATTTGCGAATTAGTTTGACAAGAGACGATAAGCCGGTGTGGAATACTATCTTTGGATATTGCTGCATTGAATTTATAGAATATTTATTCCGTAAGTTTGAATTAAAATTTGGAATATTCGCTAAAAAAACCTATTTTGCAGCCGAATAACAATTACAGGCTATGACCAAAGAAAAATTTCAAATTGAATATGTTTTTCAAAATATCTCCTTCAATGTGCTGTGGAATTCCATTAGTACACCGATGGGTCTTGCTGACTGGTTTGCTGACAAAGTAGACGTTGATGGCCGGCTCTATACCTTTACATGGGGAGATCATGGCCAACAAGCTGAATTAGTCTTAATCCATGGAGGTTTGTTTATTCGTTTTCACTGGCTCGAAGATGAGAGTGAGAAAACTTATTTCGAATTTCGGATAAGCGTTGATGAATTGACGTCTGCTGTGGCGCTTGTGATTACCGATTTTGCCGAACCGGATGAAAAGCATGATGCTATCCTGTTGTGGAATAAACAAATAGAAGATCTTAAACGGAGCGCCGGAATTTGACGTTCCGTTTTTTGTCTACAGGCTTAAAAAGTTTTCCAAAATTTTTTGGCCTACATCACCTGATTTCTCGGGGTGAAATTGAACCGCATAAAAATTATCTTTTTGTAGAGCGGCACTATATTCGAGCCCATATGTTGTTGTAGCAATGGTATTGGCACCATATGCGGCATAATATCCGTGAACAAAATAAACATAGCTATGTTCCGGAATGTTTGCAAAGAGCGGAGATTTCAACCTGGATATGTCGTTCCACCCGATTTGAGGTACTTTCCCTGCGCTTGCGGGGAATTTTTTTACCTTCTGAGGTATTAATCCCAGACAATCAACATCATTTTCTTCAGAATGAGAGCATAGTAGTTGCATTCCAAGGCATATTCCCAGTGTTGGCTGTTGCAAGGAACTGATGACCTTGTCAAGCCCTTTCTCTTTAAGATAGAGCATGGCTGAAGAAGCTTCTCCCACACCGGGAAAAATTACTTTGTCAGCAGCTTTTATTACTTGTGGATCATCACTGACGGTTGCTGTGATTCCGATGCGCTCCAGTGCAAATATTACAGAACGGATATTTCCGGCATTGTATTTGATAATGACTACGTTCATAAGTATTGTTTCTTTCAAAAAGTGGAGTAGTGGAAAGTGAATTATCCCTGTTTAAAAAAGAATTTGCCGGGGTT
The DNA here is from genome assembly GCA_030706455.1 of Bacteroidota bacterium. GTDB lineage: Bacteria > Bacteroidota > Bacteroidia > Bacteroidales > Paludibacteraceae > Microbacter. The sequence goes on from JAUZOL010000056.1 coordinate 12,089, forward strand.
TTCACAAACACCGGCAAAAGTAATCAATTTTCAGGTAAAAAGATGAAAAAGTGAATGTCAAGTTGTATGCTCTGTTGTTATTTTGCTATTTTTTCTAAATCTTCGTGAGTCAGGTTTCCTTTCATCACAATCAAACTCATTTCGGAATCGTTTTTCACTATTATCAGCAGGTGGGAAACACCTTTACTGTCAGTGAAACCATAAACGGTTGATTGGTCTGATTTGTTTCTTGTCTCCATCATTTGCTCGTAACTGCCTCTTTTAAGAAGGCTGTTTAGATCTTTCTGGAAACTTGCTTTTGCCTGACTGTTATTTGTTGTGTTGAGAGTTAATATCTTCATGCTCTTTATTCTACCCAGAACCTCTTTGGTGTCTTTGTCGATGTTGCTACCACCTAACCATTGAGTGAGGTTGAAAAGTCCTTTGCTGATAGATACGTACTCAAAACTTTTGTTTGTTGAATATTTTTCAATTAGTTTGTCGACGGTTTGTGCTTTCAGTACTGCTACGGAAAGAACAATCATCAAGAGAATCAGTTTAGTTTTCATTATGCTTAATTGCGTTGTTAGTGTTCAGAGAATCGGTTGTTGAGTCATGTTTGTTGAAAATTTCCATTACGCTCAGCTGTTTGCCCACCCTCCCGATTTGTTGAACATGAGATACGCTGTTGTTGAATTTTCCGGTAACTAAATGCAATTTCTCAGCGGCGATCATTAGTGCTTTTTCAGGGTCATTTACCCTTTTGCCATTGACAATCATGTAATTGTTTTGGCGTTCGATGTAGTAGATAGATCCCATGGCCAGTATGACACAGGCAGCTGCCGCAGAACTCCATACAGAAATATGATATACCAGTCCGTGGTGTTTTCTGCGCGGTGTGACCGTTTGTTTGAAATCTTCGTCAAATGCTGAATTGGGTAAGGTTTCGGCTTCCAATCCGGCAAAGCATTCAAACAAAGGTTTGTATTGCTTTAGATCTTCTGCAATTTCAGTTTGTGCAAAATATTGTTGGAGCAGGTTTTCTTCGGCCAGCGAAGTGTCTCCTTCAAAATATTTTTGCAATAATTCTTTTATGTTATCCATGACAATCGATGATTGACGGTGTGTTTTACTTTCCTAAAAATGACTTTCGAATGCTTTGGCGGGCTCTCGACAGGTAAACTTTTATGGCGTTTTCAGTCATCCCTGTAATTGCGGCTATTTCATCCATTTCCAGCCCTTCCACATCACGAAGGTGAATCACAATTCGTTGTTGCTCGGGAAGTTCGCTGATAAGTTGTTTTACATTCTTTACAAGATCTTTTTGTTCGGTCTGTTCGTAAGGAGAAGGTTCGGAAGAGAAGCTTTCATCGTTATCTATCAGATCGCTGAACTGTACCCTGTTGCGGGATCTTATTCTGTCAATGCAATGATTTCTTGCAATTTGTAATGTGAGCGCCGTGATGTTTTCTGCTTTTTCCAGTTCTTTTCGCGACGACCACAGTTTTAAATAAATATCCTGCACCGCATCTTCTGCTTCGTTTGTATTGTTGAGCAGTGCTTTTGCTAATCGGTAGATTTTGTTCTTTAGCGGCAGGATTTTTATTTCGAATTGCTGTAAATCCATGTACAAAATAGATGACGATAGAATCGTATAAAAGGTTACGTTGGTTATATTATTTTAACATATCAATGAGAGGAATGTTTATTCGCCCGTAAAATTAGCTATATTTGGACAAAAATTTTTAGAGATGAAAAAAAATATAACTATTTGTTTTTTAGTGGGGTTACTTTTTGTGCCTCAGGCAGTGTGGGGATGGGGATTGATTGGCCATCGTGTTATAGGTGAATTGGCTCAGAAAAAAATGAGTCCGACAGCAAAAAAGAATGTCGATGCAGTATTGAAACATGCAAGTGTTGCTATGGTTGCCAATTGGGGCGATTTTGTCAGAAGCGATGATAAATACAAAGATCAGGATGTGTGGCATTACAAGGATATGGCGGCAAATATGAACCGTGAGGATTTTAATAAAGAAGTTGTCACTAAAAATAACGGAGAGCTTATCTTTCGGGTTCAGGAGTTGATTGCAAAACTGAAAAAAGATCCGAAGAATGAAGAAAACCTGAAAATGCTGATTCATTTGATCGGCGACATGCATATGCCTTTACATATGGGACGTCCCGATGATAAAGGGGGAAATTCTGTTCGTTTGACATGGCAGGGACGAAACATATCCATTCATGCTTTGTGGGACGAAGCTTTAATTGAGTTTCAAAAATTGAGCTATACAGAATATGCAGATCATTTATTCAAAACGCGTGTAGTGAAGGTTAATCCGTTTCAACCTGATTCAGTTCTGAATTGGGCGTGGGGAACTTACCAGACCGCTCAAACAGTATACGATTCTGCTCCCGAGGCAGAAAATCAGTATAAGTATAATTACAAATACATTGGGCTTGTGGAGGATCGTCTTGCACAGGCTGGCGCTCACCTGGCGAGTGTGTTGAATTATATTTACGGAAATAAATAATCGGGTTCTAATCACACAGGACATAGAGATCCGGACGTGGATTGAGAACCATTACCGGAACCCCCGAGGTTTTAATGATTTTTCGTTCGGGCGGACCGAAAAAGATGTCGTCCAGTCCGTATTCTCTTGATGCTGTGATGATAATCAGGTCTGCATCCCCATTGCTGGCTCGTAAAGATGCTTCATGTTGTACTTTGAAGCTGTCTTTATGAGCCTGCTTTATTTCGCATTGGACGTCAAGTTTCTCAAAGAGGCTTTGAATCTGATTGACACTTCTTTCTGCTTTTGATCCGTAATCTTTTGCTTTTAATAATGTTATAGAACTGTTACAGAAGCGGGCAAGCTTGGATGCAAAGATGCCTTTTTCTTTTTCTTCGGTCAAAAATCCAACCGGAACCAGTACCTTGTTGAATTTAACAGGCGCGATTTCGGGCTTGACAAAGAAATACGGAATTCGTAATGGTTTGCAATTGTTCAGATGATACTGGATCTCCTTTGAAGAGTTTTTTGAGGAAAGTTCGAGAATTAAAAAAGCAGCTTCGATTTCCGTCAGCGATTCGTGCAGCGTTGAGACACCGGCAGTGCGGATAAAGCTTTGCGCGGTAAAACCACCTTCTTGCATCCATAATTGGTGCCGTTCCCCGAATTGTAGCTCTTCGGTTGTGTTTGCGGCATAGCTTAAGAAGCAAATTTCTTTCTGAAATCCTTCGGAAAGTATCTTTGCCAGTTGTATAGCTTTTTGAGGCAGATGATTGCTGTCTGAATATATGGTAATATAGTCGTGCATAATTTGCTATTCTTATAAAGGTTTCATGAAGAGCAGAACGCAACCGCCCACACTTACGAAAGCACCGATAATCTGATAAATGGATATTCTTTCCTTGAACATGATGGCCGAAGGAATGATAATGAAAATAGGCACCAGTCCCATGAGTGTGGCTGCCACTCCCGCCTCGGTGTGCTGAATGGCGAATAAGGACAGAGCCACTCCCACAACCGGCCCGAAGAACGATCCTATAAGCACTGAACGTATCCCGGAGCTATCTTTGGATGCACTGCGTATGGTGTTCCATCTCTTTAGAAAAGTAACCAGAAGAAAAAAGCATAAGCCGCCAGTGAATGCACGGATTTGAGTTGCTGCCATGGCATCGTAATTGCCAATGCCTTTTTTGCTCGCAATAAGTCCTACTGCCTGTCCGACTGCTCCGCCTAATGCGAATAAGAAGCCTTTGAATGGAACTTTGAAATTCAGTTTTTCTCCTTTTTCTTTTCCCAGCATGGCAATCACGATTCCCAGTACAGTAACGCTGATGCCAGTAACCTGAAGCAAGTGCAGATGTTCTCCCAGTAAAAAGAACCCGATTAGTGCCGTAATGGGTGGAGCCAGCGTCATTACCAGCTGTGCCATCCGGGATCCGATTTGTGTATAGGAGTAAAAGAGACAAAGGTCTCCCAAAAAGAAGCCGATGAATCCGGATAGCGAGAGCCAGAACCATTGTTCGGGAGTGGCGTCGAGAGGCAGGAACATGCCTCTGGTGATTAGGGTTCCAAACCCCAGTAGCACAATGGCCATTGCCAGACGAATGATGTTGACGGCGAGCGAACCGATACGGTTGCCTGCTTTCTCGAAAAACAAAGCGCTGAATGTCCAGCACACAGCTACTCCAATAGCGGAAATTTCTCCTGTTTGCACCTGAAATGATTTATTAAAATGCAAAATTACATGATAATTCTCACATACTAAAAAAGGGGCGCTAAGTTACAAAATGGTGAGGCTGCAACTCGGAATCCAGCAAGCCGGAATGGGCAATATTTGCCGTTGTTGACTTTAAATTCTACCTTTGTCTTGCCAATACGCCTTAAAATGAAGAATATAAACAAAGACAGAATCGTTTTTCTTGATATCGAAACCGTTCCTCAAACGATTGATTACAGGCAATTGCCCGGCAGGCTTCCCGAATTGTGGGAAGAAAAGGCCGAAGCCTTAAAAAAGAGAATGCCAGATCGTTATCCTGATGATGCAGATGCACAGTATGTGTTTGCCAATGGAGCCGGAATATTTGCTGAATTTGGTAAAATTGTGTGCATTTCAGCTGGTTTTATTTATCGTAAAAACGGGAATGATTTTTTTAGGGTAAAATCGTTTTATGGTGACGACGAAGCGAAACTGCTCACTGAATTTTGTGCTATGCTCGAGCTTTTTGGACGTCCGCAGGAAATAAATTTATGCGGGCATAATATTAAAGAGTTTGACGTACCTTATATTTGCCGTAGATTGTTGGTGAATGGTTTGCCAATTCCGGCTGTACTAGATGTGGCTTCTAAAAAACCGTGGGAAGTTCCATTTTTGGATACGCTGGAAATGTGGAAATTCGGAGATTATAAGAATTTTACTTCGTTGAACCTGTTAACGGCCATTTTTAACATTCCGACTCCGAAGGATGATATAAATGGTAGTCAGGTAGCTCAGGTTTATTATGAAGAAAGAGATGTGGAGCGGATTTCTGTTTATTGTCAGAAAGATGTTGTGGCGACAGCTCAGTTATGGCTGCGTCTGAATGGTTTTCCTCTGATAGATGAAGATTGTATCGAACATGTGTGACAATTGTTTTATATAGTGTAAATTAGAATAAGTACCAAATTATAATCTTGTTACATTCAAAGTCTACATATCGGATTTTACTCCTGTTTATTGTCGGATTGTTTTGTCTTTCCGGCTGTAAGACATGGAAAAAACCTCCTCCGGTGAAAACGCTCCTTGATCGAGTCATAGAGCGTGATACCCTTAATGCCGTAATGTTATACGGATCAACCTCCTATTTTATCTATAAAGAACAGCCGATGGGGTATGATTACGATCTTTGCTCCAACCTGGCAGATTCTTTGGGTGTTAACCTGCATGTTATTGTTGCAAAGAATATGCACGAAGCATTTCGGCTTTTGCAATCCGGTAAGGCTGATTTGGTGGCTTCGCCTGTTTACAAAACGCCATCGACACGGAGATTTTTATTTACGGATGTTACCGAACATAGTAAGCAGGTATTGGTTCAGCATAACGGAGCTGAGTTGGTAAATGATGTTACCGAACTTATCGGCAAGGAAGTGTATGTGAAGTCCGATTCGCGTTATTCAGCCAGACTATACAACCTGAATCTGGAATTGGGAGGCGGCATTATCATTAAAGAAGTAGGCGATTCTATTAGCATGGATCAGCTGATAGGAATGGTTTCTGACGGGAAAATCGGTTATACTATTACCTCTAATACCATTGCAGAAATGAGCCGGAAAAATATGTCGGGTATTGATATTCATGTTGACGTTAGTTTTTTGCAAAGGGCATCGTGGATTACTGCCCCCGGAGACAATTCTTTGTTCAATAAAATTAATCAATGGTATGCAACAGCATTGGATATGAATACGGTGAGTGCTATTACCGACAAGTATTTCTTCGAAAATAAATTCTTTGTTGCCAATTACATTAAAATACCCAAAGGGGCAATTTCGCCCTACGACCACCTATTTAAAAAGTTTGCGAAACAGTTGGGCTGGAAGTGGCAGATGCTGGCTGCACAAGCGTATCTCGAGTCGAATTTCGATCCGGAATGTGTCGCCTGGTCCGGAGCGTCG
>JAUZOL010000057.1 GCA_030706455.1 Bacteroidota bacterium
CTAAAACGAGTGCTCCAATACGGGATGGTGAAGGCGGCGATTCGAAAATTTGTCAGGTAAGCTCCTACGAACTTCATGCTGTGGATTTTGGCTCTTCAGCCGATAAAGTATTCAGCGCCCTCGATCATCACCCTTTCGTCGCAGGTGAATTTGTATGGAACGGTTTCGACTACATCGGCGAACCGACTCCCTATTACGAGGCGCGCAGCTCTTATACCGGTATTATTGATTTAGCCGGATTCAAAAAAGACCGCTTTTATCTATACCAGGCACACTGGAGACCAGAATTACCTATGGCACATATGCTTCCTCACTGGAACTGGTCTGACAGGATGGGACAAATTACTCCTGTTCACGTATTTACTTCGGGCGAAGAGGCAGAACTTTTTCTCAACGGCAAATCTCTCGGAAGAAAAGCAAAAGAAGTATATGAATATCGTCTGCACTGGGATAGTGTGAGATACGAACCCGGCGAACTGAAAGTGATTGCCTACAAGAATGGAAACAAATGGGCAGAAGAAATCGTACACACGACTGACACACCATCACAGCTTGCCATTGAAACTGACAGAAATGAAATTCAAGCGGATGGAAAAGACCTTGCCTTTATAACCGTGAAAATAAAAGATATGAACGGGCTTACTGTTCCGGTTGCTAACAACCAGATTGAATTTAGCGTTGAAGGCCCGGGAGAGATTGTTGCTACTGACAATGGCGATCCCACCAATATGATTCCGTTTCCATCACAAACAAGAGACGCATTCAATGGGCTTTGTCTGGTAATAGTCCGATCCAAAGCCGGGGCAAAAGGAAACATTACAATAAAAGCAAAATCAGCAGGGCTAACATCGGCTCATCTTACCATCATCAGCAAGTAAAAAATTTCTTTTGCTGATTCCTCATAGTGTCTCAACAAAACCAATTTTATCACACAAAACGTCCGGTTGCGCTATCTCCACTGTGTCTTCTTACGCAACCCGGATGCTTTTTTTTTGTAAATATTTGCAAATAAACGCATTCTACCCCATTTTTTTCAGGCCTCCAAATGTAACATTGAGCTAAATCAATGATAAATTGAGCATTGCGAATATGCAATATTTCTTAAACGATATAGCCGATTCAATTAAAATGTATCAAAAGCGACAACAAATGACTCATATTTAAAACTGATGTAACGAAATTGCCAGAAGATGTTGCTATAGTTTCAACGTTTTTTTAATTCCAAACTAGTTTTGCATAGTCAAAATTGTGTGTTCTTAGCTTTAGTTTAAATAAACGTGCTTTACATACAAACAATCCAATCAATCTTTAATTCTTTTAATCATGAAACAAACTTTCAGATGTCTCAGAGTGCCTGGAATGTTATTCCTGTTACTCTTGTTCTCAATCCCTACGTTTGGACAAACAATAACGGTTCGAGGAACTGTTAAGGATGTCAGTAGCGTCGGATTACCGGGGGTAAATATCAAAGTTCAAGGTCAAACCAGTGGAACAATTACCGATGCTGATGGTAAATACTCAATATCAGTACCCTCGAATGCAAAACTTACATACTCATTTGTAGGTTTTAAAAGCCAGACAATTAGTGTGAATGGCAACTCAACCATTGATGTTGTCATGCAAGACGATTCTAAGGCATTAAACGAACTTGTTGTTGTTGGTTATGGAGTTGTTAAGAAATCTGACATTACGGGATCTGTAACATCCGTAAAGACAGAACAACTTATGGCTTCTGCTCCTACCAACATTCAGTCAGCTCTTCAAGGCAAAGCTGCCGGGGTGGTCATCACAACTCAAGGAACTGGCGTTAACTCAGTACCTAATATTCGTGTACGTGGTAACAGATCCATGAATGCTTCATCCAATGACCCTTTATTTGTAATTGATGGTATACCGTCAAACGGAGGTATTGAATTGTTGAACCCTAACGATGTTCAAACTATTGAAATTTTGAAAGATGCATCCGCGACAGCTATCTACGGATCTCGTGGTGCAAATGGCGTTATTCTTGTAACAACAAAGAAAGGTGAAAAAGGAAAAGTTACTGTAGAGTATAATGCTGATTTCAGTATTGGCAAATTAGATCGCATACGCAAAATGCAAAATGCAAGCCAGTACGTTGAATTCGTTAGAGAAGCCAATCGTCAATATAGCTATGATGGCAATGGCGGATACTCTATTAAAACAACCGGATATCCTGCAACTCCTACTTTGGCTGCCGATTTAAGCTTAACTTACCTTAGCCAAGACCCTTATTTGGTAGAGTCACTTAAACAGGGATGGGCTAACGGAGTTTGGGATCCATCGAAATTGCGTAGCTTTGACTGGCAAATGGCTGGTTACAGAAATCAGGCCGTTTCTCAAAATCACTCACTAAACATACGTGGTGGTTCAGAAAACACTCAGGTGTATGTTTCCGGTTCATTTATGGATCTGAAAGATATTGCATTGCAATCATTTCGTAAAAGATATACATTCCGCATGAATGTTGACCAAAAGCTGGGCAAAAGAATCACAATGGGCGGTAGTGTATATTTCAATTACCTTGACTACGATGGAGGTAAAGGTATCGCAACTTGGGAATCTCCTCTGGGAACTCCATACAATTCACCCGATGGTGATGTTACTAAAACGGGAGATCCTGCTTACGGTCTTATATTGCACCCATGCGGAGAACCTTTGCAGTATAACTCTTTTTACGACTTAACCGGAGTAAAAAATCAAAATCGTAGTAACAACGTAAACATCACTTACTACATGACTGTTAATCTGATGAAAGGTCTTTCATACAGAGCTAACCTCGGTGCAAACTTAGGACTAACCCAGAACAATTTCTTCCAGAGCCATTATTCTACCGCAACAGGCTTTGGTGATCCAAAAGCAGAAAAGAAAGAACAAATTGCTAGAGGATGGACATTTGAAAACATTCTTTCTTATAATACAAAAATTGACCAACATTCTATTGGTGCTACCCTTGTTCAAACAAACGAAAAATCTATTTGGGAACAAACTCAAGCAACTGCAAGTAAATTACCTATAGAATCTCAACTTTGGAATTCTCTTGGCGCTGCTAATACTCAATCGGTCAACTCCGACTATTCGCAATGGCAGTTACAATCTTGGTTGGGTAGATTAAATTACTCATTCCGTGACAAATACTTATTGACAGCCTCTGTAAGATACGATGGATCTTCCCGTTTGGCAGAAGGTCAAAAGTGGGTAGCATTCCCATCTGTAGCCTTAGCATGGCGTGTGACAGAAGAAGGCTTCATGAAAAATATCAAAACTTTTGATAACCTCAAGGTGCGTTTGGGTTATGGAGTAACAGGTAATGCCGCTGTAAGCCCTTATAGCACTATCGGTCAGATTACATCCAGCCGTTATAACTGGGACAAAACGACAGGAGCAATGGGTTATGCACCAAGTTCTATGTCAAACTTTAATTTGTCATGGGAAAAAACAGCTCAATATAATGCAGGTCTTGACTTCGGAATCTTGAACGGACGTATTAGCGGCACCATTGATTTCTACTTGCAAAAAACATCTGATCTGTTGATGTCTCGTCAGCTCCCGATTGTTTCTGGTTTTTCGAGCATAACATCTAATATTGGAGAAACTCAAAACAAGGGTGTAGAAATAGGTATTACAACTCAAAACCTCCACACGAAGAAATTCGATTGGAGTACAACCGTTACATTTGCCGCCAACAAAGAAGAAATTACCAAATTAGCTTCTGGGCTCACGAACGACTATTCAAACAAATGGTTTGTAGGCCACCCAATCGATACTTACTATGATTATATCGCAGCTCCTAAAGTTTGGGGATATTCAAAAGAAGATATGGCTGAAATGGCAAAATTCAATGCCAACGGATCTAACTTCAAACCAGGTGACCTTCGCCTTATGGACCTTAATGGAGACTATAAAATTACAGATGCTGACCGTAAGATTATTGGTTCCAGAATGCCGAAATGGACTGCCAGTATGGCAAACACGTTTACATATGGCCCGTTCGATTTATATGTATTTATGAATACTGCTATTGGTAATACAATATGGTGGGATCCTGGTATTGGTATCTCAGGTCGTTACAATCAGGTGGCTGCAGATTACTGGACTCCGACACACACTGATACAAAATGGTTAGCTCCTCACTCCGGAGTTGAAATGCCATCGAATATCACTGCTATGCAGTACTGGAAAGGTGATTATTTGAAAATCAATGACATCACATTAGGATATACATTAGCAAATAATGATTTCATGAAGAAAGCAGGTATCAGCAAAATCCGTGTTTATGCAAAAGTGCTGAATCCGTTCTTGTTTACAAGCTTCCCTGGTATTGATCCTGAAGGAGCAATAGCACAACAAAGATCTTATGGTTCATTAAATGCTTATGGAGATCCAAGCTATTCAATGAAAACCTACCTTCTTGGATTGAATGTAACATTTTAATCTTAAAAAATTACCAAAATGAAAATACTTAAAAGTTTATTATTTGTAGGATTGGTATTATCAGGTGTATCATGTAGTGATTTTCTTCAAGAGAAAGGCTACAAAACTGATTATACTTATTACAATACAGCAGACGGACTTAATGCATTGGTAACCGCATGCTACCAAAACACTAGATATGCAGCAAGTTATGAAAATCAATATGTAGTAGAAGATATGGGAACTGACCTCTATATGCTTGGTGGCGACGGTGGAGCGCGCGATGCATTCGGTCAATACCTTTCATCTGCTATGACTCCTCAAAACGGTTCTGTATCTGGTTTGTGGAATAACAATTATCAAGGTATATATGCTTGTAACCTCGGTTTACAATATATAGATAAAAACACTGATATGGCTGCTGCCACAAAAAGCGTCCGTAAAGGTGAGTTGCTGTTCCTGAGATCTTATTATTATTATCAGCTTGCTATCCAATTCGGTGATATTCCATTAACATTGGAAGCTGCATCTGCTCCCAAAACTGACTATTATCGTGTCCCTCAAAAACAAGTTTGGGCACAAATTATCGCTGATGCCCGTAAAGCATGGGATTTACTTCCTTGGGCTGATGCCAGTGGTAAAGTTACCGGTGACTATGGTCGTGTAGGCAAAGGTGCTGTTGGTCATTTATTGGCTCAATCGTATATGTTCCGTTATTGTGACACCTATACAAAAAATCAGTCTGATGCAAAAATGAATGAAGATCGTGGTGGTAAAACAGCAGATATAGACTCTGTTATCTATTATGCAAGCCGTGTATGTAACTATGATCAGGGTGCTGGTAGCGGAAGCAATCATGCTTTAGCTGCTGATTATGCAACATTATGGGGATGGGATTCTAAAAAAGGGTTAACAGCTGAATATGCAGGTCCTGAAATTTTATTTTCTATAAACTATTCGACTACCTATTTCTACAACAATGCAGCGGCAACAGATGTCAATGCTGGTGGTAACTGGTTACATATGTTATACAACGGTCAATTTGAAAACTATCCATTGACAACCAAACAGGAAGATGGAAGCAGTACTGCATGGGGTAACAATGTTGGTTTAGTTCGTGATATGCTTACCGGACGTCCTTGGAGACGTATAGCTCCTACTCCTTACTACTATTCGGACAATGGACTTTATGCTGCCAAAAATTACGAATCAGGAAAACCGGGTAAGTTAATTGACTCGCGTCTTTACAAATCTCATAACTGGTTCTACTTCTGTAATAGCAGCACTGTAGATGTTAAATGGGCAAGCTTCACGAATGCTGCCGGATCTTTCGATCCTGCCAGCAAAGGATATACTGTAGGTACAAACAGATATAATGTTGGTGATACCGCTATTGTATTGTCATTAGAAGACGTTTCAAAACGTCCGGGCCCTGGTACTGCGAAACAAAAATTAGCTTTGGCTCGTGCACAGGAAAAATATTGGTATGTTCCTATGCAATCTATCACAGTACCCTTAACAAGAGGTGCTGTTGCAGGATATGATGTTACAACCAACCAGTTCCCTTCTTCTGCAAAATATCTTGATAGCCGTCGTGCAGCACAAAATGACCAAGGTGGTTTCAGAAGCTTCTATCGCATGCGTTTAGCTGAAACTTACATTTTACTTTCTGAAGCTTATGCTCGTAAAGCTGCTGCTGGCGGTGGTAACCAATATTATGATTTAGCTGCCGATGCTCTTAACAAAGTTCGTCTGCGTGCTGCATATAAAACTACAGAATCAAAATATCCTCAATATTGGAAATATGATGGTGGTTCGTATGCTGATAAAAATACGTCAACTGAAAATGACATGAAGGTTTCTTCTGCATTTATTCAATCTAAAGCAGCTAACAACACAACCCTGACTGATTTTTATCTTGATGAATATGGTCATGAAACCGCTGGCGAGCTTAACCGATTTGACCTATTGGTTCGTTTCGGGGCTGATTATTGGTATAACAGAGTTAAAGCCGATAACTATTGGACCAGTAACGATAATGGACAAAGTAGTGGTAATATTCATATCTACCACCGTTTCCGTCCAATTCCGCAGTCTCATATCGATAATATTCACCCAAGTGATCCGAACCCACAGAACTATGGTTACTAAACTATAGATAACCTCACGAGGAGGCTGCCCTCTTTGGGCAGCCTCTTTTGTATTCTTATTTATTAATTCAGAGCTTTTCATGCAACCAACGAAGTATCATATCAGACTAAAAAATATAACCCTGTATCATTAGCGATTACTAAAATCCAGACTTCCTTTTTTGATACATTTTATAATCTGCTAATTACAACACATTAGTGAGCATAAAGACAAAAAAAATTATTTTGATTTTTGAGCTATTAAAAACGAAAATGAGCAGACTGCGATCCGATTATGCAAACACGCTCTTTCTTATGCCATGAATATTTTTCATTACAGCATTCTTTTGACTGATCACTTTACAACTAAATATAATTTCACAATCCTAGAGCTTGAATACGCATCCTGATTGTGAAACTGCCATAACAAAGCTAATTTACAAACAGTAATATTTTTCTCATCAAAAAACATCAAACCTATGCGTTATTTAGTCGAGCATCTATATACTGCCGATCCTTCGGTTCACGTATTTAACGGAAAAATTTATATCTATCCCTCCCACGACATTGAATCGGGCATTCCTGAAAACGACAATGGCGATCATTTCGACATGCGTGACTATCACGTATTTTCTATGGACTCTATCGGCGGAGAAGTGACTGACCATGGAGTTGTTTTAGCTGTAAATGACATCCCCTGGTCGGGACGTCAGCTTTGGGCTCCGGATGCCGCCTGCAAAAATGGAAAGTATTATCTCTATTTTCCTCTGAAAGACAAAAATGATATTTTCCGTATCGGCGTAGCAGTAAGCGATAAACCCGAAGGCCCTTTTATTCCGCAAAGTGATCCTATCAAAGGCAGTTTCTCTATCGACCCGGCGGTTTTGCAAGATAACGACAATGACTATTATATCTATTTCGGAGGATTATGGGGCGGCCAACTACAACGCTATCGCGATAACAAAGCCATTGAAAATCCGGGATTACCGAGCGATGATGAAGCGGCTTTATTTGCCCGTGTTGCCAAACTGAGCGACAACATGCTGGAGTTTGCAGAAGAACCACGCGATGTAGTCATTCTGGATGAAAACGGAGAGCCCCTGAAAGCCGGAGATAACAGCCGTCGCTATTTTGAAGGTCCCTGGATGCACAAGTACAACGACAAATACTACTTCTCCTACTCTACCGGTGATACACATTTGCTGTGCTACGCCATAGGGGATAATCCTTACGGGCCGTTTACCTACAAAGGAGTTATACTAACTCCGGTTGTTGGATGGACAACCCACCATTCGATAGTTGAATTTCAGGGAAAATGGTACCTGTTCCACCACGACAGTGTGCCTTCCGGAGGCAAGACATGGTTGCGAAGTATTAAGGTAACCGAACTGGAATACAATGCTGACGGTACCATCAAAACAATAGAAGGACAATAATTATAAATCACAAACATACCCATAAAATCTGCAATGACAGATTGTATGTTGGAACTTGAAACTTTGAAATAGAAACTTTCTACATGATCCGATATTTATCTATACTATTTCTTTTTACCGTATCCATTTTATTCGCACAAGCAGAAGACGGTAGCAAACTTTGGCTGCGTTTCGGACAGGCCAAAGCATCGCCTATACGTTTTACCGGAATTAATGCAGACAAAACACTCTTTGCCGTAAAAGAACTTCAGAAAGCATGGAAAGAAATTTACGGCAAAGAACTCTCTTTCAGCAACTCAGGAAAACAAACACTGATTATCGGCACTTCCCGAAGCAAAGCTCTGCTACCATTTGCTTTGAGCAAAAACCTCGAACAACTGGGTAACGAAGGATTTACAATAAAAACTTTCGATCTCCGGGGCAAACGACAGACTGTTATAACTGCAAAAAGCGAAGCGGGTTTGCTCTACGGTGTTTATCATTTGCTGCGACTTATCCAAACCAACGAGTTACCGGACAATCTGGATATCATTGAAAATCCGTCATATGCTGTCCGTATTCTGAACCACTGGGACAATCTGGATGGCAGCATTGAACGTGGATACGCCGGTCATTCTATCTGGAAATGGGAAGATATGCCAAAGAAAATCTCGCCCCGATATACCGAATATGCCCGGGCAAATGCTTCAATTGGAATCAACGGTAGTGTACTGGATAATGTGAATGCATCGCCAAATATCCTTCGGAACGACTATCTTGAAAAGGTAAAAATGCTGGCCGGGATCTTCCGTCCATTCCATATCAAAGTATATCTATCTATTAATTTTTCAGCCCCTTCTGTTATTGGGGGGTTGCCCACAGCCGATCCTCTCAACCCTGCTGTTATAAAATGGTGGGACAATAAGGTAAATGAGATTTACCGGCTAATTCCTGATTTCGGAGGCTTCCTGGTAAAAGCCAACTCCGAAGGGCTCCCCGGGCCTCAGGATTTTGGGCGCACACATGCTGACGGTGCCAATATGCTGGCAGATGCCTTGAAACCTCACGGAGGAATTGTAATGTGGAGGGCGTTTGTCTACAATCCGGATAACGATGACCGTGCCAAACAGGCTTATAACGAATTTGTACCGCTCGATGGAAAGTTCCGTGACAATGTGATTGTTCAGGTTAAAAACGGACCTATAGACTTTCAGCCCCGCGAGCCATTCAGCCCTCTTTTCGGAGGTTTGAAACTGACAAAAATAATGCCCGAGTTTCAGATTACGCAAGAGTATCTGGGACAGTCGAACCACATGGTATATCAAGCTCCTCTCTGGAAAGAATGTCTTGATAGCGACACCTATTGCCAGGGAAAAGGATCAACGGTTGCACGCATTACGGATGGTACGCTCTATAAAAGAGAGCTATCGGCAATTGCAGGCGTTGCCAATATAGGAGAAGACACTAACTGGTGCGGTCACCATTTCGCGCAGGCAAACTGGTATGCTTTCGGACGACTGGCGTGGAATCATAACCTTACGTCGGAACAAATTGCCGGAGAATGGTTAAAAATGACCTTTAGCAAGGATAGTAGCTTTGTCAGAGAAGCAAGTAATATGATGATCGCATCGCGCGATGCTGTGGTTAATTACATGATGCCATTGGGTCTGCACCATCTTTTTGCATGGGAACATCACTACGGTCCAGAACCCTGGTGCGACTTTCCGAATGCCCGCCCCGACTGGTTACCGAAATATTATCATCAGGCAAACGAAGACGGAATCGGGTTCGACCGTTCGTCTCGCGGAACTAATTATGTGGAGCAGTATTGTTCTCCCCTTCGTGAAATGTTCGACAAACCCGAAACCTGCCCCGAAAAATATCTTCTTTGGTTCCATCACGTTCCCTGGAACTACAAAATGAAAGACGGGAAGACACTCTGGGATGAACTATGTTATCTATATGATTCGGGAGTGAAAGATGTCAGAACATTCGAAGCTATCTGGAACAATTTGAAGGCTTACGTTGACAAAGAACGTTTTGAAGCAGTCAAAGCCAAACTGTCCATTCAGGAGAAAGATGCCATTTGGTGGAAAGATGCCTGCTTGTTATACTTTCAGGAATTTTCAAAACAACCAATACCGCAATACATCGAAGCTCCGATTCACAAGCTCGATGACCTGAAAAAAATCAAGCTAAATATGGTCAGTCATAATTAAAAACAAAATATTCACCTCACAGAACTGTGTCAGGTGAATATTTTGTTTTTAATCAGCACATATACAACAAAATCTGTGTAATTTTACACAGATTTTGTCAACTAATTACTTATGAAAAGCAGAATACTCATTTCTCCACTGATAATGATCAGTGTATTATTCTTTTTGCCATTTTCTCAAACACGAGCGCAAATATCCCGTTTATACACTTCTTCAAATTCGGGTCTGCCCAACAGTCAGATAAACCAGATCTATCAGGACAAAAAAGGATTTGTATGGATTGCCACGGAAGACGGCTTAAGCTACTTCGATGGGATGAAGTTCTCCACTTTTCTTCATAAATCCGATGACCCCAAATCCATCAAAAGCAATTACGTTCAAACTCTTTTTGAGGACGATTGCAACAATTTTTGGATAGGAACTGTAAGCGGATTACAGTTATACCACAGAAATTTCAATAGCTTCCAAAATTTCCCGCTCTATGAGGCGAAAACAAATGCTTTGCTAAAGCCACACATCTCGGCTATCCTAAACAGCGACAAAGACAACATTGTGGTTTGCACGGCAGGACACAGTTTTTATCGTATCAACAAGCATAACCTCAAAGTAACTCAAATAGAGAACACTATCAAAAACCAACCAAGTTCGTTTATTCGATCTGCCTTTCAGGATTCTCATAACAACATGTGGATAGGAACAGAAACCGAAGGCTGCATTTTGTACCGTACTCAAAAAGGCAGATGCGTTCCCGTTAAACAATGGTTGAAAGGGAAATATATTACCTCCATTACAGAAGATAAATCAACTGGTAAAATACTACTTGGCTGCTACAACAGAGGCATATTTGTATACGATCAGGTCACCGGGAATGTGAGAGAAGCCACAACTCCGGATGCCCGCAATTGTTCTGTAAGATCAATGCTATACGATTCTAAAGGACGCATTTGGGTGGGAACCAACGATCGGGGCTTAATGCTTTTTGATGCTAAAAACGAGCGCTTTGAACCTGTTCCCCGCGAAAACAACGACCGTTCCAACAGCACCTGGCATGTGAGCGCCCTCATGGAAGACAACCAGGGGAATGTATGGGCCGGTTTATACCAGAAAGGAATCTACTTCATTCCCAACTTCGTCAATAAATTCGAGTATTATGGATTCAGTTCGCAAACACAAGCAGAAAACAGTAACTGCGTACTTTCTATATTGATTGATAAAGATGGAGGTATGTGGATCGGTACCGACGGAAGCGGTTTGTTTTATAAAGCAAAAGGACAAAGCAATACTATTAATTTCACCAAATCCAATTCGTCGCTTCCTGACAATTCCATTACTTCATTATATCAGGACACAAAAGGAACCATTTGGATTGGTACCAGTCTCAACGGATTATGCATATGCAACGGCGGCCGGAGTATACAACGTTATCCGAAGCAAAATCAGATTGGAAGTAATAAGATCATGTGTCTTTATGGAGATGCTTCAGGGAATATCTGGGTAGGCACATACGACGGAGGATTAAACCGAATAGATGCGACAACCGGAGCTATTTCACTCTATAAAAATACAATAGGGAACAGTGCTCAAACGGAACTAAGCAACAACTGGATCAACACCATGACATCGGATAGGAATGGCAATCTGATTGTTGGCACGCTAAAAGGTTTGAACGTGATTGACAAATCAGGAAGGCTACACTATTACAACGATATAAAGGGACTGCCCGATAACATTAAAATTTACTCGCTTTGCGAAGATTCCAACGGTTTGTTATGGATTGGTTCCAATAGCTGCCTGCTTTCCTTCGACCGCAAATCGGGTCGTGTGCAAACCTATACCATGGCCAACGGACTACCCAATAACTTCATCAATGCTATTGTGGAAGATAGCAATAAAAACCTTTGGATAACCACCAATCACGGTCTTGCAAAGTTTTCGCTACAAAACAAAACATTCATCAAGTTCTACTCTTACGACGGCTTACAGAGTGACGAATTCAGACGGAGAGCTTTCTTCAAAACTGCCGACGGAAAACTTTATTTCGGTGGTATCAACGGAGTTACCGCCTTTTACCCAAAAAACATTTGCCACTCCCGCAAGGTTCCGAATGTATATATCACCAACTTCTATGTATTCAATAAATCGGTGAACGTTGGTCAGGAATCAAGCAAAATGGTTGAGTTAGACAAAGCGGTGTCGTATGCAAAAGAGATTAAACTGCGACAAAGCGACAACGTCTTTTCAATTGAGTTTGTAGCGTTGGAATTTACCCATCCTCAAAGTATTACTTATAAATACAAAATGGAAGGGTTCGACAAAGAATGGAAAGAAACAGGAGCCGACAATCGTCTGGTTACATAT
This sequence comes from Bacteroidota bacterium, assembly GCA_030706455.1. GTDB lineage: Bacteria > Bacteroidota > Bacteroidia > Bacteroidales > Paludibacteraceae > Microbacter. Next base: position 12,556 of record JAUZOL010000057.1, read on the forward strand.
ACCAACCTACCCCACGGAACGTATACATTTAAGGTTCAGGCGTGCAGCTCCGATTTACAGGGCTCTTACAATGAAACCGAGCTAACAATTGTCATACTACCTCCCTGGTGGCAGTCCGTGTGGGCATACATGCTGTATTTCATCATTTTAGGTTTCATAATTTATCGGATGTACGAAAAATTACAACAAAAAATGCGTGACAAACAAATGCAGGTGGAACGCGAACATTCTGAACACATCAAAGAAGCCAAACTTCAATTCTTTACCAATATTTCGCACGAAATCAGGACGCCCATCACCCTCATTATGAGTCCTCTTGATAAGTTGAGGATGGAGGAAAAAGATAGTCAGAAGAAAGATCTCTATAATCTGATGTATCGTAACAGTTCTCGTATTTTACGGCTAATCAACCAGTTGATGGACATGCGTAAAATAGACAACAACCAGATGCAGATGCATTTTCAGGAAACAGATATTGTCTTCTTCCTGAAAGATATTATGATGTCGTTTGACTATCTGGCAAAAAACAAACAGATTGATTTCCGGCTTGAGAGCGAATACGAGCATCTGACAGCCTGGGTCGACCAGAGCAATTTTGATAAGATCATTTTCAATGTTTTATCGAATGCTTTTAAGTTTACGCCCGAAGGAGGAAAAATCACCGTTAACCTCATGACCGGAGAAGACCGGAATGCAACCAACGAATTACAGTATTATTTCGAAATCAAGATTCACGATTCCGGCCCCGGCATTAAGCAGGAAGCTATTAACAAAATATACGACCGTTTTTATCAGGCCAACAGTCAGGCTGAATATCTCGGATCCGGAATAGGTCTTCACCTTACCAAACAGCTGGTAGATTTGCATCACGGTACAATTTCGGCTCAAAACGAAGAAGTTGGATGTTCGTTTATCATCCGGATACCTCTCACGTACGATCATCTCACGGAAGCAGAACTCCAGACCAGCAGACAGGGTGATATGTATCCCCAACCGGCTAAAATGTCGCGCAATGAAGAGAACTTCACTATTCTGGAAGGTGCAGAAGACACCGAAACACAGAAGAAGATCAAAAGCAAGCCAACGGTTGTGATTGTGGATGATGATAAGGACATACTCTCCTATCTGCGGATTGAACTGTCGGATCAATACAATGTGGAAAGTTTCGACAGCAGTAAGGCCGCCTGGAACGCTATTACTAGTATTTTACCCGACGTGGTAATCAGCGACATTGTGATGCCGGAAATGGATGGTAACGAGCTGTGCCGCAAGATAAAGAGCAACACCAACACCAACCACATTCCCATTATCATGCTGTCGTCCAGAACCAAAGACGAGAACATTATCGAAGGATTGGACAGTGGCGCTGATACTTATCTTACCAAACCGTTCAATATCGACATTCTGAAACGGAACATAGCTCAATTGATCGGAGCTAGGCAAACCATTAAGAAGAAGTACAGCCAGCCCATTGACTACGACTATGAACACCTGAAAATAAACTCGGCAGACAAACGACTGCTCGAAAAAACGATCGAGGTGATACGAAAGAATATCGAAGATTCAGATTTCAGTGTGGAAAAGCTGAGCGAAGAGGTTGGTTTGAGCCGCGTACACCTGAACCGGAAACTAAAGGAACTGATAAACACTTCGCCCAGCGAAATGATACGTTCCATCCGTTTGAAACAGGCCGCCTTCCTGTTGCTCAACAACGAGGTGAATATTTCGGAAGTGGCTTACAAGGTAGGATTTTCAAGTCACTCCTACTTCACCAATAGCTTCCATGACTTCTTCGGCATGAAACCCTCGGAGTTCATTGAGAAATATAAGAACGACCCGGATAACCCTATTTTGAAGGACATCATCGGATAACTATCCGGTTCGCCGTAACATAAAAACAGATAAGAGGCTAGGCCTACGTCGAACCCTAAAGTGAGATGTACGGACTGGCAATAAGACAAAAGAGCGATGGCATAATATGCTGTCGCTTTTTTGTTTAAAAGAAAAATAACTAAATTTGGCAGGATATGGAAAGCAGGGCTCCCGTTGACAACGATGTAGACGGACCGGTTAGGCTATCGTTAAACTTGTCCAGCTAAAGGATAACCTGAAAACAGTAATCAATCTGGTAAATAATACTAATATGAAACAAATAACTGTCTTACTTCTGTTATGTATCACCCTATCTGGATGTAAACTCCACAAAGGAAAAGAATCGAATACAGTTTTTGTAGAAGGCGATACTTTGTGCGTGAATGCAGCGTATTTCAATCATTTGTCCAATCATCAATTAAAGCGGCTATTTATTCAAACCGGTAATCCTTATGTGTACGCGAGGATATTTTCTAATTGCTCTACAGAACAAAGATTTATCTATTCATTGATTATGGGAAATAAATTTGGAAGAAAATCGTATTTGATCGATGCTTTTCAAGTATATGAATCAAATTTTCCCAAATTAAAAGGTCATGAAATGGAATCCTTGATGGACTTCAATGCATTAGATGAGATCAGTAGGCAACAGGCATTAGGTTTTTTGAAAGAATCGGCAGAAAGCAAAATGTTTATAGCAGAAGACATTCTGGGTGGGTGCTATATGTATGGAAATGGAGTAAAAAAGGATACTCAATTAGGTAATGAATTATTAATTAAAGCTATAAGTGGATCGGATAGCACAACAGATCGTGGTGTGGAATCGATATCCAGTAAAGGCGATTTCTTGAAATTCAAGCTCTATTGAGCGGTAAATCTATCTTATTATGACTACAAAAATTCTTTACTTGCTACTTTTTCTTTGTTTGATCGGTTGTCAGACAAAGAAAAAACAAATTGAAGAAACGACAACCTGTTGTGTGCACTCAATAGAATCCGATGCGTTACATAAGCAAGTATCTCAGGGAAATATTAAAGCATACGAAACTGTAAAACAACTTTACAAACAAAAAGGAGAATCATATGAAGTTCTATTTTATTCTATGATGATGGCCAACAAATATCATTATGCTCCGGCTTACATGGATGTTTATCTTTGCCTTTGGCATGCATTTAATGATGACGATAAAAATACAGCAATCTATGATTTAAGCCGTTTTGATGCTAAATCACGTCAAATGGCAATGTTTTATTTGCAAGAGGCTGCAAAAAGAGGTAACCAACAAGCAAAAAACGTTCTGATCAAACAATATATTTCCACGCTGCCGCCCCAATGATGGCGCAAGTATTTCAGATTAGCTTCGCTGATTTACAATTCTCGTTCAAGTTTAACGAAGTGTAACTTGGACGCAAAATAGAATCAGTTTGTAACTGATTAGCTTCGCTTAACGTTGTTGGCGATTACAAATCGCTCGTGTTTCCAGTCCAAGTTACGGCTATCGCCTAAACTTGAACTAAACAACAGGCAAACTTGGAACAAGAGGAGACAACGATGTAGACGGAGTCAACGCCGAACCGGAGAGCAATAATTCTAATAACAATAGTTCTTGTAATACAAATAATCCACCCGATAAAAATAAGATGCTCTATGAAGTATACTTTATTATTAATATTTTGCCTTACTCTATTTGAATGCACAAATAACAAACACAATAGGATCACTAAGTCCCCCGATAGTATTTTGAAGGTTCCCTCTTTTAAAGAAAAAGGGTCTGAACATACACATTGGGTTACGGACACTACAAATCTATCTAGTGATACGATATTTAGCATTAGGAATCACTCATTTATGGTTTCAATTAAAGCTTTAGCACCAGATGAAAATAGTTATGTTTCTTACTTGATAGATAAAGATACGTTCAAAATAAAAGACAAAAGATTCTTAGTTACAATAAAAACCAATAGAAATTTGATTTATTCTAATATTATTAGTAGGCGTAACTTTAAGAATAAGTTCTCCAAAACCGAATATCTTTCGTTTAGTTTAATGAATCTTTGGTTTGACTCTGCAGATAATAAAGCAATTAAACTTAAGACCAGTTTATGTATTCCTGACACAGACAATTGTCGTCTTTTCACAATAATAATAGATAGCAAAGGACAAGTTCAAATTAAAGAAGAGGAATCCCCGCTGCCGCACGATTAGCGGAGCGTATTGTGTGGACAACCCATACAATGGAGCAAAACTAAATAACAGCCGGCTGGCCCCCTTTTTGGCGCAAGAATGTAGAGATAGCAGATTCTCGTTCAAGCTTAACCCCTTTTGGAGCAAGCATGTAGAGACAGCAGATTCTTCGTTCAAGCTTAACAACGTGTAGCTTGGACGCAAAACAGAATCAGTTTGTAACTGGTTGCGGTTATAAACCGCTCGTGTTTCCAGTCCAAGTTACGGCTACGCCTAAACTTGAACTAAACATCAGGCAAACTTGGAACAAAAGGGGCAAACTAAACAATAACAGCCGGGCGGCAAAACAAAGCAGGGCAAGGCACGGCCACACGAGAGGACTCGTGCGGCAGGGGGGGGCTTATCTCGGTTGTAGTTGTATGAATTTATCGGATTGCAAATCCTTATACCCGATTCCGTCGTCGGATTGCAAATCCGACGGGACGGAAATATTACATAATTACTCAAATATTGAATCAGGAACAACTTATGAATGGAATGGAAATCAATGGATTCCAGTTAATAAATAATAATTTACAAATTATGAAAAAGATCTTTTTGAAATATTGTGTTATTGTCATTTGTGCGTTGGGGTTGGGTTCTTGTTTTGGCAATAGTATATATTTTGATTTAGAAAAACAGACGATCTGTAGTTGCAACAAACAAACTATTTCCATCCTGAGTATAGACGCAATAAACAAGCAATACTATTATCGTTTTACACTTAAGCAAAATAAAAATGGCACTAATTGTTTGTCATTCCAAACAGTAAATAACGATTATTTTATAGAAAATGTTTGGAATCATACAGCAATTACTCAAGATTTCAAATTACAACCAAATACTGAATATGAAATAACCAACAATACTTTTGGTGATGCAGCGGGTGATCACTTAACCATCAGAACTAACAACAAAGGAATCGTTGTGTATACAGACAAAACTGGTTGTAAGTAGTCTGAAAATTATCAGATTTGCGACAAGGATTATAGTCTGGAGATTGCCCTGCTGCCTCACGATTAGCAGAGCGTGTCGTGTGGTCAAACCATACGATGGGGCAAAACTAAACATAACAGCCGGGCGGTAAAACGGAGCTGGACAAGGTACGGCCACACGAGAGGACTCGTGCGGCAGCGGGGGCCAAATGTAAAATGTGGAATTTTTACTCCTGAATATACTAAAGCATTTTTTATTCGAACTCCATATGACGAAAATGGAATCCGGACATATGATATTAACAATTTTATTGAAAGA
>JAUZOL010000058.1 GCA_030706455.1 Bacteroidota bacterium
AATCTGGATAGAAGATGTTTGTTTGTCAAGAATAACTTCGTTTACACCACCTCTGAAAAGTTTTGTAACGAGATCTTGTTTGAATCCGTTTTGTAAAAGATTCATCTGGCGTACCCAACCAATTTCACCGCCGTTTGCTGCGGTTTGTTGCAATTTGGAGAATTTTTGAGCTAAGTCGGCAAATTTAGCGCCACCTTTGATTGCAGCAACAAGACTGTCGGCCAGCTTGCTTTCGCTGTCAGGAAGAACAATGTGACGGATTTTTACAGAGTCAGGTTCGCTGATACCACCTTCAACAATCTTAGCCATGTAGTAGGTATCTCCTTCGATTTTCGGACCAACAACATCACCGGTTTTGCCACCAAAAGCAAAATCCTGGAGGAACGGAGGAACTTCTTTCTTTGTCAGAGCAATGTCAATATATTTTTCTTCTGAGTTAGAGTTTACGAACCCTTTAATGTCGGTTGTGGTAGTAAATCCGTTTTGCAGGCTGTTGATTTTCTTTTCAACTTCTGCGTAGTCTGCTTTTGAGGGTTTTACATCAAACTGAGCATACTTAAGATCGAAATTAGCTTCTTGTTTGTAACGGGCTTTACGTTTGTTGTAAAGATCGCTGATTTCACTTTCAGACACTTTTACAGCACCGTCCGGTACGGTGAAATAAGGTTGCATTGTGTAAACCATATTTACAGAAGTTTGGCTGCGATCAAATGCAAATTTTGCATCGAGCGAGTTGGCTGTAATGGCTTTTGAAAGTAAAGCGTTGTATTTTTGTTGTAAAGTGTTCTGTTTTACCATGTTTTCGAGGAACGACCAATATTGTTGGTATTCTTTTACCTCGTCTGCATGTTGTTTGTCTTTGCTTTTTGAAGCCTTTTCCAGAGAAGACAGAAAGCCAAGAAGAGCTTCTTTGCTGAAAGCACCTGTTTTAGGGTCGGTAAAAGCACGACGGCTGGAGACAATCTGACTGATATGGTTACCAATGGTTAAGTCTTTTAATTCATCTTTAGAAACCGCAATACCCACATTTTCGGTTTGTTTGCCCAAAAGGATTTCAGTCACTTTGTTATCCCAAACCTGTTGACGAATCTGTTCGCTCATTTCGTCGTTATTTTGTTGTCCGGTTTCAATCTTGTAAACTGTTGATAATTGTTCGACAGCTTCCATGAAATCTGCATACTTTACAGTTTCTCCGTCAACAACCCCAATCTTTTGCTTTTGCTGGCCGAAATAGGTTTTGCTTGAATTCAGAAAGTCGCCGATAATGAAAGCAAACATTGCTAAACCAACCACTATCAACAGGAATACTCCTTTGCTTCTAATTTTCTCTAATGTTGCCATTGATTTGTTTCAGTTAAAAATATGATTCTGTTTTGATTATGATTTTAAGGCCGATAATTGTTTTATAGTCAGTAGTGATGCGGAATTGAACCTGCCGGCACTACTCTTTTCTAAAACTTTAAAATCAGGGCACGAATATACAAAAAAAAGTCCATCTCAAAGAATAAATGTCAAAAACTGTATTATTCGGAAACAGAAATTTCGATGCCGAGAGCCTTTACTCTCTCTGCAATTTGGGAGAGTCGCTTGTGTGATGCTTTTTTGAGCGCCTGAACAGGAGTGTCTCTAGCCAGTGTGTAGATCATAACCTGTTTTGGTCTTATTTCATTCACGGCATCCAGCCACGCACTTAGTTCTTCCTCGGTGGTGTTATCGATCTGTTGTTCGTCTATTTCGCCCTGTAAAAAGAGCGTTTGAATGATGAGGTTGCCATTGAATCGTTTTAGATGTTCAATTAGCCATTTGCCCGAAAAAGTGGCAGATCCGGGTTGATTGAGCAAGCGGATTGTATGGTCGAACACAGAATCCAGTTTCAGGATATTATTATCCACTTTGTTCAAAGCGTCAAATACAGACGGCTTGTGTATCAATGTGCTGTTGGATAAAACGCTGATCTTTGCCTCGGGGAAAAATTCGTTTCGAAGGGCAATAGTATCGTCGACAATACCGGCAAAGTCGGTGTGCATTGTTGGCTCTCCGTTGCCGGCAAAGGTGATTACATCCAGTTTCTTACTATCCACTTTCATTTCCGACAGTGCAATCCGGAGGGCATTTTTTACCTCTTCGCGCGTGGGGATGTGAGCTTCCTGCGGTTTGAAATTGAACCCGCATTCGCAATAGATGCAGTTGAACGTGCAGATTTTAGCATTGACAGGCAACAGATTGATGCCGAGCGAAGTCCCCAAGCGGCGGCTTTTCACCGGTCCAAAGACGATTTTATCGAAAAGAAAAGTAGACATAATGAATTGATAATTAATAATTAGAAATTAATAATGAGAATTGGCGTCGTCAATAGCGAGACTCCAATTCTCATTGCGGGTAATGAATAATTTGTCATTATTCATTGTTAATTATTAACCAGTTACAGTTTCCAGCTGGCAATGCGTTGCATAGCTTCTTCGGTCTGAGCCGGGCTTCCGAATGCTGTGAGGCGGAAGTAGCCTTCGCCGTGAGGGCCGAAGCCAACACCCGGAGTGCCAACTACATTCATTTCGTTGAGCAAACGATCGAAGAATTGCCATGATGAGATGCCATCGGGAGTTTTTAGCCAGATGTATGGCGCGTTTACACCGCCGAATGCACTCAGGCCTTTTGCTTCAACGCCTTTGCGGATGATACCGGCATTGTTCATGTAGGTGGCGATGGTTTCTTTGATCTGTTGTTGTCCTTCGGCAGAATAAATAGCTTCGGCGGCACGTTGTACAATGTAGGCGGTACCGTTGAATTTTGTTGTTTGACGACGGTTCCAGAGGCGGTTGAGTGGTACACGTCCGTGTTCCGCAGAATTAACCAGCACCGTTTTCGGTACAACAGTATATCCGCAACGTAATCCGGTGAAACCTGCAGTTTTCGAGAAGCTGCGGAATTCTACGGCAACTTCACGGGCACCTTCAATTTCGTAGATGGAGTGGGGAACATCCGCTTCGCTGATAAAGGCTTCGTAAGCTGCATCGAACAGAATCAGTACGTCGTTGGCACGTGCGTAGTCGACCCATTGTTTCAACTCGTTTTTCTTCAGGGTAGTCCCTGTCGGGTTGTTCGGGTAGCAGAGATAAATTACATCGGGACGAGTCGACGGAAGTTCGGGGATGAAGTTATTTTCCTTAGTGCAGGGCAAATAAACAATCTTTTCCCACTTGCCATCGGCAGTCGGTTTGCCGGCACGGCCTGCCATAGCGTTAGTATCCACGTAAACGGGATAAACAGGGTCGGTAACCGCAATTACGTTGTTCGGGCCGAGAATGTCGCCGAAGTTGCCGGTGTCGCTTTTGGCACCGTCGCTCACGAATACTTCGTCGGGAGCAATGTCGATGCCACGGGCGGTATAATCTTTAGCGACAATCGTTTCGCGCAGAAAAGCGTAACCCTGTTCGGGGCCGTAACCACGGAAGGTGCTGGCGTCGCCCATTTCGTCAACGGCTGCATGAAGCGCTTTGATGACGGCCGGAGCCAGCGGACGGGTTACGTCGCCGATACCCAGACGGATGATGTTTGCCGATGGATTTTCTTCCTTGTATGTGTTTACTTTACGTGCAATCTCCGAAAAAAGATAGGTTTCGGGAATGTTCAAAAAATTGTCGTTTACAAAAGCCATATACGTTAATTTGAAAATTGTTTAATTTGAAAATATGCCAATTTAATTGGTACATTACAGCAGATAATCTCCTTCGAAAACGGTTACTGCAGGGCCGGTCATGTAAACGTGGTTGTCGGCTTCCGACCATTCTATTTCGAGGTTGCCGCCGAGGAGCTCCAGTGTTACTTTGCGTTCGGTTTTGCCGTTCAATACAGCAGCCACGGCAGTAGCACAAGCTCCTGTTCCGCAGGCAAGCGTTTCACCGGCGCCACGTTCCCATACCCTCATTTTGATGTGAGTAGGGGAAATAACCTGTGCGAATTCGGTGTTGGTGCGACGTGGAAAGAGCGGATGGTGCTCCACCTTCGGGCCGCTTTTTTGTATGTCCAACTCTGCAAGCGAATCCATGAAAATCACGGCGTGGGGATTCCCCATGGAAACGGCAGTGATGTTTACCTTGCGGCTTTCAAGAGCTATGGGGTAGTTGATTACACTGGTTTCGTCGAGGTTGATGGGTATTTGTTTGGGGGCAAGAATGGGCTCACCCATATCGACACGAACGGAGTTGACTTTGCCGTCTTCGAGGTTCAACGTAAGGTACTTTACTCCGGCAAGCGTTTCGAGCGTGAGCTTCGTTTTTTCGGTTAAACCTTTGTCATATACAAATTTGCCGATACAACGGGTAGCATTGCCGCACATTTCCGATTCCGAGCCATCGGAATTGAACATGCGCATGCGGAAGTCGCACGTTTCGGAAGGCAAAATGAGAACCAGGCCGTCGGAGCCGATACCGAAGTGACGGTCGCTAATGGCAGTCGCTAACGTAGCCGGATCTTCAATCTGTTCGACAAACCCGTTTACATAAACGTAGTCGTTTCCGGCGCCTTGCATTTTTGTGAACTTCATATCTTTTTGTTTTTAGATTACAAAATAAAGAACCAAGAGCAAAGACACTGTTCTGTTTGTGCCAAATAGTGTTTGAAAGCAGCGTAAGCTTTATTCAAATTACGAATATCATCAACAAAGAGCTTGCAAGATGGTTGCATTCGTCATGCATGGCTCTTTGTCCTTTGCTCCAGCTTGGTTATTTCCGTTTTGTTGTCTGTTTGCCCGGGCGTAAATCATTCTTTTCGTAATAGTTGATAAACGCCTGGTTAACAATTCTGTTTCCCCCGGGAGTGGGGTAGTTGCCCGAAAAATACCAGTCTCCGTTATGCTTCGGGCAAGCTACGTGGAGGTTTTCGATGGTTTGATAGATAATCTCAACTTCTACAGTGCAGTTATCCGGAGTTACCATCTCACCGATTTTCTTCGCAATTTCAATATCGGTAAAAGGAGCATAAATCTCTTTTACGTGGTTGATAATCCATTCTTTGGGCTGGTTTTCCTGTTCCTTGCTCTTTTTGTACACATCGTGAATCACGTTTTCCATTCCCCGTTCTTTCAGCAGTTCAATGGCCGCATTGAAAGCGATGAATTCGCTCATGCGCGACATGTCGATACCGTAGCAGTCGGGGTAACGAATCTGCGGAGAAGAAGAGACGATCACAATTTTCTTTGGTTTGAGACGACTCAAAATCTTGATAATACTCTGCTTGAGGGTCGTTCCGCGTACAATACTGTCGTCGATCACCACGATATAATCTTCGTTTTCTTTGATCGTGCCGTAGGTGATATCGTAAACGTGAGCGGCAAGGTCATTTCTGTTTTTATCTTCGGTGATAAAAGTTCTCAGCTTGATGTCCTTAATGGTCAGCTTTTCAGTACGTATTTTTTTCTGAAGGATTTTTTCCACCTCAGCTTCCGACAGTGTTTTCTTTTTATTCAGAATAGCCGCGGTCTTTTGTTGATTCAGGTAGTTCTCAAATCCTTCCATCATGCCATAGTAGGCAACCTCTGCAGTGTTAGGGATAAACGAAAGAACCGTGTGATCCACATCTTGATTGATGGCTTCGAGAATTTGCGGAGTCAGCAATCGTCCCAGAGTTTTGCGTTCACGATAGATGTCGCGGTCGCTGCCTCGTGAAAAATAGATGCGTTCGAATGAACAGGGCGCCGGATTTTCCGACTTGTGTATCTGGCTGATTTTGAATGAACCGTCTTGTTTGATGAAAAGGCCTGCGCCGGGGTTCAGTTCGTGAATTTCTTCCGTTGCGATGTTGAGCACCGTTTGCATGGCCGGACGCTCGGAGGTAACCACCACGATTTCGTCGTTGGCAAAATAGAATGCCGGGCGGATTCCCCATTTGTCGCGGAAAACAAAAGCATCGCCGCTACCGGTAAGCCCACAGATGACAAAACCTCCGTCCCACATGGCAGTAGCCCGTTTGATGATGCGTTCTATGTCGAGATGCTGCTCTATTGCCTGATTTAATTCTTTCCCGGTCATGCCTTCGAGAGCAAATTTGGTGTAGAGATGTTCTACTTCGGAATCGAGCATGCCACCGAGTTGTTCAAGAATGATAAATGTGTCAGCGTTGTGGCGCGGGTGTTGCCCTTCGGCCACGATATGGTCGAAAATCTCGTCGACATTGGCAAGATTGAAATTGCCGGCCAGACAGAGGTTTTTGCTTTTCCAGTTGTTGCGGCGGAGAAACGGGTGCGCGTATGAAATACCCGAACGGCCGATGGTGCTGTAACGCAGGTGGCCGATGTATAGTTCGCCGACAAACGGAGCATTGGTACATCTTTCGTTGTCCGGCATTTTTTCGTAAGCCTCAATCTGACGGCCTACACTGTTGAATACGTCGGTGATGGCGCCGTTACCTAAAGCTCTTTCACGAAATATATATTCTTCTCCGGCTGTTGCATTCAAATTGACACACGCGATGCCAGCGCCTTCCTGACCCCGGTTGTGCTGTTTTTCCATCAAAAGATAGAGGTTGTTCAGCCCGAATCGGGTGGTTCCATACTTGGCTTTGTAGTATTCGAGTGGTTTAAGTAACCGCATCAGTACAATGCCGCATTCGTGTTTTATCGGATCGCTCATTGATTAGTAGGGATTTACGAATTTAACGTAGGTTTATCCTTCAAAATGCAAAGATAACGAATTTTTGCCGAAACCTCCCTTTTGAGAAAGGGTAAACTTGTTAATATGGGCGCGTTTTGGGTCGTTTTACCTCATTTTTTGAACCGAAATACTTAAAAAGTTATCTTCCTGTAAGTTTATACTCTGTATTAATGACAGTGTTGAACGAGTACAGATAATACCCTTTTTCTTGCTTCTCGGTAACATGGGCTCCGGTAATTGCCAGGGGTGTTTTGGAGCGCAATTTACAAGGCTGTCCCGCCATTGATATAATTGAACCTTTCGCCAGCCTGCCGTCATTCCATGTGAAACTGACTTCGAAGTTACCCCGTGCTTTCATCCCTTTCATGTCTCCGTTTTTCCATTCGGAAGGTAGTGCCGGCAGTAAATCTATTTCGTTCAAATGGCTTTGAAGCAACATTTCGCCTACGCCTGATGCTCCGCCAAAGTTGCCGTCGATCTGGAAGGGCGGGTGAGTGTCAAACAGGTTGTCGAGTGTCGATTTGGAGAGTTGTTCGCGATACATCTTGTAACTGTGGTCGCCGTCGAGCAGGCGGGCCCAGAAATTTATTTTCCATGCTTTGCTCCAACCTGTACCGCCGTCACCACGAATCTCAAGCGTTTTGCGGCATGCATTGGCAAGATCCGGTGTGGTAATGGGAGAGATTTCACGTCCCGGATGTAGCCCGAAAAGGTGCGATACATGGCGGTGCTGCGGATCCACATCCGCGTAATCTTTTATCCACTCCTGAAGATTCCCTTTTTTGCCGATTTTCAACGGGCGCAGCTGATCCCGTTTTTCTCTCCATATTTTTTGCAGATCGGCATCTGTGTTTAGTACTTGTGAAGCTTCTGTCAGGTTGTTGAAGAGATCCCACAAAATCTCCATGTCCATCGATGAGGCAATGGTTACAACATTGATTTGCCCTTTTTCGTCCCTATAGCTATTTTCGGGAGAGGTGGATGGTGCCGTTACCAGATGCCCGTTTTTCTTTATCAACCAGTCCATGCAGAAGTCGGCTGCCGATTTCATCAGCGGATAAGCTGTGTTTTTGAGATACTCTTTGTCTCCGGTAAAACGGTAGTGGTCGTAGAGGTGCTGCGATAGCCAGGGCGAACCCATAGCCCAGTTTGCCCACATAGGATCTCCTTCTTTTCCTCCAACCGGATTGGCACTGGCCCAGATATCGGAATTATGATGCACGGCCCAGCCTTTCATGTTGTAAAAATTGCGGGCTATATCTTTTCCGTTAACAGCGAGGTTTGCTATTTGATGAATGAGTGGTTCTGTTAATTCGCTCAGATTCAGCATCTCGGCCGGCCAGTAATTCATCTGCAGGTTGATGTTGGTCGTGTAGTTGCAATTCCATGGCGGACGTTGATCTTTATTCCATATTCCCTGTAGGTTAGCTGCCGTTCCTCCCGGTCGCGAGCAGGAGATTAGCAGGTAACGTCCGAACTGGAAATAGAGGGTTTCTAGCGAAGGATCTTTTTCTCCCGAAGCGTACCGTTTCAGGCGTTCGTCGGTCGGCTGGGTTTCTTTGCCGTTGCTTCCCAAATCGAGCGACATGCGGTTGAAAAATTGCGAATAGTCACGAATGTGGTTCTCTTTTAGTCGGTCAAAAGAGAGTGACGTCGCTTTGTCGAGATAATTTTTGCAGAGCGTATCTTCGTCTTTTCCGTTGGTTTGCGGATTATTTTTGAAGCCGTTGAAACTGGTAGCAGCCGAGACCAGCAGGACAACTTCGGAGGCATTGGTTACATGCAAACAGGGGTTGGTGCTTACTTTTCCGTCGCAACTGACCACCCGAACACGATACTGATACCGCATGCCTTTTTCTCCGTTGGGGTTTGTGTAAACAATAGGGAAACGGCCTTCGAAAGGAAGAGAATAAGGTGCGGTTCCCTTGAGTACAAATTCGTTGTCGCCTATGGCCGTGATGGATGCTCCGGCAAATGGCGTGTTGCCGGTCAGATCGAAGGATAATTGTCTTTTCTTGGAAGCCGTCAGTCGAATGACGATTACCTGATCGGGGGCGGAGACGAAAAACTCTCTTTTGTATTCCACGCTGTCGATTCGGAACGTCGTGGTTGCTATTGCTTTTGAAATGTCGAGATCGCGGCAATATCCCACCGGCGTACCGTTGCGATGTTGCTGTATTTGCAGATTTCCCATGGGGAGAAAAGCCTGCACATCGGGCCCCTGAATGTTTTTCAGAATGGTCGTGGCTTCGTTGTTTTTTCCCTGAAACAGTAGTTGTCGTACTTTAGGCAGGAAAATCGGAGCGTCGGGAGTCGGGTTAGTATTGGAGGGAACTCCCGACCAAAAAGAACCTTCGTTGAGGTTCAACAGCTCGTCTTTTACTCCACCATACACCATCAGGCCTAATCGTCCGTTGCCCAGAGGAAGGGCTTCTTCGAATTTGGAAGCCGGTTGATCGTACCACAAACGAAGCGTTTCGGGTTTTTGTGCTGAGGAAAACAAGGAAAGAGCCAAAGCTGTGCAGTATAAAAATGCTTTGCGGAGTAGGTTCGTGTCAGTCATGATTGATAAATGGTGGTCTGGTTAATATTGATAATGCTTATAATTGGCAGATCGCATTATTCTGTGGCAAATATACAGTAAATTTGCTGAAGCATTTTCAGCTACTGTTACTCAAAATTGAACCTAAAACTATGAGTCATTGCCTCGATATTTTCCGTTATTGCCCGGTGTGTGGGTCGCAGCATTTCATCGTGAACAACGAGAAATCAAAAAAATGTGCCGATTGTGGTTTTGTCTATTATCTCAATCCCTCGGCGGCTACCGCTGCATTTATTGAAAATGAACAGGGCGAGCTGCTGGTGTGCCGCCGCGGTAAAGAACCGGTCAAGGGGACACTCGATCTGCCGGGTGGTTTTACTGATATGGAGGAGACCTGCGCCGAAACCATTTTCCGTGAAATCAAAGAGGAGCTCAATCTGACAGTGGATCGTTCGGAGATTCTCTTCTCTCTGTCCAACTGGTATTGCTACTCAGGAATGAATATCCCGACGCTCGATTTCTTCTTTCGATGCCAGGTGAGTGATTTTTCCGGGTTACAGGCTGCTGACGATGTGGCAGAGGCTTTTTTTGTTAAGCCCGATGAACTCGATCCGGAACTGTTTGGCTTGGCATCTATCCGCAAGGCGGTGACGATATATAAAGAGAAGAAAACTCAGGCAGGAGGTTTATCTAGCCGAAAGTAACGATGCTTTTTCCCTCTCTGGAATACGATGAAAAACTACGATTTTTACAAGACGAAATATGGACGAGAGTTGCTGATCGATCTGATTCCATTGGAGCGATTGCAGAGCTATCTGGATCATGTGCCGACGCATACACTCTCTTACTACGACATTACCTTGATTGGAGAAGGCTCCGGAACTTTTACGCTGGATGGATCTACTACCCCAATTGAAAAGGGGATGTTGTTTTTTTCGGCACCCGGACAAATCCGGCAGTGGAACTTCGACCGGATGCCTCAGGGACTGGTGTTGATCTTTGAAGAGACGTTTTTGTGCGATTACTTCAACGATGCCCGGTTTGTTGAAAATTTGTCTTATTTCTGTTCGTTGTCCAATCCTCCGTCGATGCTGCTGTCCGATGCCGAATATCGGGAGCTGGTGCCTCTGTTGGAGACAATCTATCGCGAAATTGCAGAATACGAGACAAAAGACAAGCATATTCTCAGAGCATTGCTCTATCATGCCACCATGTTGTTGAACCGGATGTATTTGCAACGTTATCCGGTTGTTGATCGGAAGCCGGAGGGGCGATACATTCATGAATTCAGAGCCTTGGTCGAAAAAGAGTTCCGGCAATGTCGCTCGGTGGCTTGTTTTGCCGATTTGTTGCATATTACTCCCGGCCATCTGAATGATATCGTGCGGCGCGAGATGGGAATTACGGCCAAGCAGTTCATTATCGACCGAACAATGCGCGAAGCCAAACGGATGCTGGGATATACCGGTTTGTCGGTCAATGAGGTGGCGATGGCACTCAATTTCGAAAATCCGTCGTATTTTACCCGGTTGTTTGAAAAGCATGTCGGTGTAACTCCGTTGCAGTTTAGAACTAAAATCCTTGAAAAGTGATTTTTCTTCCGGCATAAATTCATACGCCCTTGTCGTACAACTTTTACTTTTGCACTACACAAAAATAAAAATGTACGATAATGAAGAAATGGATTTTTTTAATGATGACACTTATGGCAACAGTTGGTACAAATGCACAAAAAAGTGAGAATGGCGTAGCTGCACACATTATTGCAATGGAAAAAGCAGCTCTCGACCAATGGGGCAATGGAAATCCTGACGGTTTTCTGGATATTTCGGCTCCCGATGTGGTTTATTTTGATCCTTTCGTGGAAAAACGGCTGGATGGAATTGACCAGTTAAGGGCTTTATATGACAGCATCAGAGGACAGGTGCATATTGACCGGTACGAGTTGCTGAACCCGAAAGTACAGGCAGGAGCCACCATGGCCGTGCTGACGTTTAACTTCAACGGGTATCAAAAAGAGATTGTGCACAAATGGAACTGCACCGAGGTGTACCGGCTCGAAAAAGATGGTTCGTGGAAAATTATACAAACGCACTGGTCGTTGGTGCAACCCAAGTTGCAATAGCAACAGGTCATCGCCGGCTATTTCAAATACGATTATTAAGCATGGATTGGAAAGACAAACTCAGTGGATTGAAAGAGGTATTACCCGAAGGCGAAAATGTTCCGGAGGTTGAACCTGTAACCCCGATTGTAAAAAAGCAAGCGGAGCCATTACGGGTAGAAATGGAAAAACGCAACGGAAAGCCGGCAACTATTGTATCGAACTTTTTTGGTAGTGACGAAGAGCTGAAAGAGCTCGGAAAGTCACTAAAGGTGAAATGCGGAGCAGGAGGCTCGGCGCGTGACGGCGAAATTCTGGTGCAGGGCGACTTCCGCGTAAAAATAGCCGAAATGCTGTTGGCAATGGGCTATAAAGTGAAGAAAATCAATTTTAAATAGTTTGTATTTTATACGAGAACCGATCCGATGGCTTACTGTCGTCGGGTCGGTTCTTTTTGCATCTAGCTATGCTCCTTTTTCGCCTACAAACTGGTCGTTCTTATTTTTGAACAGGACGTTGAAGGTGGTGAGGCTGCCATAGCAACGGGTGATGTATTGTTGTAGCTCTACTTTATCTTCGTCGGTGAGGTTGCTGGCGTTGATTTTTGCTTCGAGCACACGCAGGCGGTCGCGAACCATCACTATTTTGTGGAAGAAGGTTTCGAGCGGAACTTCTTTCTCTTTGGTCTCTTTGTCTCCGGGAATCAGAATCATCTTTCCATTGTTCCATCGCTGTCCCAGTTCTGTTTTTTCGGTGATGTCGCTGAAGCGTTGCAGTACACGGATCAGGCTCTTCTCTATTTTTTCGTAAGTGGCCAGATCGGAAGGCGTTTCTACTGCTTCGATCACTTCCCAGGCTGTATAATCACGGGCAATAATGCGGACACCGCAATCGATAAAACAAACTTCGTATGCATCGGAGCGGAGCTGCACTACGGCACCTTTGCCGAATTGCGGATGTTTCACGCGGGAACCTACTCCCAATATTGTTTCTGACATAATGATATTGATTTAGAAGGTTTCTGTTATTTGTAAACGAAGACTTTACGAACTGATTATTGGTTTTGTTGTGCCAGAATGTCCCGTATCTCAGGAATGCAGCGCCCGCAAATAATGCCGGCATTGAGGGCTTTCTGGATTTCGGCTACAGTGGAGTATTCGTGTTGACAGATGGCATCGGTAATTTCGTTCTTCGAAACGTTGTTGCAATGGCAAATTTCTGTGTCTTCCATATTTTGAGAGGTTTTTATTGCACAAATATATTCTATTTCTGCCACGAAACAAAGAAGAGACGCGGTATGCCACGTCTCTTCTGCAAGTAAGAAGGTTTTTACAATCGTTATTTCTTCAATGACCAGCCGGTTTTTAGTCCGACAATAAAATATGCTAAACCCACGCTTCCCAATCCGAAAATGGAGTCGCCGAATACCCGCATCCAGCGAAGCGTCTGCATAAGAGGTTCCTGCATGAATTCCATGGAACGGGCGTACCAGATTCCGTGATCGACAGAAGCGATGGTTTGCTTGATACCTACCGGTAGAATGCTGAGTAATACCATCAAAATGAGTCCGATCTGCAAACACCAGAAAGAATATCTGAGCACCTCTTCGCGCCATTCGTATTTCAGGGTCATACCGCGGAGAGAGAAAAGCATCAATCCGATCCCCAGCATTCCGTACACTCCGAACAAGGCAGTATGTGCGTGAACCGGCGTTGTGTTAAGTCCCTGCATGTAGTAAAGGGCTATGGGCGGGTTGATGAGGAATCCGAAAATGCCAGCTCCGACAAGGTTCCAAAAGGCCACGGCAATAAAACAGAAGATAGCCCAGCGGTATTTTCTTATCCATTCAGTACTTTTGGTCAATTTGAAATTGTGCCATGCTTCCGATCCTACCATTACCAGAGGTACTACTTCCAAAGCACTGAACGATGCCCCTAATGCAATCACCGACATCGGCGCTCCTGCAAAATAGAGGTGGTGGAAGGTTCCGACGATGCCTCCCAGCAGGTAGATGATGGTGACAAAAAGGGCGCTTGCTGTGCCGGTTTTGATATTAATCAGTTCGAGTCTCACCAAAATAAAGGCTATGACCGTAGTTGCAAATACTTCGAAGAAGCCTTCAACCCAGAGGTGAACTACCCACCATCGCCAGTATTCGGCAACAGAGAGGTGCGACTGACGTCCGTACATAAGTCCTGCTCCGTAGAATGCGGCAATGGCAACGGATGAAATGACGAATAGAATCAGCAGATTTCTGCTTTCAGACTTAATTTTCAGAGCTGGCAATAGAGCCCTTACCATCAAAATGAGCCAGATGATTAATCCTGCAAAGAGAAGAATTTGCCAGAAACGTCCAAGGTCAACATACTCATAGCCCTGGTGTCCGAAGTAGAAGTTCTGAACTAATCCCAGCTTCTGCATTACGCCCATCCATTCGCCTGCCAGCGAACCGATTATCACTATCAATAGGGCTCCGAACAACACATTGACTCCCAATTTCTGAAACTTTGGCTCATAGCCCGACACCGCCGGAGCAATAAACAATCCGGTGGCAAGCCATGCTGTCGCGATCCAGAAGATAGCCAACTGTACATGCCATGTTCGTGAAATGGAGTAGGGGAGAATGTTGTCGAGTGGGAAGCCAAAGAAGCCTTTTCCTTCTACTCCGTAGTGGGCGGTAATGACTCCTGTAAGAACCTGTATAACGATCAATGCCGTGACTATCCAGAAATATTTCAACGTTGCTGCCATCGAAGGGGTTGGTTGAAGGTTGATCAGTGGATCTTTGTCCGGGTAATGTTCCTGAACAGGAGTTTTGTCCTGATTGCGGGCGTAGTAGAATCCCAGCAAACCGATGCCCAGTAAAAGCATCACAATGCTGAACATCGACCAAAATAGATGAGAGCTGGTGGCATGATTGCCTACCAAATCGTCGGCTGGCCAGTTGCTGGTATAAGTGATAGTTTTGCCGGGACGTTGGGTGACGCAGGCCCAGGCTGTCCAAAAGAAGAATGCATTCATCTTCTTCATGCTGGCATCGTTCTTGATGGTATTTGCCGGGATAGCATAGGCCACTCTTGTCTTTTCAAGATCTTTGCCGTTGGTGAAGAGTTTTTTGTAATACTCCATGTTCGCCTTTATGGCTTGAGCCCTGATGTCGGAAATAACCAGCGTATGCGTTGCTTCGTTGTAACTGTTCGTTCGCAGGTCTTTTTGCAACAGGCTTCGCAGGTACGATTGGTTCTCCGGTTTTTCCTTACTGTAAGGAATAGAGTCTATATCGTATTGCAATGCCAGTTTGTCGAGCATACAAACCGCTTCGCGATGCAGCCAGTCGGCCGACCAGTCGGGTGCCACATACGAGCCGTGGCCCCATACCGTGCCAACTTCCTGACCTCCTATTGATTGCCAGACACTCTGCCCGTCACGAATCTCCTGCCCTGTAAAGAGTACTTCGCCACTTGCACTGATTACTTTATCCGGAATCGGGGGTTTTTGCAGGTACAATTCATACCCAAAAATGCCCAGAATCGAAAAACATACCACCATAACGGCGATAAATCCAATCCAAAGTTGTTTGGTGTTCATAGTACAGATTTTAAATGGAACAATTATCCGTTGACGGATGTGAGAATCTCTTCAATGTCGGGGATGCAACTGCCGTAAACTGTACCGGCATCGGTGGCATCCTGTACGTGCTCTACTGTGGTAAGACCTTTTTCTTTGATGGCTTTGATAATTTCGCTTTTCATCACATTATTGCAATGACAAATTTCAATATCTTCCATAACGAATGGTTTTGAGAAAGAGATATAAAATAATGCAGAATATAAGCCGAGTGAAGACTATTCGGCTTTGCAAATATAGATGCGCAATTTGTCGAAATCCAAATTTGAGGGCTGGATGTAAGTGTTTTAACGGTTGGTGAAAATGTTCGCAGAGAAACAAAAAGCCCGTCTTTGTAAGGAAAGACGGGCTTTTTGTGTATTGTTAGAAAGAGCTTCGATTCAAACAAAGTGTTGATTTTTCTAATTTGGTTAGAGCCTCTGTTTCTTAATGTCCCGCTTCTTTGAGTTTCTTCTTTTGCCAACGAGAACGGAAGAAGTGATCGAACGCGAACAGTACCATCACCAGAAAAGCAATGTAGAAACAAAAACCGTACTGCGATAGAGCTTCGGAAGTGACATGCATAGTAGGCATGCGGAAGGTCATTCCGGAAAGATAATCCCGCATAAGATAACCAGCTATGACAATCAGTCCCAGCGAAACGGAAGATATCAGACAGATGTTGAAAATGAAGGCTTGTCTCTTCTTTTTTGCTTCAGCAAGAAAAATCTTCTCCATCATCCGACTGTTGAATCCGTCGGGAAGGACAGATTCGGTCTGTCTTTTCAGAGCTTTTGCGATTGCTTTGTCTTGCTTCATTGTGCTTGTTGTTTGTTAATTAATACGTATAATTTCTTGCGGATACGAAAGAGTTTAATCTTTACATTGTCAGCCGTCAGTTCCATGATGGCGGCGATTTCGGCTACCGGTTTGTTTTCGGTGTAATATAACGTGATCAAAGCTCTTTCTTCCAGATTGAGTTGCCCGAGGGCGATCTCCAGTTTTTGGAGTAGCTCTTCGTTTTCGTCTTCTTCGAAAATGGCGTCGGCCTCTTCGTCGGCAACACGGTCAAGGACCTTTTCGTCTATCAGAGGGAAAACAATTTTGCTCTTCCGGGTGGCCGACACTGCTGTGTTGTAGGCAATGCGGAACAGCCAGGTGGAAAAACTGCAATCGCCCTTGAAGGTGTCGAGTTTTCGGAACGCTTTCAGAAACGTGTCCTGCGTCAGCTCTTCGGCATCTTCTTTCGATGGGATAATGCGGGCGATCAACGAATAGATGACATTGCTATAACGGTTGAGGAGATACGAAAACTGGTTCGTTTCTCCTAGTCGTATGCGTTCGATGATCTGTAATTCGTCCCGATTATCCATATATCCGTTAGACGCAAGGCTGCCGTTTCGGTTACACGTTGTGCGAAAAAAAATAAATCCGCCACAAAGTGTAACTAATCGTGCGAAGTTGCGTCAAATATTGCAAAGAACAAAATTAATTGCATAAACCAACCGATCATGACAAACTTGTTTTTATTTCTGCTTTTTTTGTGGCTTATCCTGACTGGCGCTCTTTAATAAGTCCCCTGGAGAGGTTTCAGTGTTAAAGCGAAAAGAAAATTTGCCAAATGTGTAACCGATCCGCAATAGCTGCGTCAAACATAGCAAAGAACGAAAATATTCACCTAAACTTACACGATTATGATGGACTTTATTACAATCCCTTTGGTAGTAGGGATGATTACGCTGGGTATTTACAAACTGTTCGAACTTTTTGTAAAAAGGAGAGAACGTCTCACAATTATCGAAAAACTTGGAGATAAGCTCGATGTGTCGGTAATGCAACAAAAAATATCGTTGCCGTTTCGTTTCGACGGTCAATTTAATTTTGGTACGCTGAAAGTGGCTTGCCTCCTGCTTGGCGTGGGGCTGGGCTTGCTGGTCGGTTATTTTATCTGCCTTAACACGATTCCCGGCTTCAATTTCGACAATTCTGGACACGAAGCCTATCAAGCTTCTGGCGTTATTTACGGCGCGTCAGTACTGTTGTTCGGCGGACTGGGTTTGCTGGTTGCTTTTATCGTAGAACTGAACTTTTTGAAGAAGAAAAAGGAAGAATAAACAGCATGGAAAGAAGATGATAATTTGTCAAATCGAATCGCGGGGTCGCCAATGGTGATCCCGCGATTGGTTTTAAATAGACGGTTTCCCGCTGTTGTAGAGCCGTAATGCTTGCGGCTCGAATCTGATTATTATTTTGCCGTAATTAGCCGCAAGCATTGCGGCTCTACAATAATTTGGTCTGAAAATTAGCATCGCGGCTCTACAATAAATAGGATGGATGATTCGCATTGCGCCGTTGTTATCCCTCCGTCAAAATAAAAAAGCCATCCTCATTATGAGGATGGCTTTGCAAAATAGTTATTGAAGTTTTTTTATTTCACCGATTTCAGAATTTCTTCGATGTCTTCTACGCAAGAGCCGCAGACGGTGCCTGCATCTAAAGCATCCTGAATTTCTTCAACCGTTGTTAATCCTTTTTGTTGTATTGCATTGATTATGTCACCTTTTGTGATTTGGTTGCAATTGCATATCATATCTTCCATTGTGTAATTTTTTATAGTTGGTAATTGAATTTATCTCCAACGTTCAACTGGTGTGTCATCCGTTGGGAGTGCAAATATAGAACACGGAAGGGGCCATATGCAAATTTCAGGCACAAAAAAAACCATTCCGTGTGTGGAATGGTTTTTTTATCGTTGTATAGCGTTGTCTTTAGACAGCGAATTTATTTTTTAGCCATACGTTTGCGTTCGTTTTCGTCGAGAATGATCTTACGCAGACGAATCGACTTCGGAGTCAGTTCCACGTATTCATCTTCCTTGATGTATTCAAGCGCTTCTTCGAGGCTGAAAACGATAGGAGGGAAAAGACGTACTTTGTCATCGGAACCCGATGCACGCATGTTGGTCAGCTTTTTCGATTTGGTTACGTTTAC
>JAUZOL010000059.1 GCA_030706455.1 Bacteroidota bacterium
AGGATTTTTGCTGTCTTTGCCTTCAAATTTGATTTTTTCCACTGAAGGAAAATAAACTTTTGTGCTCATAATTTGAATTTAATGTTAGGGTTTGTTGTTATAATTTTAGAACTGAATTATTTCATTGTAAACTGGATAGATGCCGGCGTGGCAGCTCCCAGTGTTTGTGCAACCGGTGACGGTGAACTTCCGGCTATGGTAACTTTAAAATCTCCGCTTTCCAGTACTCTGTCACCATTGTCATTCACCAATTCCATCATACGCGGTGTAACCTGAAATGAAACGGTTTGAGATTCTCCGCTTTTCAGCATCAGGCGTTTCACTCCGTCGAGCGAATAGAGAGGCACGCGGGTACTTGCTTTGACGTCGGTCACGTAAAGCTGAACCACTTCTTCTCCATCCGATTTTCCGGTATTGGTTACTTTGGCAGAAACAGTTACCGTTTCTCCTTTTTTGATTTTTGTTTTGTCAATGGCAATATCGCTGTATTGGAACGAAGTATAGCTCAGCCCGAATCCGAACGGATAGAGAGGCTCTGCCGTCATGTAGCGATAGGTACGTCCTTTCATGCTGTAATCGTCAAAAGCAGGTAGTTGGTCAACTGATTTCGGGAAAGTGATGGCCAGCCTTCCGGAAGGATTTACATCTCCGAAAAGAGCATCGGCAACAGCACGTCCGCCTTCTTGTCCCGGATACCATACAAAGATGATTGCATCGGCAATTTCCGACAGTTCAGCTGTGCAAACAGGACTACCTCCCGTCAGAATCAACACGATTGGCTTTTTTGACCGTTGCTTCATGGTGCGGAGAAAATCGAGCTGGTTTTGAGGAATATTCAGGTTCAGACGGTCGCCCAAAGTATTTGATGCTGTCGATTCGCCTTCTTCTCCTTCAAAAACACCAGAAACTCCAAAGACGCCAACGATTACATCCGAATTAGCACCTTCGCCAAATGCATAGTTACTCGCATTCTGGTTCGGAGCGCTTGGTTCTACCCCCTGTCGATAGAACACAGAAGTTCCGGCGCTTACTTTCCCTACAATTGCTTCGAGAACAGTAGTCAGGTGGTCGCTTACACCGTTGTAATTCCCCATCAAAACATCCTGACTGGCAGCATAAGGTCCTGTTACGAAAATCGACTTAATGGTTTTCTTCAATGGAAGCAAACTGTTCTTGTTTTGTAACAAAACAATCGATTTTGCAGCAGCTTCGTATGCCAGGTCAACATGTTTTTTGCAACCAATAACTTCTTCACCTATTTTTGAATAAGGGTTGTTGTTTACCGGGTCAAGTAATCCTAATTTGAAACGAGTTACCAAAAGCTTGCTTAGTGCCTGATCAATTTCTTCTTCAGTAATTAAACCTCTTTTTACCGCTTCCGGAAGACTTTGAAATTCGTTGCCGCAATCGAGGTTGACACCGCTCTTGATGGCTAACGCACAAGCGTCGGCTTCGTCTTTTGCAGCTCCGTGATGTTTGTAAAAGTTGGTGATAGCGTCGCAGTCGGTAGTGATATACCCCTGAAATCCCCAGCGTTTACGTAGCAATTCCGACAAAAGGAATGAGCTGCCGCAACACGGTTTTCCGAACGTACGGTTGTAAGCGCACATTACGCTCTGCACGTTGCCTTCTTTTACCAATGCTTCGAAAGCCGGTGTGTAAGTCTCCATAAAGTCTTTCATCGGCGGTTCGGCGTCAAAAGAGTGGCGTGATGCTTCCGGTCCGGAGTGAACAACATAGTGTTTTGCACACGCTGCCGTTTTTAAAAAATGAGGATCGTTACCCTGCATCCCTTGTACATAGGCAATTCCCATGCGCGAGGTGAGATACGGATCTTCTCCGTAGGTCTCCTGTCCGCGACCCCAGCGGGGATCTCTGAAAATATTAATGTTGGGAGCATAGAAAGTTAATCCTGTATACTTGCCGTAGTTCTGCATTCGTTGAGCAATGTTGAATTTTGCCCATGCTTCATCAGAAATCGCTTCTCCGATCCGTTTCACGAGATCAGGATCGAAGGTTGCCGCTAAGCCAATGTTTTGAGGGAAAACAGTAGCTCGTCCGGTACGTGCAACACCATGCAAAGCTTCGTTCCACCATTCGAACGGGAGCAAGCCCAGTCGCTCAATGCCGGGGGCACTGTTCATCATCTGGTATGCTTTTTCCTGAAGCGTCATTCTCGAAACAAGATCAGCAACGCGTTCGTCAACCGTTTTGCTCGGATCCTGATATGGAAACTGCTGTGCAAACAAAGAAGTGCAAAAGGCACCGGCAAATAACAAAGACGATAAGAATCGAAATCGTTTCATAGCAACTTATAAGGGTGTCGTTAATTAAAGTTTCGATTTCCAGAGCTCGTAAGCTTCTTTGTATGCCGCTTCATTCTTGGCATCAGGTTCTGTTGATTTCAGCTTTTCGAGAGTTGAGAATGCATCAACATTCGATTTGTAGATACCGGCACCAATACCGGCACCTTTGGCTGCACCTACAGAACCATCAGTATTGAACAATTCGATAGTAGCTCCGGTTACTCCGGCCAGTGTATCGCGGAAAATAGAACTCATAAACATGTTGGCAAATCCTGCACGGATGATACGGGTGTCGATGCCCATTCCCTGCATAACTTCCATGCCATATGCAAATGCGAATACGATGCCTTCCTGTGCAGCACGCAAAATTTCAGCTTTGCCATGTTTGTTGAAGTTAATGCCATGAATAGAACAACCGGTTTCTTTATTGCCCAGCATACGTTCAGCTCCGTTTCCAAAAGGGAGAATGGAGATGCCGCCTGAACCAATGGCGATTTTCTCAGCCATTGCATCAATTTCCTTGTATGACATATTTTCAGGAGCAACGTTCTTTTTCATCCATGAGTTGAGGATACCTGTGCCGTTTACGCAAAGCAATACGCCGAGTCGTGTCGATTCTGTAGTGTGATTTACGTGAGCAAAAGTATTTACACGTGATTGTGGATCGTATTTTACATTGCCATTAACACCATACACAACACCCGAGGTTCCTGCTGTTGCTGCAATTTCGCCCGGGTTAAATACATTGAGTGATAATGCATTGTTTGGCTGGTCGCCGGCACGGTAGGTGACAGGGGTGCCTTCTGCAAGACCCAGTTCTTTAGCTGCAAAAGCAGTCACTTTGCCTTGCTCTGCAAAGGTTGGTAAAATGGTAGGAATAATCGATTTGTCGAACCCGTAATAGTTGAGAATGTCTTCTGATACACAGTTGTTTTGAAAATCCCAGAAGATACCTTCAGAAAGACCGGAAACAGTAGTGGTGATATCGCCTGTCAGCTTCATGGCAATATAGTCGCCCGGAAGCATTATTTTATCAATTTTGGCAAATAATTCAGGCTCGTTTTCTTTTACCCAGGCCAGTTTGGATGCTGTAAAGTTTCCCGGAGAGTTGAGTAGGTGAGAAAGGCATTGTTCTTCGCCGATACCTTTGAATGCTTTTTCGCCGTAGGGTACAGCACGGCTGTCGCACCAAATGATAGAAGGACGCAATACCTGTTGATTTTTGTCAACAAGTACCAATCCGTGCATCTGATAGGAAATACCGATGGCTTTAATGTCGCTACTGTTTACGCCCGATTCAGAAAGTATATTTTTTAATGCGGCTTTGAAATTGTTCCACCAGCTATCCGGATGTTGTTCTGCCCATCCCGATTTTAGGGCTGTGATTTCCATTTCTACTTTTGGAGAAAAGTCGGAAGCTACACACTTGCCGTTTTCTGCGTTTACTAATGAAGCTTTTACAGACGAACTGCCTACGTCGATGCCTAATAGATACATTATAATAGTGTTTTGTGGTTAATTTATAGTTAGTCGTAAATTGTTTTACCTGTGAGATTTGTTGTAAATTATTTTGTCAAAGCGATAATAACGGGCAGCACGGTGAGCCACATTTTGTTGCTTCTCTTCCAATGGAATGATATAATTGAGAGAGATGAATTTTTTGTGGAAATTGCGGATATCCACTTTCTCTCCGAAAATGACTTCATGCAGATTTCTCAATTCGGCTTCCGTGAATTTCTTTGGCAGAAGCTCGTACATTCCCGTCGGATCTTCTTCTATTTTTTTGCGAACATAATTCAGTGCGCCTTCAACAACTTCGTTGTGATCAAAAGCCAGTTGTCCTATTTCTGAGATGTTGCACCAGTGCGCTTCGTATCCATCAGCAAAGCCTCTCAGCTTTTGATTGATCTTGATTAACGCTACGTAAGCTACGGTGATAATACGCCCGATTTTCATGTGGATGGCATTCTCAAGCCAAATGATGTCCCGGGGGTGCTTGGTTCTGTCAGGAGAACCGAAACTGCGAAATTGTTGCAGGTAAATGTTTTTGATGCCGGTTAGTTCGTAAAGAACGCGATAGGCTGCATCGTCAAGATTTTCGCTTTCATAGATCACACTACCGGGAAGCTTCATGTCACTATAACGACCTTCTTCGCTTTCTCCCGTACGGGTGATCAGCAAAATCTTCAATTGTTCTCCGTCGAATCCGAAAATGGCGCAGTCAACAGATACGTGAGGATAGAGTGATGTTTCTTGCATGGTAGAGTAATTTCCGGTCAATAAATAATTTCTATGCAAATAAACATCATTTCTTCATTAAAAGCAAGAGTTGTTAATGTAAAAAACTGATATACAGATAATTGAACTTTGTATTAAATACAGTAAAGGTTTTCTCTCATAGTGCTGGATTTCAGAAGTGTATGAGGTGTATTGCTATTGTAAAAAATACAATAAGGGCTCGTAGTTAAATAATGTCAATTAAACAGGAAGATCGGGACGGTAGCTGGGCTTATCGGGTCAGTTTTTGCCAGAACGAGTCGCGATAAGCATCGCCTATGGGGATCGTCAACTGGTCGAGGTGGATTCGGGCGTATTCCACACTTTTAATTTTATCCAAAGCTACGATGAACGATTTATGCACACGAAAGAATTTGCCCGAAGGAAGAATCTCTTCGATGTTTTTCAACGTCATCAGTGTTAGTGTTTTGGCGTTGTCGGTTACAATCTGAAGATAATCTCCCTGACTTTCGATGTATAAAATAGTGTCGAAGTCGATCTTCTCATATTTGTAGTTGGTCTTGACAAAAATATACTCATCCGCTTTGTCTGATTTTTTGTTGGTGTAACCGGTCAACTGATAGGCTTTTTCTACCGCTTTCAGAAACCGTTCAAACGAAAAAGGCTTTAGCAGGTAGTCACACACGTCTAATTCATACCCTTGTAGCGCATATTGACCGTAAGCGGTTGTGAAGATGATTAACGGACGTGGATTCAGTACCTCGAGAAACTGGATGCCGGTAAGGTTATCCATTTGTATGTCAAGGAATATGAGGTCTGTCTTGTTTTTCTTCAGGTAAGCGAGGGCTTCCAGGGCAGAGGGAAACTGCGCCTGAAGGTTCAGATATGGAATCTTACGTGCAAAATTTTCGATTTTTGACAACGCGAGAGGCTCGTCGTCAATGGCGATACACTGCATAATCATGATAATACAATTTTAATAGAGACCAGAAAGCTGTCGTTTGTTTGCTCAATGATAAGCTCGTGGCAATTGGGGTACTGGAGATTGAGCCTCTTTTTAATATTTTCCAGACCAAATCCTCCTGAATCGTTTTGGGCAAGAGAAGATGCTATATGGTTGTGACATATAAATTCCAGTGCATGTTCGAGAATCGATAGCCGAATCGATATGCCTTTCATTACCCCTGCGGAGCCACTATGTTTGAATGCGTTTTCGATGAACGGAATGAACAGCATGGGTGCAATCATCTTATTGCCCGCTTCTCCGTACAGTTCGAATTGAATAGATGAACGGGAATTGTACCTCAGACTCTGAAGATCGATGTAGGCTCTGATTTGTTCGATCTCTTTTTGTAAAGGAACCGTCTCTTCAACCGTATCGTAAATGACGTATCGGAGCAACGACGAGAGTTTAATGAGCGACTCGGATGCCTTTGCCTGATCGGAAGTGATCAACGTGTCGATATTGTTGAGCGTATTGAAAAGAAAATGAGGGTTTACCTGAGCTTTGAGTAATGAGAGTTCGCTTTTTAGTTTTTCTTTTTCCGAAATGGATCTCCTCTGCATTTCGTCATACCAACTGGTTAATACCCGAAACATGATGCCAAATGCCGATGCGACAAATAATGCGATCATGCCGCTCAGTTGCATGTGAATGTTGTAATGGAGTATCAGATGTTCTCCTTTTATGAAGCTATGCGCTATCTGGAGGGTAAAGACTCCGATGAATGTGGTTAATGCAATAACGCCGACAAGGATGACAATAAAAGGTGCAATTTTTTTGTTGGCCAAATAGCGGGGAACTAACCAGCAATAATTTGTGTAGAACGCGATCAGCAAGAAAACACGCGACAAGAAATAATATGCCAGGTCGCCCCAGGTTTTGATCAATCCGAAATTGGGCAGATCGATTACCAGAGCCAGACTGAGCACAAAGAGATGGAACAGTAGGGTTTGCGTTCCCTTGGGGTATGTTAGATTCATTGTCGAAGGAATATGTGCAAAGTTAAAAAAATAATAAATAAAATATTGCTGCCGTCAATTTATTGTGGCTGAATTACAAACTGACAGTTAGGTCGATAGAAAGCCGTTCGATGCCTTTTGTCGAAATTTCCAGATACCAGTAGGAACCTCGGGCAGAAACAATCGGTGGCTTACGTGCGAATGAGTGGGTACACATCAAAATAGATAGCCAAACAACAAAGCCGAACAGGAGTTTCATAATGATTTGGATGTTTGCATTACAACAAAATGTATTATTGTACAGACTCTGTGACAAAAAGTTCGAAGTTTTGTGTTTCGGCTATTTTGGCCGATTTCTCCGGAATTTCAATTTCCGGAATTCCCGAATTGGGTCTTCCTTCCGTTTTTTTTGCTTTGAGGTAATAGATCGTCCGCAGCTCTGGTTTTGTCTTGCGTATGTTATTCGACGAACTGACTTTGCAATGGCAGACCCACGCGACCCACCATTCAAGGCCATGCTTCGCAACGACGATACTGTTGTTGGAATGTCGGATTGAGCTTTGCATAGAGGCAAGTTCGTGGCACTCTCCTGGTGTTATTACCGGATTCTTTCGGGTAGGTGCCGTTCCGATGGCCAGCAGGATGAATATGCCGATGACCGACGACAAAATAATTTTCCCAGCGGACTTCAGATAGCTAAAAGCAAAGATTAACATGACGGTGAACGGTACGAACGCGATGAAATAGATGCGTTCAGCCCATTCCATTCCGATGAATGGGCTCATTAACAGTACTTGCCAGATAACGATTGCCCCCAGAAACCGCCGGAGGTCAATGGAAATCTTTTTGCGGATGATGAAGAATAGGATGACTCCGAAAATTGAACATGAAAGGTTGAATACAAAATAAATCAGCCGGATGCCTCTTAATTCTAACTTGTTGTTTATAAGCTGGTAAATAAGAGAGTTTTCGAAAAGACGCTGGCCTGTGGTGACGTTGAGTAATTTATAGAGTCTTCCCGTATCGCCCATAAAGATCAGGATAATGAGCAATAAGCTTACTCCTATAGACAGAAGTATAAGTTTCTTCAATTGGTGAGCAGAGAACGTCTTCTGAATCTTTTGTTTTATCTCAGTGGAGTAAACTGCTATGAGTATTGGGATGAAGAGAGCCAATACAGAGAAACATCCGATGTGGGTTAGACCTACCAAAAGAATGCCACTCAGGGCAAATGCGAATGTCTTCGTGTTTCGGTTCTTTAAAAATTGCAATGCCCAATACAGGAAGAAAAAAAGGAGTGCAATTCCAATTGCGTTTTTATGAAAATCGCAGACCAATAGTACGTTGAGAGAGGGATTGAACAGAGCAAAAAAACAAACGATTGACAGAAATAGTAGGTTGGGGCGCGATGGTGATATCTGACGATGCAACCAGTAGACAGGGAAAATCAACAAAGGAGGAACGACCGAATCGATAATTCGGCAGGTAAACAGGATGACCTCATCTTGCGGTGATGCTGTGAAAAATGAGATGATTTTTGCAAAAAAAGCTTCTATCCAGAACGCAAAAGGCATGTCGGGAAAGGCTAAAAGTCCATTTCCGAGCAAATGTCTTACTTGTAGTGGGTAATATATGCCATCCACACTGGGAGGTAAAGCGCTGGAAAAGTTGAGACGAAGCCGTGATAAAACGGCCAAGCAATAAATGACAAGGATGGTGGTCAGACTCCAAGAGAAATGGAATGTTTTTTTTGTGTTCATAAGCCTGTTTAATTGATTTACAGGCCAAAGATCGATCCGATTTTGTAACGAATCAATTTTTTTCGATGAACGGGCAATGGCATCCGATGAACGCCAAAACGAGCCTAAAGTATGTTCAGTATTTCTTCTGCCTTTTCAATAAATAGAGTGGCTCCTTTTGCTTCGAGTTCTGCTTTCGGACGGAACCCCCAGAGGACCGATACCAAACGAACCCCAGCATTGAGCGCGGTTTCTACATCCACGCCCGAATCTCCGACATACAGCGTTCCTTCTTTACCGGTATCAGCATTCTTCATAATTTCATAGACGATGGAAGGGTCCGGTTTTATGGGGAAATCTTCACGTTGGCCAAGTACCGTGGAGAACTCGATGTCAGGAAAAAAACGCTTTATCAGATATTTCGTGGCAGAGTCAATCTTGTTTGATGCAACGGCAAGTTTGATGCCCTTGTCTTGCAACTTTTCCAGTAGTTCCGTTATTCCGGGATAAGGACGGGTAAATTCAGTGGAATGATCGGCGTAATAGAGTAGAAAATCTCTTTTGACTTTCGCAATGGTTAACGGGTTTCTGTCGCTCTCGGGTAGCGCACGTTCAACCAGTTTGTTCATTCCGTTACCCACAAAAAAACGATAAGCTTCTATTGTGTGAGTAGGGTAGTGGTGTAGTTCAAGCGCGTAATTACAGCTGTGAGCCAGGTCGTATATGGTGTCTAAAAGTGTTCCGTCTAAATCGAAAATTACTAACTTAATCATCTGTTTGATTGTTTGATAAGTGGATCAATTGATTTTGGTCTATTGATATAATGTCTTTGTCGAGCAAAAAGCGTAAAGCTTGTTTTGTCTTGTCTTCGGGTGTTTTCATTGTACGAAGAAGCTCGTTTGTGGAAACAGGCTTGGCGCTTATAGTGGTTTTAATTCGAGATACGATTATCTCGAATTCTTCTGTAGAAAGCGAGCTCTTCTTTTTTGCAATGCAGACGTCACACACGCCACAGACCGTTTCTTGTTTTTGGCCGAAATAAGCTAATAACTGTTGGCTGCGACAGATGTCGTTTTCTTCCGCATAGCTTTGCATAGCTTCTATTCTTTTTTCGAATCGTTCTTTGCGGGTCTCGTATACATCTTTGCTTAGTTTCACATGTTTGATGTCTTCCCGGGAAGAGTTAAACGTGATAAACGGGGTTTTCTTGGCCGGAATGTAGCTGAAAATGTGAGCTTTGCTTAGCTGGATGAAAGCGTTGTATACGGTTTCTCTCGTCGATCCGGCTCTTTGAGCGATTAAATCCTCGTTTATATACACATGGTCGGCAAACAAACCGGTATAAGATCGCAGTGTTACCTGGATGATGTTATCCCATTCAGGGTTCCCGTGGCTCAAAGAGTAGAGTTCATCTTTGTTGACGGTAATCATCAGTCGCGACGGATTGTCAAGAGCATCAGACAAAGTGATATAGCCGGCCTGTTCCATTATCTTCAACGCGTTGTAACTCATGTTGAGTGGTAATTTGTAGGCCTTGCAGAATTCCTGAAGGTCGAAAGGGAAAACGGATTCGAAGCCTGATCCGACTGCTAATTGGTAAAAATTACCAAGTGAGTTGTATGTGTCCAGAACTCGTTGTTTGTCAGGAAATGAGTCGCTTATCCTGCGTTTTAGTTTCGCGCTGTCATTTTTGCTGTATATTATTGTTGCATACGCTTTTTTACCGTCGCGTCCAGCCCGTCCGGCTTCCTGAAAATATGCTTCCGGCGAATCAGGTAAGTCGAGGTGAATAACTAGTCGAACGTCCGGTTTGTCAATGCCCATGCCGAACGCGTTGGTGCAGACAATCACCCGGCATTGGTTCGATTTCCATGCTGCTTGTCGCTCGTTTTTTACATATTGAGGCAATCCCGCATGAAAAAAGTTGGCCGAAAAACCGTTGTTAATTAGAAATTCTGCGACTTCTTTTGTCTTTTTCCGGTCTCGTACGTACACAATAGCACAACCGGGAACGTTGGTCAGTATTTTTATGAGCAAAGAAAGTTTATCATCAGCTTCGCGAACGATATAGGCAAGGTTTTGTCGTGCAAAACTCTGTGAGAAGCAGTTTGGTTCGTCGAAGTTTAATTGTGATTGTATGTCGCGGATTACCTCAGGCGTGGCTGTAGCAGTCAAAGCTAAAACCGGTATTCCCGGTAAATGATTGCGTATTTCAGCTATCTTCAGATAAGACGGACGAAAGTCGTATCCCCACTGAGAAATGCAATGTGCTTCGTCAACAGCAATTAAGCAAATGTTGATGGAACTGAGTCGCTTTAAAAACAGCTCGGAGGATAGTCTCTCGGGAGAAACATAGAGGAATTTTACATTACCGAATGCACAATTATCGAGTGTCGTAATGATTTCCTGGCGGCTCATGCCGGTGCAAATCATTGCGGCTTTGATTCCACGGGCTTTGAGATTGTCTACCTGATCGCGCATCAGGGCAATTAGCGGAGTAATTACCAGACAGGTTCCGTCCATTGCCATTGTGGGCACCTGAAATGTAATGGATTTTCCTCCACCGGTGGGCATTAGTCCCAATGTGTCTTTTCCCCCGGCAATGCTGAGGATAATATCGCTCTGCAACGGGCGAAATGCCTCGTAGTTCCAATATTCTTTTAATACGTTGAGAAATTTATCCATCGGACTTCTGACGAAATTGTTGCAAAATTACAATTTTTATACCATTAAATCAGTCGTTGTGCTCCATTTAATAATTACCTTTGTACCCGGATTTAATCATTGCATACATGCGTCGTATTATTTTTGCGATATTGATTACTTTTTCGTCTGCGGTCATGGCTTTTAATCAGACAGTGGACTACGATCAGTGGCTGAACAAACTACAGACTACTCAGCAGATTTTTAACGAGCTCAACTACACTCTGAAGTTGTCTCCTAAAAGCTGTGTGTGTAATTATGAAGTGCACGGTCGTGATACTTTGTTCTTGTATGTTTTCAATGACTTCTACTGTTTTCCTCCAATGAAGTTCATGAACAAGAAACAGGAAAATTTCTATTGGAAAACGGTGAGGGACGTAAAAAGAGTGTTGCCATATGCACGGCTTGTTTCCCGAACGGTGTATGATGCTAACAAACAGCTTGTACAGATAACTGATGAAAAAGAACGTAAGGTTTTCCTGAAACAAACGGAAAAGGAACTTTTCAAGCGTTACGAGAAAGAATTACGATCCATGTCGATCAATCAGGGGAAATTGCTTGTGCGCCTTGTCGATAGGGAATGTCATCAGACTACTTATTCGATCATCAGAACATATAAAGGCGCTTTTTCAGCCTGGATGTGGCAAACTGTAGCCAAGCTCTTCGGGTCAGACCTAAAGGCTGAGTACGATGTGCAAAACAAGGATAAAATTATAGAAAGGGTGATTACCCTTGTAGAGGCCGGACAATTATGATCCGGCATTTTTTTACTTTAAAATTGAGCATATGCATCAACGTCCACAGATAATAATAGATGAGAAAATTCCTTTTATTAAGGGCGTTTTAGAGCCTTATGCTGATGTGAACTATGTGGAAGGTGCCCAAATTGATTTAAATATAGTAGCAAATGCGGATGCTTTAATTGTTCGAACCCGCACAGTCTGCAATGAAGCTCTCCTGAAAAATTCGGCAGTAAAATTTATTGCTACGGCAACAATTGGGACAGACCATATTGACACCGCCTATTGTGATGCCAGGGGTATTTTATGGACAAATGCGCCGGGTTGCAATTCCGGCTCTGTTTGTCAATATATAGCCTCAGTGTTATCTTGGTTGGTTCGGGAAAAACAGGTAGAACTGGAAGCGTTGACGCTTGGCGTGGTTGGATGCGGACATGTGGGAAGCAAGGTTGTCCGACTCGGACAATTGCTTGGAATGAAGGTGCTGGTTAACGACCCGCCTTTGCAAAGGACACATGGCGGAAATTATGTTTCGTTGGATGACTTGTTGCAACAAGCAGATATAGTGTCTCTTCACACTCCGTTGACACGATCGGGGGAAGACAAAACATTTCATCTTATAGATGACGTTAACCTTCACAAAATGAAGCCTTCTGCATGGCTCATTAATTCTTCAAGGGGCGAAGTTGTCGACGGTGAAGCTCTGGAAATGGCGTTGGAAAATAAAGCAATTCAAGGAGCTGTTCTTGATGTTTGGGAACACGAACCCCACATTTCATCCGGACTGTTAAAGCAGGTAGCTTTAGCTACTCCTCATATTGCAGGCTATTCTGCCGATGGTAAAGCTACTGCTACCGCGATGAGCGTACAGGCTTTAAGCCGATTTTTTAATTTATCGCTTGATAAATGGCAGCCTGATTCGATTCCTTTACCACAGCAATCGACTTTGTTAACCATTGATGCTGCAAATAAGACTCTTTCGCAATTATTTGCAGAGGTGGTTTGGGCTACTTATGCAATTACTGACGACAACGACCGTTTGCGTAATGCGGTTGCTGATTTTGAAAAACAAAGAGGGAATTATCCCATTCGTCGCGAATTTCAGGCTTAC
This sequence comes from Bacteroidota bacterium, assembly GCA_030706455.1. GTDB lineage: Bacteria > Bacteroidota > Bacteroidia > Bacteroidales > Paludibacteraceae > Microbacter. Next base: position 12,800 of record JAUZOL010000059.1, read on the forward strand.
ACAATAAATTTGAAGCATGGGAACAGCCAACTTGTTGATTCCCTGAAAGCACTGGGTTTTCGGGTTACTTTGTTCTGATTTTTTATTTCGAAACATTGAGATAGAGTGTCGGTTGTAAACCGATTTTTGTACTTTTGTATGGTTATCTAAATGGCATGAACCGAACGTTTGCAATAAAATCCTACCTGTTATATTTGTTAAGAGCCCGTCACAAGAAAGGCTATGGCATTCATTCTCCTTTTGTGTTCAATCTTCTTAATTCTGTCTTTTACGAGCAATCTCCATATTATTGTTACGAAAGTATTGAAGATCTGAGAGAAAAGTTGCTGAGCTCAAAAGAGCTGGTAGATGTGACAGATCACGGGACAGGTGGTTATACGAAACGTAGGGTTTGTGATATTGCCAGAAAGTCTGTAAAGCGTACTCAATATGCGCAATTGTTGTTCCGTTTGGCTAATTGTAATCGGTCGTCAACAATACTGGAACTTGGCACTTGTTTGGGGCTGACTACGCTCTACCTGTCGCAAGTAAACAGGAATGGGAAAGTCGTGACGATTGATGCAGATGAGAATCTTTGTCGGTTGGCGTCGGATTGTTTCAAGACGTTCGGTGCCGATAATATTGAGCTTTTCAAAGGAAAAGTTGATGATGTGTTACCGGCTATATTAGAAAAACTGCCGTCACTTGATTTCGTTTTTTTTGATGCGAACCATACACGGGAGGCGACATTGAAATATTTTGAGTTGTGTCTGCCCAAGGCACATAAATCAAGCATATTTGTGTTTGATGACATTTACCGGAGCCAAGAGATGAGCCTTGCCTGGCAGCAAATCACACAACATCCGGATGTCAGATTATCCATCGATATTTTTGAAATGGGCATTGTGTTTTTTAATACGGATTTATTCAAACAGAATTATATTGTCGCATTTTGAAGAAAAAAATCGCATTACAACACTAAAAAGTCATTTTGTACGTTTCAGCTGTAGAATAAAAGAAATTTTGCTGGAAAATATTGATAATTTAAGCAATAGACTGTGAAAATATATACTAAAACCGGAGATAAAGGACAAACCAGTCTTATCGGAGGCACGCGGGTGTCGAAAGCAGATCCTCGTTTGGAAGCATACGGCACTGTTGACGAACTGAACTCTTCGATTGGCTTTTTGGCAGCAAATATTACGGATGAACATACCCGGATTTTGCTGTTGGAAATTCAAAGTCGTCTTTTCGATTTGGGTGCAGAATTGGCAACTGACAGGAATACCGTTACAACAGAACCGAATGGAACTATCTTTGGAGACTGCATCCAGACAATTGAAAAAGAGATAGATAACATCACCTCAACATTACCTTCCCTGAAACATTTTGTTTTGCCGGGAGGTGACGAAGCTGCTGCCCGTTGTCATATGTGTCGAACGATTGCCCGTAGGGCAGAACGCAGAATGTGGAAATCAAATGCTATCTATCCGATTGCCGATGAATGCCTGGTTTTTGTCAATCGTTTGTCCGACTATTTTTTCGTTTTGGCGCGTAAGTTTGTCCATGATGCAGGAAAAGAGGAAATTTTTTGGGAATCCCATTGTAGGTATTAGATTTTTTGTATTTTTGCACTCAATTAAGATTTTGATAAAATCGCTAAAATATAAATTATTAAGCGATTCTAAAATGATAATTCAGAGCCTGATTTAGGTTTTGTGGTAACCAACTAAAATAAGTAGCTAGCATGTATTGGACATTAGAATTAGCATCCAAATTAGAAGATGCACCCTGGCCAGCAACTAAAGATGAGTTGATAGACTATGCAATGCGTTCAGGAGCTCCTCTTGAGGTAATTGAAAATCTTCAGGAAATGGAAGATGAAGGGGAAATCTATGAAAGTATAGAAGATATTTGGCCGGATTATCCAAGTAAGGAAGATTTCTTCTTTAACGAAGAAGAATATTGACCTTTTGCTTTTTGTTTTATCGTTTCTGGCTGTTCTTTGTGATTTTTTTGACGTTTAGTTAATTTCGGTCTGTAAATTATCAGAAGAAAGATATTTGGCAGGCTGAAAATTAGTTTTATTCTCGAAAAGAAGAGCTTTTTTATGCAATAAAATGATAAAATGAGCCGTTATCATAGCATTGGACGAACTAAATCTGCAAACGAAATGTTGCGTTTGTTGAAGTAAACATAAAATTTCTCCGGTGAAAAAACTCTGCTTAGCTGTATTGTGTGGCGTTTTGTCTTTAGGAACAACTAACGCTCAGTTTGTTTCGCAATACAGTCAGCATATGTTTGCAAAAGGGTCGTTCAACCCCGCAGCAATTGCAGAGGGAGATATGATACGACTTACCGGACTTCACAGACAACAATGGATAGGTATGCCGGGAGCGCCCGTCGATACTTATTTTAATCTTTCAATGCCATTCTCCATCAACAAAAAGAGTTTTGGAGCTGGATTGGCTTTTGATAATGAAAAAATGGGCTTGTTTACCAAACAGTTTGTGGTTCTTCAGGGAGCTTATAAGATGAAACTGGGAAACGGTATTCTTAGTCTTGGTGCAAACATTGGTGCAATTAGTATTGGTTTTCAGGGAGACAGCGCCTATATTCCAACAGGCAATGACTATCATGTAGCGCCTGGTTCCGACAGCCAGATTCCAACGTCGCAAGTGAGCGGGATGGCCTTGGATTTGGGCTTGGGAGCATACTATTCTACTGAAAAATGGTATGCGGGCTTTTCTGTCTTAGATGCTAATCAACCCACTATTCGTTGGTCGGATACGCAGGAATCGTATGTGGGAAGAATGTTTTATTTGACGGGAGGTTATAATTTACCTTTGGTAAATACAAATTTTACCCTCAAACCATCTGTTCTGGTAAAAACTGACTTTGTGAATTATCAGACGGATCTGGATCTTTTACTTGATTATAAGGATAAATTTTGGGGAGGCTTGGCTTACCGATTCAAAGAATCCCTGATTTTTATGGGGGGAGTCAAGCTGGCTAATGGTTTAACTATCGGATATTCATTCGATTTGCCAGTGACAAATTTGATCTCTTCTACTTATGGTTCTCACGAGCTGTTTGTGACGTATGACTTCAATATTTCACTCGAAAAGAAAAAAAATAAATACAAGAGTGTAAGAATTTTATAAAGGATAAATGACTCTGATATGAGAAAATTACTTTTTATAATCCCATTGCTCGGATTGTTGGTTGCGTGTAATTCCAAACCGGCAGGAGAGTTAGTGGGTCAATCGATCTCCAAAGTAAATGAAACATCTCCCTATGGAATGGTTTGGGTAAGAGGAGGTGCATTTATGATGGGCGCCAATGATCAGGATGCTTTTTGGTCGTTCAAAGGAGAATCAAAAATGGTTTCTGTTGATGGGTTCTGGATGGATCAAACAGAGATTACCAATACAGAATATCGTCAATTTGTGGTTTGGGTAAGAGACTCTATTGCCAGACAACTTTTGGCAAACGTTTCCCCTGAAAAATGGCGTCAGAAAAAAGATACTGCAAAACTGAACTGGAAAAGACCTTTGCCATGGAAGAAAACCTGGGAAAAGGCTTCTGGAGAAGAAGACGCTCATTCAGATTCGCTCTGGACCAGTCTGAAGAATTATAACAATAAATTTGAAGGACTGAATTACGTTTATCGCTGGTACGATTTAGAACAAGCCGCAAGAGAGTACAATAAATTTGACAGAGCTCACGGACATTATCCAAGTTCTTCATTTGCAATTGTAGATGAATATTATTTTGACGGTGGTGTGATCAAGATGCGTACAAAACGAATCTCTCCTATTCATAGTACAGAGGATTTTTACATGACTAAGATCATTAATGTGTATCCGGATAAACTGGCATTCTGTACTGACTTTACCTATTCTTACAACGATCCGACTGTAAAATATTTCACGCTGCGTTCGTATGACCAGTATCCAGTTGTTGGTGTAACTTGGGAACAGGCAAAAGCATTCTGTGCATGGAGAACAAATTACTACAACAGTAACCATCTGTTCCAGGGACAAGATTACCGCTTGCCGACAGAAGCAGAATGGGAATGGGCAGCTCGTGGTGGCAAACAACAAAGCATGTATCCCTGGGGAGGTCCGTATATTCGCGATGGAAAAGGCTGTTATCTGGCTAATTTTAAACCTATGAGGGGTAATTACCGCGCTGATGGTGAAGTTCGGACAGCAAAGGTTGCAACATATCCTCCTAATGGTTTCGGATTGTATGATATGGCAGGGAACGTTTCCGAATGGACTGAGTCATCGTTCATGTCGATTAATGCAAATGGTACGCATGACTTAAACCCAAGCTTTGCTTACAACGCAAAAGAAAAAGATTCAGATATTTTGAAGAGGAAGATAATCAAGGGCGGATCATGGAAAGATGTCGCAGCTTATCTTCAATGTGGTGCACGTACATTTGAATATCAAACAGAATCTCGTTCCTATATTGGTTTCAGGTGTGTGAAATCAACCAACCTGAAGAAAAAATCAGCAATGAAAAACTTTTAATACTTGATTATGGGAATCCTTGAATTTTTACAAACAGATAAAGGAAAAGCATTTGCAGGAAGATGTTATGG
>JAUZOL010000006.1 GCA_030706455.1 Bacteroidota bacterium
AACTTCTACTACAAAGTGGCACAAATGGGAGCTCAACACCATATGCTGATTGATTTTCACGGGGCTTATAAACCAACCGGATTGCAAAGAACCTATCCGAATGTGATTAATTTTGAAGGTGTGTATGGTATGGAACAACTCAAATGGAACAATCCGGATATGCCCCAAAACGACGTGTTGATTTCATATATCCGCATGTTGGCCGGTCCGCTCGATTACACTCCGGGAGCAATGCACAACGCATCCAAAGACAGTTTCCGTCCAATTTTCGGACAACCTATGAGTCAGGGCACCCGCTGTCATCAGCTCGGCTTGTACGTTGTGTTTGAAGCACCGCTCTGTATGCTGGCCGATAGCCCCAGCAACTACGAAAAAGAGTCGGAATGTACCAAATTCATTTCGCAGATACCGACTACTTTCGATCAAACTATAGTACTCGGAGGAGAAGTCGGGAATTACTCGGTCATTGCGCGCAAGAAAGGCAATAACTGGTATATAGGAGCCATCAATAATTGGGATAAACGCGACATCACCATCGATTTCTCATTCCTCGGCCCGGGCAAATGGAAAGCCGAAGTATTCAAAGACGGAATCAATGCCAACAATAACGGTAACGACTATAAACGGGAATTTTTGAATATTTCAGACCAGTCGCATCTGGCAGTACATTTGGCCGAAGGCGGAGGCTGGGCAGCCATCGTAAGGGCTGAATAAATAGAAAGTATTGTATACAAAAAGCTCCGTGACAAATATTTATCACGGAGCTTTTTGTTTTATAATAATAGAGCATTATCCTTTATGCTGTACTTTGCCGTGTCCGGTATGCGACAAATCCTCTAATTCACCATCACCGCAATAGGCAACATCACCATGTCCAAGATTCTGAATTTTAATGGTATGAGATGCAAATACCGTAGTATCGCCATGTCCTATGCTTTTGACATTAACATTTCTGGACACAAGATCAGTTCCGGAAATATCACCATGCCCTTCGTTGCAGATGGACAGAGAATCACACGAACCGGTCAAAACCATATCGCCTCTTCCTTTGTGGTTGATTTCCAGGGCAGAACCTTTCAACTCTAGGTTCAGGTCGCCTTTACTGGCATTATTAATGACTAAATCGTTGGTTTCGCATTTCAATGTAAAGTCTCCATGATTCGTCGACATTACTTTTACGGAAGGAGCTTTGAGTTCGAGAAACACATCTCCGTGAGAAACAGTCTTAATTACCATCGCATATTTGGAATCGAGAGGTTTCACCGTTTTAATATCAGCATGTGAAGTCACATAAAGAGCTTCAAGCGCATGGCAATAAATAGTGATTTTGCCGTAAGTAAAGAGAGGAATTTTTTGGCGAAGATCCTGCGTTACGAAAAGCGTTTTGATGGAATTATCCACCCGTACGCCGTCAATCAGGTTGTCGTCCATTTCAATCACCACTTTTTCTTCGTCCGACTGAACGATTTCGACGTTACACTGCGTGCAAAGATGAAGTTGTAAAAAGGGACTAACTGCTATCGTTTTACTGACAACATTTCCGCTGCCTTTTTCATTAAATATTCTTCTGAGTTTTTTAAATGTAACCATCTCAATAGAATTTTGGTATTAGATACTTCAGTTGTATGTGTTAATTCAACAAAGATAAATCAGCATATATGATGTTCATTTATATTTAAAGAATTTGTTTTTATATTTGCAGAATATTATTCTATATTCTGCATAGCTCAAATATCCTGATAAAAAGATGACTATTACAATCGACAATCAGACTTACTCATTGAATGACAGTAAACTGGATGCTGAAAGCATTGAGCAGCTTCTGACTTTCTGGGCAAAAAAGCAGGCTGCTCTATCAATTTTCGAATCGGAGGAACTTTGTGTTTTTTGTCTCCAAAAGCCTCAAATTTCAAAAACCCGATTTTGTCACAATGATTACGACAAAGGCCGGTTGTTGTTTGCCCGTCAGTACCTGCTGGATCACCTGACAATGCCCCCGACAATAGATGACCTGGCAAAAATTGCAGGAATAAACAGCTTCAAACTCAAAAACGGATTCAAAGAATTGTTTGGCGATACGATTTACAGTTATCTGAACAGTTTTCGTCTTGAAAAAGCTGTAAATATGATTGCATTAGGCGAAAAAAACATGACTCAAATCGCTTTTGAACTCGGTTTTTCCTCTCTTCAACATTTTAGTACAGCATTTAAAAAAGCATACGGGTGTTCGCCAAAAAAAATTAAATCTACCCCGGGCTTACAGCCCAAACTATAGGTGGGCAAGAAAAAACTATTATATTTGTTGCATCATTTTTCCAAAACAGGGAGCCCTCAGTCGTTTTTTAACCAAAACGATTACTCTTACGTCTAACAGACAAGACTGTATTTACCTCCGTAAACCAATGATACGGACGGTTCGTTTAACCAAAAACTAACTACTACCAAAAATGAAAACACTGCTATTATCTGCCGTCTTTGTGTGTTCATGCTCTTTGTTGTCAGCCCAAAATATTCAACTTCCACAACCTGTTCGTACAGGTGGTAAACCGTTGATGGACGCATTAAATCTGCGTCAGTCTGCCCGTCAGTTTGATTCTGAAAAAAATATTTCAAACCAAACGCTTTCCAACTTGTTGTGGGCGGCATGGGGTTTTAACCGGGAAAAGAAGAGAACTGCTCCTTCTTCGATGGACCGTCAGGAAATCGATTTGTATGTCGTTACAAAAGAAGGAATTTACAGATACGATGCAGCACAAAATAATCTTGTACTTATTGTAGCCGGAGATTATCGCAAAGACACAGGCATGCAAGCATATGTAGGCGAAGCTCCTGTAAACATTGTATTTGTGTGCAATAAATCCAAGATCAATTCAAATAGTGAAAGCGGACTGATTGAAGCAACTTATGCTAACAGCGGTTTCATTTCACAAAATATCTATTTGTTTTGCGCGTCAGAAGGACTTTCAACAGTTGTACGCGCAAGCATTGTCAAGGAAAAACTGGCAAAGATAATGAACCTGACCGATGACCAGATGATTACACTGGCTCAAACCATCGGTTACCCTAAAAAGTAATTTCAAACTCATACGCGGCTATTTGCTAGTCGCTAAAAACCATCTGACCCAATGCGCTATTTAGTCTTTTTATTTCTTATCTCAATAAATGCTGTTTCACTTTCTGCAAAAGGGAAATCGTCCGCTTCCGTCACATTGCGCGATTCGTTGGTGCATTATGCAAAAACGTTAATCAACACGCCTTATCGTTCAGGATCAAAAGGCCCAAGCGGATTCGATTGTTCCGGCTACACAAGCTATGTATACGGCAAATTCGGCATGTCACTCAATTCATCTTCCGGTTCGCAGGTAGCAAACGGGCAAGAAGTAGACATCGACAACCTCAAAAAAGGAGATTTGGTATTTTTCAAAGGACACAACAACAAGAAATCACGCATTGGCCACGTTGGCATCTTTCTGGACAAAAATTCTGATGGGAGCTTTAATTTCATCCATTCAGCCAACGGTGGCGGCGTTCGCATCGACAACAGCAACTCCGGCTATTATGCAAAACGCTATGTTACAGGATGTACTGTAATAGCCGATAAGAAATTATATAAATTTGATCCCGTTCAGGTGAAATCGTTCTCCGATTTTGACGACAACGTACAATATGCATCAACAGGCAAAACCCACAAAGTACGAAAAGGGGAATCATTATACACAATTGCTCAGAAATACAATGTTTCGGAAGAGCAACTGAAAGAATGGAACAACATTAACGGTAACAAAATAAAACCGGGACAAAAGCTTTCCATTCAGTCTGAACAAAAAAGTTCAAACAAAGAATTAGCGAGCAACACCGATAAAAAACACGCTAAGGAACAAATTGCATCTGAAGGCAAGACCCACACTGTAAAAAAAGGAGAATCATTTTATACTATCGCAAAGAAATATCATGTTTCTGAAGACGATCTGATCAAAGCCAATTCTCACAACGGAGAAAAAATTAAACCCGGAGATAAGCTTCAAATTCCCGGCGGATCAGCTTCTGTCAAAAACGAAAACGAATCACAGGAAAGTGTAGCCAAAAAAACTGTTACTTCACGACAAACCCACAAGGTAAAGAAAGGTGAAACCTTGTCCGAAATCGCTGAAAAATATCACACCACTACAGCAAAAATCAAACGTCTGAACGGGCTATCGGGTAATAAGCTCAAACCGGGTGCAACACTGACTGTTCAAGAAGTTGAAAAGGAAGTTCCTGTAAAAGAGACCAAAGCCGAAATAGCTTCAAAAGCCTCTAAAAAAGAGACCGTAAACGAAGAAGAACAAGCTACAAAAACAGCGACTTCACGCAAAACACATAAAGTGCGTAAAGGTGAGACCCTGTCTGAAATTGCAGACAAGTTTGGTGTTTCCGTTTCACAACTCAAAAAATGGAACGGTCTTTCTAAAAACAAAGTAAAGCCGGGAACTTACCTGACTGTTCAGATGACAGAAAAAGAAGTTCCTGTAAAAGAAGCCAAAGCTGAAGCCGCACCTAAAGCCTCGAAAAAAGAGACCGTAAACGAAGAAGAACAAGCTACAAAAACCGTCACATCACGCAAAACCTATAAAGTACGCAAAGGGGATACATTGTCTGGTATTGCAGATAAATATGGAATTTCCGTTACGCAACTCAAAAAATGGAACGGTCTTTCTAAAAACAAAGTGAAACCGGGAACTTATCTGACTGTTCAGATGGCAGAAAAAGAAGTGCCGGTAAAAGAGACAAAAGCTGAAGCTGCTCCTAAGGTCTCTAAAAAAGAGGCTGTAAACGAAGAAGAACAAGCTACAAAAACCGTCACATCACGCAAATCTCCCAAAGTGCGTAAGGGTGAGACCTTATCCGGAATTGCAGACAAATTTGGTGTCTCTGTTTCTCAACTCAAAAAATGGAACGGTCTTTCTAAAAACAAAGTAAAGCCGGGGACTTACCTGACTGTTCAGATGACAGAAAAAGAAGTACCGGCAAAAGAGACAAAAGCTGAAGCTGCTCCTAAAGCCTCTAAAAAAGAGACTGTAAACGAAGAAGAACAAGCTACAAAAACCGTCACATCACGCAAATCTCACAAAGTGCGTAAGGGTGAGACCTTATCCGGAATTGCAGACAAATTCGGTGTCTCTGTTTCTCAACTCAAAAAATGGAACGGACTTTCAAAAAACAAAGTGAAGCCTGGCACCTATCTGACAGTTCAGATGACTGAGAAAGAAGTTCCTGTAAGAGAAGCCAAAGCAAAACCTGAGACAGAAACCTCTACTGTTCAAAAAGAAAACCCTTCGGAAAAGACGCATATCGTAGAAAAAGGAGAAACACTTTATTCTATAGCTAAATCGCACCACATATCTGCTCTCAAGATTAAAGAACTGAACAACCTCACAGACAATCAGGTTCATGAAGGAGACGTTCTCTCTCTTGATCCCAACGCTCCTGTTTCTAAAGCGAAAGAAGTGGTGCAAAACGAAACAAAAGCCCAACAACCGGAGGTTGCTTCTGTTCAGAAAAAAGATGATGTAAAACCTGTTGTATTAAGTGCACAACCATCCGAAAAGATCGATACTCTGACTACCAGTTATAAAGTCAATAAAACTCACGTTGTACAAGACGGAGAAACACTGGAGTCTATAGCTGAACTCTATCAGGTAACGCCGGCTCAGATAAAAAGCTGGAACGGAATTTCAAGAAAGAAAAGCAAGGTAACTCCGGGGCAAAAGCTGACCGTTGAGACTGTAAAAAAAGAGTATGTTGTTGTATCTGCAAAAAAGAAAAGACCAGCAACCAAGGGAAAAGCAACTAAAGAAGTCGTAACCGCAGAAGAGCCTTACACCGCACCCGTAGTTTCTTCAAAACCGGTAAAAACCAGCCATACCGTTTCAAAGGGCGAAACACTCTTCACCATAGCTAAAGAAACAAATCTCACGGTTGACCAACTAAAAGAATACAATCACCTGAACAACACTGACGTAAAGGAGAATCAGGTTTTAAGCCTTATTCCTGACTCTACCAACGTAGTCAGAAAAGCTGAAATTAAAACTGCAAATGCAGCCAAACACATCAAATATATTGTGAAGCCCGGAGATACATTGTTCTCTATAGCTAAAGCACACAACGTATCCGTTGACGATCTGAAAGCTGCGAATGAAATCACCTCTGGTGAAGTCAATATCGGCCAGCAATTGCAAATTCCAGCACGTTAATTACCCGTGAAAAGAAGGTATTTCATCTGGTTGTCATATAACGGCACACACTACCACGGCTGGCAAATACAGCCCAATGGGGTATCCGTACAGGAAAAACTACAAGAATCAATTTCGCTGCTAATGCGGATTCATACCGACGTTATCGGAGCAGGCCGTACAGATGCCGGCGTTCATGCACGCACCATGGTAGCCCATTTCGACGCGGAAGAGATTGAACAACCCGAATTGTTTCTTAAGAAGCTAAATGGCGTCCTTCCTAACGACATTGCAGTATGGGATCTGAAAAAGGTCAAGCCGGGAGCTCATGCCCGCTTTGACGCCATCAACCGCACATACGAATACTGGGTAACCCCGGAGAAAAATCCGTTTCATCTCGAATCAGCAGCGCGCGTGCATAGTCCGCTCGATTTTGAAGCTATGAATAAAGCGGCGGCAATACTACCCGAATATATCGACTTTACGAGCTTCAGCAAGCTCCATACTGACGTTAAGACCAACAATTGCACCATAACACAGGCATACTGGGCAAAACGGGGAGATATATGGGTATTTACCATCACTGCCAACCGATTTCTCAGGAATATGGTCCGGGCAATTGTAGGGACATTGCTCAAAGTAGGAAGAGGCCAATTAACCGAAAAAGATTTCAGAGCCATAATCGAGGCTAAAGACAGAGGTAAAGCCGGCTCTTCGGCCTATGCACACGGATTATATCTAACGGATGTGGCTTATCCCGCCTCTGTTTTTGAGTCTGACGAATGTGCACTATAAATTTTTGAAAAAAATTAGGCAATTAACATATTGAAAAAGAATGACGTAAAAAAAGAAGGCATATTTTTCTGCAAAAAAAGAGACAAAACATTTGCAGGTTTCAAAAAAACCCCTTACCTTTGCATCACTTTTCTGAGAGACATCAACCACAGCAAAGGCCGATAAACAAAGGAAAGTAACCTTCTTCAGTAGCTCAGTCGGTTAGAGCACCTGACTGTTAATCAGGGGGTCGTAGGTTCAAGTCCTACCTGAAGAGCATTTTATAATACGCTGATATTTAGATTATTAAAATCTGATGTCAGCGTTTTTTTTTGGTTTAAAATTGATTTTGCATACAATTTATTGTTAATTTATCGTCGTAAATTCACTTCAATTGTAAAAATACCTACTGAAATAATAGACAACCTACTACTAAATCTACTGCAAAACGATATAATACATACCCCCTATGCTTACAAAAATAATACTTGAAAAACGATCAAAAACAACAAAAGAATTTCCTGTACGGATTTATTTTTGGTTCAAAAAGCGACCGGTTTATATTCCTACAGGTATTTCAGTGTCTGAATCCAATTTTGAAGATGGGGAGATAATCAATTTACCGGAAGCAAAAAAGATGAATGCTATTATAAAATTGAAAAAGTTGGATATAGATACTAAATTGCTCGATTTAGAATTTCATCGACGAGTAAAATATTTTGATGCCTCAACCATTAAGCAATATCTGGAAGGAAAATGTACAGAAGAGGATGATATAAGTTTCAAAAAATACTATGATAGCTATATTACTCGTCTTTCAAAAAACAAAGGCACTATAGGCACATTCTTCGACATGATAAAGAAATTGTCGGTTTATACCGATGTCGAAAAGCTTTCCTTTGAAAATATGAATAAAGCCTGGTTGCAAAATTTCGATAATTGGATGGAAAATTCTGGCCTTAGCGACAACACGCGCGGCATTTATTTAAGAAACATACGCACATTGTTTAACGATGCTATTGATAACAACGTAATTTCGCTAGATAAATACCCATTTCGACGGTTTAAAATTAAAACCAAAGATACGGAGCCAAAGCCGATGGAACTCCACGAATTCAAAGCATTTGTAAATGCTGAATGCACACCGGCTGTCGAACGATATAAAAAGCTATTTCTGCTTTCGTTTTATCTTAGAGGCCTCAACATGAAAGATATTCTCTTTCTTCCTCCTAATGCCATTACAAAAGGATATATAGTATTGTCTCGTACAAAAACAAATGTTCCTTTGAAAATAAAAATTTACCCGGAAGCAATGGAAATTATTAACGAATACAAAGGAATAAATTATCTTCTAAATCCGATGGATACACGAAGCAACTATCGAGATTTTGAACGCACACTGAATAAACAAATCAAATCAATTGGACAACCTAAAGTAGAAAGAAAAAAGAGGGGAGAAAAACAAAAAATAGAATCTATAAAGCCCAAAGGACCGTTTGATAAGATTTCTATTTATTGGGCGCGTTATACATTTTCCACATTCGCAGCAGATTTAGATATACCGGATAAATATATAGACTTGATGATCGGACATAAACGGACAGGCATGATTGATAAATATGTAAAAAGACGCCAGGAAAAATTAGATGAATATCATCGCCAGGTACTTGATTATGCAAAATAATACAGCAGGGCACGATAAGATTCATTGTCTTACCGTGCCCCGATTTGGTTCTATCAAATGATAGATCAACTTAAAACTTCACATTCAGCCCAATTTCATAACCAGATTGTTTGAAATCAGTTACATATTTGGCCGAAACTCCAATATCGTAATAGTAAATACCTCCACCTGCGCCCCAATATCCAAGTGAGTTATACGATCCTGTAAGAAATGGCGTAAATACCCGTTTCTTTTCTACTGTAGTCACTTTATGCATCGGGGTAAAGTCATAACTCAGTTTTTGAAGTAAGTTGTATTGTACGTCAGCGGAGATGGTTAATTTGCCATCTTCATTGTCGAACAGTTGTTTTCGATAGCTGTTCTTTGTAATATAATTATGGATAATCTTGGCCGTATCAACTATCATGTAAACCTTTTTGTAAACAATTGAATCGTGTTTTACTTTGATTGTTTCTGGTTTCATAGGTAAATTAGGACTATCCGGTATCTCCGAACTAATAGGAGTTATCTGATCTGCATAAAGCGTATCATGTACCGTTGTACCTGGCACATTTACCGTTTTTGTAATTACGTTACTGTTGCTTCTTCCGGCAAAAAAACCGATAGCAAGCAACAATATAGATGCTATCAAAATTGGTTTCCAGTATTGTATCAATATTTTTTTCATAGGTTGTATTATTAGTTGAAAAATTTCAATTTACCCGTAGTGAATAAAAGTGCCTCCGTTTTACGCCTGGCAACCAATCCGGGTAAAGGTTTTCGGCTGCCTAGGCCAGTAATGTAGTGAGACGTCCACCAAGACGACAAAGCAGGCGAATTAGTGTTGATCAGTTTAGTAAGCGTCTCAGAATATCCGCAGTTATAGTAAAAAGATCGGAGAGCTTCTCGCTGGTAGTCTGTCAACGTAATTGTTACCTTACGAGCTATCAGCAAATCAACAGAATGAAGATCAATAGCTAATTGCTTGTCAGCGTCTTCGAGTGTGTGTATTTTTGACAACTTATAAGCCAATGCTTTATTTGCAATTCCTTTTACAAAATTGCCTTTGCTATCGGTGATGGCGTGCCCCCAGCCGTCCGTCCAGATGCCTACAGGGTCCATTTTTGGTTGTAAGCCAGCCTCTGACATATCACCATCATGAACCCCCTCGTAATGTTTTTCAATTTCGTACATAATTCAATTACTTAGTGTGGTATTCTGGCAAATCAATATCGAAATGCCTTTCAACTTTGCTTACTAAAATTCGTTGAGCGATAATAGCCCATTTAGCCTCATTCAGAGAGCTTTCATTTTCAAGCATAGAAACTATTTCAACAAAGACAAAAGCGCCTGCAACAGCCCTTACAGCCCACATATCTATAGAATCTCTGATAATGTGGTAATCTATGAGATAAGCCAACAGCAATAAACATGAGATCTTGATTAAAGTATCAAAAATCTTTTTGGCTTTTACGCTCCTGAATTTTCCGGTGCCGGCATTTAGTTTTTCTTTTACTCGCTTTGACAATCGCTTAGCCGTCCAGCAATCAAATAAGATTGCCAATGCCGCAATTATGAGTATAGGAACAACCGGCATGAAGAAATTCAAAATAGCTCCCGCAAAAGCCAAAATGGTTTTATATTGCTGTTGACTCATTTCAGTAAGATTTATTTCGGTTCGTTATCTTTGTAGTTCCGAACGCTTCTTTTGCTAAACTGCTCGGAGGTAATCATGCCTCCAAAAACCAAAAGCCCGTAAAATACGTCGTCCCAAATGTCCGGCTTAATGGTCAGGCCAAAGCAACTCCCAACGGCCATAAAAACAAATAAAGCCAAAATGATAAAGGCGATTCCTCTTTTGCTGCTTCCGTTGCCGCTAACATCGGAAAGCATCTGATAAATAATTGTTTTCATATCAGTAAATTATAGTTGTTAAAAATCCAATTAAAGCCCCCGTAATAGTAGCAACTGAATCCCATATATCGCACGTGTGTTTATCGGCATGTAGCCTGTCATATATCTCTTTCGCAACTGATAGAATAATAGCTGCTATCAAACCTTCGTGCCTGAATGGCCACTGCAAAATTACAGTAACAAAAAAGCCTACAAGGAAATGCAACGCCTTATCCATTTCGAGCAATTTAAGTATCTTTTCTATCATGGAATAACAGCTTTGAAGTGTATATTAAAGTTTACCGTACCAGTTTCATAAGTGATGTCTAAAATTGGTTGCGGCTGATTGTTAGTGCCTTTAACTACACTTCCAGCGGTCTGGTATCCAGAACCTCCTAAAGAACCTACCCCAGATACCGCATTGGCAGTTTCTCCCCCTGGCAACGTAACGTAAAAGGTGCAAGAGGCGTAGCCATTTATTTCAGTCAAAGTTCCTGATATATCTATATCATAGACATTGCCTGTTCGCGTATAAATGGCCGATGTGGTTGTCACGTTAGAGCACCCCAAAAGAGTTGAGTAAGTTGGCGTGTAGGTACCAGAATCGACTACCTTGCCCCAATTGGCATTACCAGAGGCGTCGGATGTTAATACCTTATTTACTGCTGCTCCGGTAGATATAGTCAAAGATGTCGCTTTAGCCGCCGTTCCGTCAATACTAACGCCGGTAAGAGTTTGGGAGGCAGACGATCTATTAAGAGCTATAGCCGTAGTACCGATATAAGCAGAGCTGTTTGCTAACACGGAGCTCGGTATTGTACCGGATAGATTTCCAGCGGTAGTATAGAATGAACCATGTTGTCCATCCAGTAAATCTGCATTCAAATTTGCGTTAAGCGTGGTTGATGCAATAGAAAATGGAGCCGTGCCTGTTGCTAAAGTAGATATTATCTGCCCATTCCACGTAAATGAGCCTGTTTTTGCCATCGTACCTAATGTCGTTACGGTTGTCCCGTCGTATGTTCTGAACTTAATATTAGCCTGTCCTCCTCCAACGCCAGAATCGTATCGTGAAGTTAACAATACACTTCCGTCATCTCCGCCCCCTTTATTGGTTCCAGGGAGAATTATATAGCCACCCAAGGCCAAACTACCAATGGACGGCTGGTCTGTATTTGAAGAATGAGCAATCCCCCCTGCTATCTTAGCAGTGCCGTTAATCCATAAGTTAGCAGTTTGAGATGAACTATTTTGATTTTGTATCGCATCCGTTATTCCATAGGCACTTAGGGTAGTCGGATTGGTTCCTGATGTCACTCGCCCTTTCGCATCTACCGTTACAGATTTATAAGTGCCAGCTGTAACGCCGCTATTCGCAAGAGTGGTTGTTATCGCCGTCGCTCCACTACCGGTAACATCCCCTGATAGTGTTACAGTTTGGTTTCCTGTTAAATACGTATTGCCATCTATACTTCCGTTTGCTTTTAGAAATTGAGAAGCGGTACCAGTTGGGGTTGCAAATGAGCTGGCCTTTAATGACGTATTAAAGATGCTTGTCCCATCCGCATTTAAATGTAGTTGAAAATTTGACCCTGATATTAGTTTTCCGAGTTTTAAGTCTTGGTAATTTGCACCGTCATACGCCAATACCCTAGCACCATAAGTGGGAGATACGTAATTTGCCACATAGGTACCTAATCCAGTAGGAAAAGTCCCGGCTTGTCCATAAAAGATGCCCCCTGATGAAGATTGCACCCCAGAAGCAATTAAGCCATTCGTAAAGGTTTTGACTCCGGCAAAACTTTGATCTGCTGTAGACATGTAACCAGAAATACCGGATGTAGCCGCGGGTATGGACAAGACTCCTGTGTTTGAATTATATGACAACACACTCCCAGCAACAGATAACGCAGATCTAGCATGTGCATCTGTGTAGTATTTGTTTATTCCTTCTGTAATATCTGTCGTCGAGAGAGTGACTATTCCCTGCTTTCCATTCACCGATCGAACGTTAGTGCCAGAAGGTACGACCTCCCACCCATTTGTACCTTTTGCCACGAAATCACGGTTATAAAACACGTCGTTACGCCCAAACCTGTTAGCAATAACAGAATCCACAAGCATTGAAATTTCATAAACTTGTCCGACTTGTCCGACCGAGTTGCTAAGAGTTGGTGTATTGGTTTGAGCATCCCACACCCCTATGTATTGCATGACGGCAGAAGGTAATAGATTAACAGGAACTTTACCTCCGGCATCCAAACCGGCGTATCCGTTTGCAGCATTTTTATTTGCTGAATTCTCTGGCGTGTATCCTAAAGCCGTTGTAACTTGAGAACCAGTAATTCCAGTTAAGTATCCCTTACCTGCTACGTAGCTCTTTACTCGTGAAGAGTCCATTTTCCCAGTCCATGATGCTGCTTGTGAATCTGTAGGTATTAGAAATCCAGATGCTACATTTGTCGTTAATGTATATGTATTCGTTGATTTAAAGGAACTTGTAACCAATCCACCTCCAATCGTCGAAAACACAATATTATCAATCGCCCCGATTTCAAGGGGGGTATACGTTGGTTTTGTCGCCGATTTGGCCCAGGCATACACATCAGAAGCCGGAAGAGAAGTAGGCATTGTCGCTAATGATTTATCACCTCGAATATATTGATATATTGTACCGGTTGAAATTAAATTTTCTTTTCCATTTAACGCCGTCTGCGTAGCCGTACTGATTGGCTTAGTCGCGTCACTTGTGTTATCAACATTGCTAAGCCCCACCGTGCTCTTGTCGATCAGGATGTCTCCTGATGTCATGTTGACTGTGCGAACGTATTTTGTAGAATTTGGCAGCCACCTGTGGGAAGTGTCCGCAATTGCCAGTTTTGTTTTGATACGATTGTCCAAAGAAGTAGTATCTATTTTGATAGACGCGATGGCTTTTCGTTGTCCGTTTCCAAGCTGAACGCTATCGCCATTACTTCCGGTAACCTGAAAGTATTTTCCAACGGCACCTGATGTAAATAACGTAGGTGACTTTTGAGGCGTTTGAGCCAAAATAAGCAGCGATATTGCTGCAAATAAGAAGAATAATTGTTTTTTCATTATATATTCAATTTTACAATTTGTACTTTAATTGATCCTTCACCTGTCATATTTACAGTTAAATTCCCAGCTTCGGTATAACTTAAATTTGCCGGTATTGGATACCATTTCAAACCGGTAAGATCACCTGTGTCGGCTTCCGGTATATTAACAGTAGGATTTCCGGTAAGAAAAATCACATTGATTTCACTTATGTATGTGCCGGCAGGTATTGGAATGATAGTGTCTGCCGTCAGGGTTGGAGCGGAAACCAACATGTAAGGCAATTCCTCTTTAATCACCATATCATTTATTATCTGTTCTTCTAAAGCCTGATGTTTTCCTGCATCGACGGCATTGGAAGAATTCGGATAGATAACCGATTTCAGATAGGTTATTAACTGTGCTCTGTTCATATTCTTGATATTGTCCAGGTTCCCTCAACGCTCAAATCTGCGATTTTCAAAAAAGGAGTCCATGTTTTACGGCTAAAGAGCGTACCATCGGCGCAAATAGTGCCAAATTCGGCAATAGTCAAACCATTTGCATTTGTTGATCCCAAAGTAAAATGAATTATAATTGAATTTGGATTTGTTATTTTACTGTTAATTAATAGGTCAACTGCATCTGTTATTATTGTATCTCCTGCTGTAGGAGTTGTACCATTGCTCCCACATTGTACTTTTACAATGTGCTTGTTAGCTATTCCAGATAATCCCGCAAACAAGGCGTTGTAGCCAGAATCTACCACAAGATTGTGCGCAGATTCTGAATGAACAAGTTCCCCATTTTTGTAAAACTTCAGTTCAAGTACTCCTTGTAGCCTCATATTTTCCATATTACCAAAGTTTTATGATTTTGTTAACTGCAATGAACGGATGCATATTGTTATGATATTCCCCGCCTCCTATTGGCTCTGTTAGTATATTGCCTGTGAATTGAGGATTTGAACCACCCATAGCTCCAGTTCCAGAACCTCCGCTCTGTGAATGCTGTATTTTTAATTGTATATTGGGAAGTTCTGATTTTGTCAATATATGTTTTTCTTCGCCTCCTTTTTGCCCTACATTCAAAATAGTACCCAAAGATGTAGTTCCAGCCTGTACGGTTGATCGTCCGGCCTCAACAAGCGGAATTTTGAATTTTGTAGGGTCTGTTGCATCTAACCCATAAGGAGATGAATAACCACCTAATGCGGCAAACAAATCGGCATAATCTGTAATTGAAAAACTGCTTCCATCCATAAGATGCCATCCAAATGGAATTGTCGATACAGGGCCATACCAATCATCTGTTTTGCCAACTGGAATGTATAATGCTGAAAGCAATCTATTCAATGACTGTCGCTCTGCGGCTCCTGAAATTGCCTGAGTTCCATTAGTTGTCCAGGTTGAATCTATTAAATTTTGTAATACTAATTTTGTGTCCATATTTAGGATATTAAATGGTCGTTATTATGATCGCTATTAAAATCTCCACCTGATAATTGTAAATCATCATCGAGTGATAGCGAATCATCGAGGTCAATTCCAAAATATACCTCTACCAAAATACTGCGGGCATTTTTATAATAACCAATAAATGATTTCAGCATGGTAAGGCTGTTTTTGCCTATTTTACCCAAATCTGTAGGTGTTAATTCTACGCTGAAAGCGCACCACACCGGATCGCCACCCGGAACCAGCGGCACATTTTCATTAATAGCTTTAGGAATAAAACCGATAATCTTACATGCTTTGTTTATCCCCCAAATTGTGCCTATATTTCTGTGAAGCTGAATGGCATTTTTAATCAATTCACGCTGATCTGAAATGGTTGCACACTGATCAAATCCTTTGAACCCGTCAACGTCAAATTGTTTTGCCAGCAATGGTAAAGCCGATTTATCCACACAATCGACCAGATAAACCATCATCGGAGCTAAATCGATATTATCAAACCGGTCGGAGATAATTTTATCGAAAACCCCTAACCGGCTGTCGGCTATTGCCGATGATATCAATTTACGATTAGCCATTGTTCGATCCGGTTATATTGATTGTGATACCTCCTGTTTCCATTTTTGCCACCTGCCATGAGTTAACTACCAGATTTCGACCGGTGAGCGTTCCGGTTGTAGGTACTATCGTTGCTGTAAGGTCATAAACGCCATCTATTCGGCAAATAGACTCTATATAGGTAGCCACAATGTCAAGTCCTAATGCCGATTGTTTGGCAATGGCAAAATCGTTGATAATTGTGTAAAGTGAACTGGTAAGATCAGAACCAACAGTATCGGGTTTCTTTACAACATCGAGCACAATAGAATATTTCTGTTCACTTGGAGTTTTTACGCAAACCACATCCGTAAGTGGCCGAACATTTGTGCTTGAAAGAACGTTTAAAATTTTGGCATTTATAGCCGATGTTGGCAAAGCACCATTATCGAGCAACGAGAACACATGCACTTCTCCAGGCTTTATCCAGTGATCATTATCCAAAATAGGGTCCACACCCGTGCATGGTACAATGTTTACGGCAAAAACGCCATTTTTTATTACTACATTTCCAAAAACATACGGGGTATCTGGATCATAAGCCGAATAATTAGAAATAGGCATAAAATCGTTGAAAGTAGCTATTGCCACATCAGCAATCAGCGCGCTGGCCGATTTTGCCCAATAGATATAGGCATTTGTGCTTCCTGCTACGCTGAATTTCGAAGTTGCCAGTTTTACGCGTGCTCTCAACTCATCGTCGCTTTCTTCAGTAGAGCCTCCTGCCGTGATGTCAGTATTCGCCACAGAACTAATATATGCGTAAGGGTCCATCAACGTTTGCACATCGCCTATTGCATAGCCGTTTCCGTTTGATCCGGTAGTCTGACAGGTAGCCGTAACTGTCACTGTGTTTATTCCAACAGGCACCACCACATCATCGTCTGTCGAGAATATCACTTCTCCATCGGTACTAGCTACTCGTGTACCGAGCGGAATAGTAACCAGCAAATGGCCTGGAACAATATTAAATTGCAAGGTGCAAACAGCACCGGTAGCGGCCAGTCGGGTGATATTGAATAATGCGGCAATATAATCAAGCACCGGAGCGGTGGAGAAATCAACTAACATGGATAATCCGGCAGCATTGATACGGTTTTTTGTCAGAACTTCCCGATAAGCAATAGCCGAAGCAATTGAGTATTCAGGTTGTGCCGGTTCAATCGTTTTGCCGGTTAGCAACTGAAAATCGGAAAGAATATCGGCCAGAATCGTTGCCGGATCTACATTAACAAAAGTCGGATTAGTTGCCATTTAGCTATATTGTTTATCGTTATAATCTTCGCTGTAACTGCGCATTGTTGTAGTTGTGTCTACTGTACCAAGTTGTGCGATAGTTAATGTCGCCTCAACTACCGTGTTCGTCGCCTTGTAAATTCCTAAGATGCTTACCTTTATATTGTTGTTATCTCCAACCACCGGTTTAACTTGCGAAATAGAGCATCGCGGTTCCCATTTTTCAAGGTCTTTTATAATCTGAGCCGAAAAATCACCGCCGAAACTGTTATTCGGACGGTCGAGATACTGATAAATATCACTTCCAAATCCGGGTCGAAGCGGATCGCTACCAGGCACCGTGTGAAGAATGATATACCAGCTTTGCGCTATATCATTGATCCCCTCAACGGAAGCCCCTAAAGTGTTTATATCTATGCTGCTATCACCGTTCATTTTGTTACTGTTAATCCGATTGTACCAGCTACCGGATAAGATCCGGCTGTTAAACCACTCGTATATGTTGCCGATTCTATTCCTCTTTTAATTGCATCGCCTACTTTATCAGCCAACTGCGTTGCAAACTGATCTATCGCCGTATCCTGATCACCGGTATAATTTTTCAATTCGTTCAGAATTGTTTTTATATCGTTTTTTAGTGTTGTGTTTGCTTCAATTGCCATGATTTATAATATTAAGGCATTAATTCATCAGCTGCATTTTCTAAACTATCTCCTACTGATTTTATAAGTTTTTCAGTAGCTTTCACCTCTCCACCTGTTGCAATATTTACTAAATCACTTCCAACTGCTAATGGAGTGGCTACTACTTTTACAGCTGCACTTGCTACGTCCCCAAAAAATCCAAATAGTCCCATAATTATATTGAAATTGGTTTTCCGGTAGGTCCTACCGGAGATGTGTGTAAATGATTAATCAAACTTATTTTTTCTAATCCTGCTATCACGTCACCACTAACCGTCAATTTTGAGCAATTGAAAATAAGCTCTTTGCCGGTAGCCTCAACGGTCAGCTTTTTGGCTGAAGCATCGTAATAAACCGCTGTGCCGTCGCTGAAGATATATCCTTCTGTATTTTCGTTTGCCCAGCTTGGGGCAGCCTCATCTTCTGTAATAACACGATGAATAATTTCTCCATCTTCACCGTTATCGTGCATCTCTACAGCCACCTGGCAATTAATCGGCCAGCTTTTCCAGCACCTCATCGAATCGGGCAACGTGAGCCATCCACTGGTTATTTCCAGTTCGTCAAAATTCACCCGTGCCCGTCCGGTATCGAAATTTACCTCTGATATTATGCCATATCTTAACACAATGATTAATTGTTAATTATTAATTATTAATTGGCTAAATCTTCTTCGTTTTCACTTTCTTCGCCTAAACTATCAAATGCAGTTTCGCGCTGTGTAACTTTTGGAGTCGATGTTTTTGGTACCCGTTTCGGCTTGGGAATGCTTCCTGTTTTCCTTATTTCCAAAGATGTAGTATAACCTCCGCTGCCATCTACCGTGTGTGTCGATGTCGGGATATGATATTTTCCGCTGCCATTTCCTAAACCGGTCAAATCAAAATTATTTCCTGCAACCATTAAAGGCTCTCCTGGTATTACAATGCTTCCCGATTGCTTGTATTTATTTTTGCCCCATAAACCACCTTTTACTTTTGCCTCAGCCTGCCCTTTTGAAGCAACAGAGCCGTAGAAAATCATCTTATCAGGCTTATTGGTTGTCAGAATATTATCGACATTGTAAACAACTATTTTTCCTTTTTTTGGATTACGTTGTTTGAGTTGTCCGCCTGCATACGTATCATACGTCTTTTCGTTTATTTCATAGCTGGAAAGCTGCGTTTTATCAATTTCCGTTACTGAAGCCACCTGCTCCAGATCGTAATAGCTGATAAAAACCATTTTCATTCCTTTGATGGTGAACATAAAGCCATACTCTTTTGCCAGTTCCGAAAGAAAAGCCAAATCGGTTTTGTTTTCCTGCGTTTTCCGGTCGAGATTGATTTGCGAAAGCATATTACTGCCGTCAACCAGCGTAAAACCATGTTTTTTGCAAAAGAAAAGAGCGATTTGCTTTAACGTCTGTTCTTCAAACGCCTTATTATTTCGAGTTCGCAACGCCTTGCTAATACCCGCAGAAATTGCTTTGATGGTAATCTGATCAGGCGGTCCCGATAGCGTTACGTCATCAACCTCAAAAAGGCCAGTATCGATCTGCTGATCCTGATAACCTATATATAATTTAAGCGTATCGCCCTCAGCAGGGTACCAATCCTCAAACCATCGCCCACTGGTGTTGTCAAGTACCAGCTGAACCTCATCCGTCGCTTCCTCTTCGTGATCGGTATAACTTACAGAAGAAACATAAGGCCATATCTGTTCAGTCACATTGTTTTTATTCCAAAACAATTGAACTTTTGCCTTTCTTGCTACTTCTTCTTCCATTATTTATTTTAAATTCAAGTCCCCTTCAAGGGATTAATGGTTATTTCCACGGTGGCAATTTTGTTGCCATAACTGCCGAATCGGTATCATCCAAAATTGGGATAACTAAAATAGTTCCTTCCGGCAAAATCGTATCAATAGGCACAGCCGTATTTGCTTCAATAAGGGTTTGAACCCCGGCCATAGAACCGTACATTTTCCATGCAATCGATCCCCACGTCTCGCCCTGTCCGGTTGTATAATTGAAACTGTCAGCCATTATTTATAATTTTGAAAGCAACTCTTTTAATGTATTTGCTTTGTATTCTTTTCCACATTGTTTGCAACGGGCATAAAAGCAAACAAACCGGTTACTGCGCAATTCAAAAACCTTTGAAAAATCATAACTGCCACCGCAATTGCAAACCGGCGCATTTTTTATCTCAATATCTTCGTTGTAAACATTTCCAAACATGTAATATCAAATTAAGTCCCCTTCAGGGGATTTAGGGGTAATTATTCGCCTCCTTCCCGGCTTCCGATAAAAGCGGCCACCGGCGCATAGCTTTTATTCATGTAATAGAGCGAATCGGTAAGCTTATTATTTGCCGTCAGCAAATCATTATAGTTTTTGATTGTTGCCGCCGCTTTCACATCATCCAGAGCCGAATTCACCATAGTAAAAGAGTTTCGGAGATTCATGGCACGAAAAACCACTTTCTTTGTAGCTTCTACTTTTGCATTAGCCGAGGTGATAGATGCCTTTGCCGACGTTACTACCGAAACAATCTGCTGATATTTACCCGCGCTTGGAGTTGAACTTTCGGTGATATGGTTTTGAAGCGTGGCCGATGCCTGTGTTGCACTCAACACATCTGCATTAATTAATGCGCCTACAGATGCTTTTAGAGCAATAGGAGTTACTTTAACCGGATTCTGACTTGCAAGTGCCGATCCTTTTTGCTTAAAAACAGAAGCATTTGTATTATACTCCAGTAAGTGAATTTGCACCGTGATGGCCGTCTCATAGCCATTGTCCAAACAAACCACTTTTGATTCTTGCAAAGTGGTAATTACAAACCGACCGTAATTTTTTCCGGTACCATCCACCAGATAAGCCACCGTACCGGATTTGCGCATTGCCTGCATTGCATTAACCTCTGTGCGGGGTGTGCAAAAATCAGTATGAAAATATGCTGTTATATCGTGTTCGTCTAGTTTCTCACCGATTCCTTGCACCACCGGCTTTGTGCCAATAATGGGAATTTGGCCGTAAATTGTCTCAAAGCTACTTTCGAAGCTTGTCGGCAACTTTATGCCCTGAAAGGTGATATTTCCAAAGGTGAGAAACACGATGCTAATTATTAATGATTAATGGTTAAATGTCAATTACCATTATATCCGAATGATAACCGGTTATTGTTTTGCTGTAGGTTTTTCAAAAAACGGGCTATTTCGTCTTTGTTCTGGTTTAGTATTTTTGTCAAGTCTTGTTTAACAGTTGGCGATCCCCCATTGACGTGAATGGTAGGTGCATAGTGCACGGTAGGTGCATTGGAAACATTTGTGCGTTGAACGTTGCTTGCCGGAACTATGTGCGCTCTTGTGGCTGCTACTGCACGGGATTGCGGCTTTTCTGCGGCTTTCTCCTGCGCATAAATACGATTATAAGTACCAGGCATTGATTTGCCCAATGTCACGGTGTGTTTTACGGCAGTTTGCACGGCCGATATGCCGGATAGGTCTTTTATTCCGCTCATGGCTGCTTGTCCGGCGGCTGCAAATTTGCCTTTAAAAAGCAAAGCAATAGCTTTACCCATTGATCCAAGCCCGGAGATTATGCCTTTTATACGATCAATCACAAAATCTTTTAGGATAGAACCAAAACCTTTGATTACTTCCCATGTGGATTTAACTCCTGCGCGGAAGCCGGCAAATTTTTTCCAGCAAACGACAACAACTGCTATTAAGGCACCTATTCCTACAGCTATCCATGTGATGGGAGAAGCGAACAAAGCGGAATTAAATAACCATTGTGCGGCAGCGGCTATTTTCTGACCGATTGCAAATTTTTTTATAGTATCTGCTAAATTCCAAACACCGTATTTTAATGCCCATGCTGCGAATTTTGCTCCATTCCATATTTTTATCATCAATCCTACAGAGCGAATAATGGTACCTGCTGTTACAAGAAATGTTCCCAAAACTGCCATTACAATTCCAAAAGCGCCTGCAAATGTGACGATAGTTTTTGCTGCTGTACGGTGTCGTTCAACAAAAGCAATCATTTTAATGTGAACTGCCGATATTTTTGTAATTAATCGGGTCATAACAGGCAATGCTGATTCAGCAATTACGCGCTTAAATCCTATCATTGCATCGTTAATATGTCTGTTTTGAAGTGCAAAGGCTTTCATTTCCTTTGCCGTTTTGGTCGACATAATAAGGCCAAATTTTGTAGCTTCATCGCCAAAATCAGCAATCCCTTTAGAACCTTTGTTCAGCATTGGAATCATATCGGCTCCCGCTTTCCCGAAAAGCAAAATAGCCAAAGCCGTTTTTTTAGGTCCGTCGGGAGCTTTCGCAAACTGATCGGCAATTTCCATCAGCATTTTATGAGAGCTTTTCAGCTTGCCTTCATGGTCCATGATGGAAACTCCAGCTGCTTTAAAAGAAATAGCAGCTTTTTTATTTCCCATCGCCGCGGTTACCTGAGTTTTCATAAACCGTTGCATTGAAACGCGCAACGATTCACTTGCTACATTGGCACGATCGGCCGCATACTCCACCCGCTGCCAGTTTTCCACTGACATGCCCACTTTTTGTGAAGTGCGCAAATATTCCGAAGCGGCTTTTGATTCTTCTTTAACGGCAGCAAACAGGCCTCCTGTGATGGCAGTACCCGAAGCTGATATTCCCGCCCCAATCTTTTGCATTTTTTTGCCCATAGCATTGGATTTCTTCATAAAATCGGTCATTTTTTTGGTCGAGTTATTGAAGACCTTATCCATAATTCGACTCATTTTGTCGGTTACGGAAAGTACCATTGCCAATTTCATCGGATCTGCCATAATCTAAAATTAAAGTTTTATTTAAGGGGGGAGATATTCCCCTTTAGGGGTTAGGGGTATTAAAGAAAAGGGAGCATAAAACCATCAACGGTCAATCTCCCTTTTCATAACCTACTACTACAACTCTTTTTATTTGCTCTGCTTCGGTTTTGGCAATTTCCAAAGCCGATTCCAGACTTGCCTCAAAAAAATTAATTTCAAGTTCAAATATTTCGTTTAGTCCCGATCCTGTAAAGTGGGCGAGCCATACCACATCTTCGACCGGGATCAGGCGTTTTTTAAGTCTTCTTCTGCGACGAACATGGAAGAGATAAGCTCAAGGTCTTCCTCTACCAGTTCGAGAATATCTTCAAGTACTACAACTTTGTCGTCAATAGTAATTTTTGCAGCTATTGTAGCGTAAGGAATAAGATATTCTTTGCCTTTAGGCTGATTTCCGGCGGCTGCCAATTCGCGCACTTTTACGACTTCGCGTTTTTTGGCCGTGCGGCCGTCTGATAATATTACCTCAGTAGGTAATGCGTTTTCGTTTGCCATTTTGTTGTTGTAAGTAGGAGGACGGCAAAAACCGTCCTCCGTAGGTTTGTAAGTAAAGGCTTATGCAAGCCCTAGATTTTGTTTATATTTCAGCATAATATCTACTCCGTCAATGCGGATGATATTATTTGGAATATCAATTTCGAGAATGTCACGACCGTTTACTGTTTGCTTCAGATAGGTAATATCCAATTTGGTCGAAAGGTCGGTGTCTTCCTTTGCCTTGTATGATCCGGTACTGTGATTAGCACTGGTTCCTTTCAGCATTACCACAACCGGCTGGTTGTCGGTAACATCAGAACCGGTATAAACCACTTTGTTTGATCGAACCATCAAATCGACGGCTGCAATAGGATTAGCACAAGCCACCTGCACATCGTTGTCTGGATAGTTCCATTTGATAGTTGCTTCCAATGCATCCACACCGTGAAACAATTTCATCACCCCGATCATACCTAAGGCTTTGTAATCGACTTTTGTCCATGGAATTTCAGGAAGCGACACCTCCTGCGCCTGTCCGTGGGTGGATGTGCCGTTTATGTAAACGTTCGCATCCTGAACCCTTGTAATTGTAATTGCAGCCATTATGCTTTGAGATTTGAGAGTAAAGAACTATCCACAATAGTATCGAACGTAATGCGTTCGCCAGGAGTCGGGAAGAAATAGGTAGTTGTAAAGACAATATGCCCTTTTTCCAATTCTTCGGTGCTGTTTTTGGCAGCATCGTAGGTACACTTGCTTCCTTCGATGCAAGCCCCGCGCGAAATCAACGTGTTGATGTATTCGTTCACCGTGAACAACACATTGTCAATAAATGCATTGATAATTGGCCGGTCAATGTAAGGCATCATGGCCAGTTCTATGCTTTCGTCGGTAATATCTTTAGCGCGCTGGCAACATTCGAACGACATTGAATCTGTTTTGGTCGGATAACTTGCATTACGGTTGCCCCATTCGCGAAAATCGGCACCGTTGTTGTTAAAGCAGGTTGTAATGCCTTGCGCGTTTAACAGATTTGTTTCTGCAGTTGCATCGTTGATGGAAGCAGTTATTGGAGTTTCAAGACCGGAAATTCCATCGATTGCCCAGTTGGAAGAGCTAACCCAGAAGCCACCACCTGCCGTCCATGCCGTAGCGTCAATCTTTGCACGGTTGGCGGCGGCATAAATGGAGAAAGGATGCAACGTTGCTGCGCTGTCTTTCAATTCAGGGAATAACAATTTTGCACGGCTGGAAGTCGTTGCCCAAATTCCGCCGGTGTTGCGCAATGCTAAAGCTCCGCTAACGGTTGTGCCGGTAGGAGCATCCAAATAAGCATATCCACGAAAACTTTCAGCGGTACTGATCAAAGCCGTTGCCACACCTGCCACACTGGAAAAGCCTGGAGCAATAAAAATTTTCGGTTTGAAACCGTAAATTGCAAAACAGGTATTGAATAATTTCAATCCGGTACGTGTGCCGGTTTCTGCATCGTAATCACCCACAAAATCTGCGGCAGCTGGTGCTGGAGTTCCGGTACCAATATTCACCACAAAAACGGTTGCGCCAGTTTTTTTTGTGATTGATCGGATAATCTTTAATGCCTCCGGTATGGTTCCGGTAGTTCCGAATTGGGTGTCGTCAACTTCCGAAACGCAAAGTTTCAGAACATTGACATCGCCGGTGGCCGCCGTACCGATAAGGCCGATAACGGCCGTCTTTACCGTATTAACGAGAGAGACTGTCTGTGAGTTGATCGATTCAACCCCATGAAGGAAATCACTCATTTCTTTTTTGTTTTAGTTTGTTTTGTAATGTGTCCTTTTGCTTCAAGTGCTTTTATATGTTGATGCTTTTCAGGCAAATCAATAACGTCTCCTTTCTTGCTGATATAATCCGATCCTTCGATCGAAAAAGCCAGCAGAGTATGATTTGTTATGTAATTTGCCATTAGTTTAGATCAATTTGTTTAGCAAATGGGCCTGTTTCTTCCGGTTGTTCATCAACTGCTTTTGTTCGGAACGAGAACGACATCATATAGTTCCAATCGTTTTGCGTACTTCCGTCGATATATCCGCTTTTGATAAACGTGATTTTCTTTTGAGCAACCGGCAGGCGATAACCTAACAGTTTGGTGCGAATGTCACGCTCAACCGCAAAAATACCTTCAGTTCCTTTGCGGGTTTTCGACCGGATAATCGCTTCGAATGTTACTGTCTCTTCCTGAATAACGCATGAAGTGCTTTCATCTTCGCCATAATCGCTACCAACATACGCAATAGTAACTTTTGTTTGAGTGAATAATCTTGTTAATTCACTCGTATTATCAGGAACTGGAATTGCAGAATATATCTTATTAATAGAGTCTCCATTTTCAGCCTTCGGGCAAAGTACGTCGCAAATAGATTGTTCTACTTCTTCGTAATCAATCATGATACAATTCTCCGTAAGCAGTTAATGTTTTTCCGTCTTTTGAACTATATACAACGCGAATAGCGAGTGTAATGCCTTTTACGGCAATAGTTTCGATATTGCTTTCATCCACCGATTCTTTTAAGCCTGGAAACTGATTTTCATAGAATTCGATCGAATAATCATAAGGCCGGTATTCATATTTATCAGTATCGCCAATTTTAAGAGGATTGTTCGGATTTTTGTAAAGAACTTTTTCGGTAAAAGGACCAGTTTCACCATTTGATGGCATCCAGACGGCATCGTCGCCAAAAACCGTTTCCGTCGCGCCAAACACAGCCGCCTGTAAGCCATCAAAAAGTGCCATTATACACTCTCATTGAGTTTAATCTGAACAGTAGCATCAGCCGATGCAGCAGCTGCGTAAGCCCAACCAATCAAGGTATTACTTGTCGCTGTGGTGGTGATATTTTTAGCGGTAGCATCCCAATAAAGTTTTGCTCCCTGAGTGATAGCTCCGGTGGCTTTTACAACTTCAAAAACACCTTCACATTGAGCAGTATAGGTATCGCCTTCGGCTGCCGAAGTAATAGACACTGCAGGAACTGATCCGATAAGCACAAAATCACCGGCTGCAACGCCTCCTGCGCCTGCAACAACTTCAATGACGTGACCTTTTGCAATATAATTTTTCATCGTTGTACGATTTATTTGATTTTTTGAATTATCACGGAACTGCCTAGGTAGTTCCGTGATTGATAATTATTTACTGACCTGCATTTTTGTACCATCCGCGATGGTCGATAGCAGCAACACCAAAATCACCACGAACGCCAAAGTTGATTGAGTCCGTACGGAATTCTTCTTCACGGTTAGTGCGCAATCCGCTCTGGCCATCCAAATAGCTGTAATACAATCCATCTGTAGCGTTCGGATCGGCAGCCATGTACCAGGCTTTTCCGCTCAAACGATGTTCAACAATAAGTGTTAAACCCATCGAAGCCCATACATTTACATCTCCAGTTGTGGTAGGAGCAATCACAGTAAGCAATTTGCGAGCAGTGATTTCGTACTCAGGAGATACTACCAAATACTTAGGAATAACGCGGATGTTTGTTTTTCCGTCGATGTCTGTTTGCGATTTCATTGCCAGCAAAGCAGCTGTCAAAGTGGTATCGCTCAAAACGGCACCGGTTCCTGCAAGGTTGGCGTGTCCAGAATGGAATAATTCTTTTCCATCTGCCATTTTCACGTTATTGATAATCATTCCCCAAACCAAATCACCGCGCAACAGATTCCAGTCACGAACGAACTTTTGCGGAATCAGATTAAAAGCAGAAAGATCGTCGTTGATGATCATCTGACGTGTAAGCATAAGGCCTTCACCGTACGATTTCAAAGCAATGGTTTGTTTTGCTTCGTCCAGATTACCATATTTCAATTCTCCACCTTCCGGGATTTCCTTCATGGCGTTTTTACCTCCAATTTGGTACATCGATTTTGAACGGAAATCCTGATTGCTGGTTTCGCGAGCAATCAAATCAAAATATTCAGGAGCCAATTGGTATTGAGCACGTAGAGCTTTATTAGCCACGTTTTCGAGCAACAGCGGGAAATCGGATACAGACAAAGCACGCATGCCAATCATTTGACGTGCTACTTCATCTTTAGCCATTCCGCGAACCTTTATTCCCGCTTCTGTAAGAAGATCCTTACCGATTTCTAACAGCGTCATGCCGCGGTATTCGCCGCCTACTTTTGCTTCTTCGGCAAATGTTTTTGAGCTGATACGATTCAACAAAGCACCTTCGATTGCGCGAGCTTTTTTCTCGGCAGCTTCTTCGCCTACATGTGCGGCAGGTTTCGGATCGCCTTTCTTGAACTCTTCGATAATTTGAGCACGGATTTGAGATACCGACAATTTATCGTCGTTGTACCATTCGATTGCGCGCTGTTCGGAAATACCGGCAGCGGTGGTACTTTTCAAAATCTCGTTCAGGCGGTCCTTTTGGGCTTGTGTAGACTGAGCGCGGATTTCTTCAACATTCACAGATGGCTTTGCCGGATTTGCTGTGCGGATGGCGTCAATGGTTTGCTCTCCGCTGTACAGCTCAATCACTTTTTCATCGCCCAACTGTGCAGCACGGCAAACGCCGATGATAGCTTCGAGACGATTCTGATCGAAATTTTCCGAAGCGCGAATTTCTGCAATTGTTGTAAACATGTTGTTTGATTGTTTTGGATTTTCTATTTGAAAACTATTTGTGTGCTCTTTGGCACGGGTTCCAGAATTGACATCGGCAGGTATTGGAGCAATAGCAACATGGTTCGGTTCCCAGTCGGTAATCTGGTAATCGGGAGTTTGCCCTTGTCCTTTATCGACACGAACAGCGCGATAAATGTTGTAACCTACCGAAAAAGTATTGATTATTCCGTTCTGAATGTCGGCTCTTGTCTCCGGTGTGCATTGTGCACCCAGCGTAACGGTACCTACAATCTGACGGTTTTCAAAACGACAATCGGAAATTTTACCCATCACGTTTGTTGGCAAAACAGCATTGGCACTCCACGGATGACTATCCAACAGATTTAAGCCTACTCCCATGCGAGCTGCACGAACGTTGGAAGGATCGCAAAGCAAAATTTCATTGTAGTTTTCGTCCCAACCCTGACGAAATACAGGCGTTTCGGTAGCGAAAACAATATCGAACGTGCCATTTTCGGCATTGAACGACTGCGGAACCACCATTGCGCGATTGAATTGCGCACAAACCTTAATTTCTTTTGGATTCATTATTTTTGTTTTAAGTCCTGTGTCATTTCTTGCGGCGATAACATCACACTGGTGAAGTTTACACCTGCATCCTTCAATTTGCCCATATCAGTTTTATACTCTTGCAAAAACTCTTCAGGGTCTCGGCCATCTTCACGAATAACTTCACTCCATGTGGTTAGACCGGCAGAAATTTGACTTATACGTGCGTTTGTTTCTTTTACTGGATCAATAAGCTGGATGCGTGGTGCCGTCCAGTCCTGAGCGTTGCAATTAATGCGAACACCTAATAAGCCTGTCATTATAGCAGCATCCATAAACCAATTCCAAACCTGCACGCACACCTGCGGAACCATCATATTATATTGCAAGTCGCGGAAATGATCGGCAACTTCAATTGCCGCCATACGTCCGCTGGTGAAATTCACATTTGAGTAATCCATTGTCAATTGCTCATACGTGATTTCGTAACCGGCAGCAATACCCTGTAATATCTTTTTGCTATATTCTCCATATCCATCCGCTGCAGGAGGATTGGAAAATGTCATTTGTTCGCCCTCGTTAAGGCGATATAATATACCTGGTTGAATGGTATTGAAATCTTCCTGCTCTTTTACTGTATCTTCAGGTGCACCGGTTTTGAAACCGGCAAATGCCGATGCAATTTTCTGTCGAACAAGTTGTGCATCTTCGTAATCGCTGAAATCGGAAAGCTTCATAAAGCAGGAAACTCCGTGAGGAATACCACGGACTTGTCCGGCGCGTAATACCTCAAAAGCAAGAATTACATCTTCTGCTGCTACAAATTCGCTATTAATGCCTGTCCAGCTTACGGCCTGTTCTGACGGATGCTGTGAATAAATCCAAAAACCAATTTGCTTTCCTTCTTTATCGAACTGAACACCCAAACGAGCGTATCCGTTTTCGTTGACACCGTTGCGTTGATGATCGATATAATCGCCTTCGAGCACTTGCAACTGAATGGGTAACGGATTATCAGAAGTTGGCTTCACACGGCGACGGATGATAACGCAATCACCTGCTTCGGCAATCTCGCGCATTACAAGCTGTTGAATTCCGTAGAAAGTCATCTTCCCGTCCCAGTCGCACGATTTTGTTGCGGCCCATCTGTTCCAAAGATCTTTTGCTTTCGAAAGCTGCTTTTCGGTGCCAACGCTTGGAGCCGGTCGGATACCCTGCCCTACTGTTTTACGGGAAATGACTCCCACGGCACGTTTTGCCCATCCGTTATTTTGGTTGAAATGGCGTGAACGTTTGCGCAATGTTGCCAATGAACTGGCGATATCTGTATTAGGTCCTGATTCGCGGGCATTACGCATGCTTTTTGTGCGGCTTCCGTAACTACCTGCCTCAAAAGAACGCCTCCATAATTTTCGTTGTACTCCAATTTTGGGGCTGATCCAGGCAATTGCATTGTCGAGAATATTACCTTTCATAGCCTCGGTCAAATTGTGTGCGAATTATTTTACTTCTTGATTGAGATATTCCTAAATAAACCTCCATCTTACCTCTTAAATCCAGCATAATTTTAGTATTCGCATATTCTACTGTTTTATCAGCATATACAACTTTTGTTACACAAAGATTTATTGCACGACAAAGAGCATTATATTCTTCTATAGTATATTTTGGAGGAATAACAGACATTTACAATTTGCTTTTTAGTTCATCATGAATCAGCAGTAACAAAGTAAGGCACAAAGAATAAGCAGAACTAATTTTGTAACTGTTAGTTTTACTATAGTTTTAAGAAAGTTTTAAGAACAAAAAAGCCTTTATTTATAACTGTTTCATGCGTTTTTAAACAAAAACAGGCAAAAAAACAACTGATTTTCAGCCTGTTTTTTGCCTGTTTTGCATAAAAAAACCGCTTAGTTCATGATGAATTAAGCGGAAAGATTCAAAAATAGATTCAATATTTTAATCTTTTAATTATTCTAAATATGCTAGCTGATAAATGCCGTTTTCATTTTTCGACCACATTAAATCATTACAAGTTAATATAGCTCCGCATATCATATCCTCATATGTCTGTTTTTTCAAATGTTTTTCTTCGTATTCACCAACAAAATATTCCATATAAAAACTATCACCAATATTAACCCTTCCAGGCAGTGTAATCCAAATATCTTCATCATAATCACAAAGATATAAACGTATCCTAGTACCTACAGAACATAATTCTTTTTGTTCATTTTGTTTATTAGTTTCTTCCATTGTAGTAGTTTTTTATAATTTACAAATATAATCAATATTCAACCTTCCCGTAATCAATACCACCATAATCCATACCACCACGTTTTTTGCGTTCTGATTTTGGTTGTTGTTGCGTATGTTTTACATTAGGCGCTTCGCCTGAGACATTTCCGAAGCGAATGAGTTGCTCCGGTTTCATTCGGTCGAGGCCTACAATGTTGGCGGCGGCACGTGCGTATATCCTACAGTCTAGCGGCTCGTTTCGTTCATACACTTTTTTCCATTTGCGTGTTTTTGAGATGTATTGTTCTGCAGTGATGCCTTCGAAATATCGCTGGTCCTGCTGAAGAAAGTGACAATAGCAAGGTGGATAACCTCCTTCTGGTTTTTGTTCAAGCAACAGCCAGCTATAAAATTCACTTTTCAGAAGCGACACACCAACATTCCATTGCTTCAGGCGTCCAATCTTTTTGCCGTTTTTGTTGTAATCGATCTGCCTGGGAGGTGATACCGGAAGTCCTAAACTATCCTGTCCTTTGATGGGTATTACCCTGCTGTTATGAAATCGACGGCAAAATGAGTGTACCTCGGTGGTATTATAACCAGTATCGACGGCCATACGCTGTATGGTCATCTCCACGCCATCTTCGCGCTGAAATGTTTCATCAACCACTTTTGCAAGTTCGTCCCACACTTCCGGCAATGTGGTATTTCCCAACAGCACTCGATAATCAATCTGGTAGCTTTGTTTGTCGGCACACCAGCCAACAATCTCCAGCTCTATACGGTCTTTTTGAATATCCACCCCTGCTGTAAGGAAACAAACCATCCACGGAACGACATTCGGATTGTGATTTTCGAGACGCGATTTGTTAAATAATGCTTGCCAGTCGGGAGCCTCGCCGGACTCTTCGTAAGGCAATCCCAATACGGTATTCACGAAAACCTTTATTCTAGATGGATCTTCTAAAGATTCTTCATATTGCGCCGCTATATCGCCCCAAGAAAACCAACCTAATGGAGAATACAACGAAGAAATTTGAAAACCTATGAGCTTATCGCTTTTGTTTTCAGGGCAAGCAGGAATCCATCTATATGATGGAAGCATTTGTGGTTTGTATCTTTCATCAATCAATTCACCACAAGCAACACATTTCATTTTTGCAGAATATGGATTATTTTTTTCATACACTAAATTTTCAAATAACAATTCCTGATAAGCACCGCAAAATGGACATGGAACTTCATAATGATTTTGATCTGTCAATTTAAACTCATTCCATATTGCTGACGATTCTTTTGTTGTTGGTGTTGAAGTTATTAATATTTTCCTATTTGGAAACGTTCGGGTACGCGCTTCGGCCAGCGTAATAGGACTACCTTCGCCATCCACATCCAAGGGGTAACGGTCCACCTCGTCGAGATGCACATTTCTAATAGGTGTAGAACTCAACCCCACAGGGCTATTTGCGCCGACCATAAACAAAACTCCATGCAAAAAATTCTTTTGATCTATGGTATTTTCGCCCGATCGTGATTTTTTTTCTTTCACCTTCTTTTTCAATGACGGTGTATTTTCAATCATCGGGTCGATACGTGTTTTTGAATTCTTTTTGATGGCCGTGTCCGTAGGCATTACCATCAACGTGGGAGCCGGTGAATTATCCATTATATAACCGATCCAGTTGTTTCCGGCTTCTGTTTTGCCCAGCTGTGCCCCACACATCATAATCACTTTCCGGTAAGTGGTATGCGACGAAAGGCAATCCATAGGCAATTTGAGATACGGCGTTCGTGACGTGCGCCATCGGCCCGGCTCACTCGATGCCTCACGTGCCAGGTAACGATTTGCATCGGCCCACTCCGATACAGTCATCAACTGCTCAGGCATCAACGCCAAATCAAATATTTCTGTTGCTTCGCCCCACATTATTGAAATAGATTAAAATCACGATAGACACAGTTTTCAGGAAGTGAATCACGATCAAATCCGGCAGCTTTAAGAATCGAATCTTTCCAGTAGATGTTTGTTTTCAATAAATCAGAAAGAAACAAATTGACGCTTTTAATAAATTCAATCAACTCATTTATATCATACTTTCCCCCTGATTCAAGCCCAATTTTGAAAAGATCACAATAAGCCCAAGAATCAACAATCATTCTCCAAGATGAATCAAAATCAATAATAGGCTCTATACTTGCCCACGTTTTAAATCCTGCTTCGTGTAGCCGCTTCATTGCCTCTATTCGTTCAGCATTAGAACTGGCATTTGGTTCTAGTTCGTCATGACCGGTTAATGTGAAACCAAAAGCAAGTAAATTTTTATAGTGTTTTGCATTATTCCACAATACTGGCATACCACCATAAGGATTTTTCACCCAATCAACACATTTAGTGAGCAATTTGCATGGAACATTATTTTTTAATGCAATATTAATTGCCTTTTGTGTTAAACCAATAGTTTCTTTCAAACATGGATCAGTTGTAAAGCTAAAAAACAGACCATGCTTATGTAACTCATTCAAATTGGCTTTCAGTTCTTTTTCAAATACTTCGAGTGCGTGCAATTCATTCTTAAAGCATTTTTTCAATGTGGGAGATGTGTTCCCCATCACATGGCCCAATATCCCTTTTTTGCAGTAGCAATAACTGCAATCGTTACTGCAACCCACATAGAAGTTGCAAGCCCAGTAACTGTATTCTCCGGCTTTTCCGCTCGGATTATAAATTGCTTTTCCGTTAAATGTTTTCATTATGCTGTAGTTTTAGATTCTTGTTTTAATATTTCTGAACTTAGTATTGTGAGGTTATCGCGCATTAATTTTTGAAAGTAGATATAGAAATTATCGCGGTCATTGGCTAATGCAATCAGGTTATCGGTTTCGCGGTCGGGCAATGCCATAAAACTATCGCGTATCATCAACCCCTTTTCGGCAAGTTCTTTATCAATAATTTCTTTATCAATAAACCGTCCGGCCATTGCCTGTAATTCTATTTGCAGCTTTTCATTTTTAAGCCGCTTTTCTTCTATCTGGTAATCTACCAGTTTAGGATCTGTATTGGTTCGTTCTTTTCTAGAGCTTTTTTTAGTATCAAAATCAATAGGTTGATTATTGCTTGGTAAATCTTCAATTGAAGAAGTCTTACGAGTCATACCAATACTGTTATCGCGGCACTCGCGCAAAGCAATACTTACTATTATTTTGGGTTTTTTTCCGGTGTAATCCACACCTTGTGCAATTTTTCCGCTTTCGATAGCCCGGCGTATAAGTTTCTCATTTACGCCAATCATTTCAGAAAATTTCAGTATGGATATTACGTTTTCGGACATGTTTTATAAATTCGGACAAAATTCGGACATGTCCGAATTGTATATATATCTATTTTTTAGCAGTTTAATTGCATTTTAACATTTTGCAAGCTCAAAAATTCGGACATGTTTTTTTGCATGTAACTAGTAAAGAAATGGGGGTCTAGGTGCCCGTTCGCCGCTTCGTTTTACAGTACCTTTTTGCTTTGGTCATTTCAATTTGTCTACTCGCTGCTTCAATAATGCTCGAAGGCGAGAAGGCATTGTTCTTTGTATCTGTTCTATTGCACGCTTCTCTATGTCTTTGTTTGTTCCAAGTGTGAAAGGTGATGCTGTCTGCATCTCTGACATACGATCTTTGCCGGAGGCTGTTTTGCTTCGGCTGTAAACAAATTTTCCGTGTTGATATTGACCGTGTGCCCAAATGCCTGTGTGTCCGCTTTTCATTGTTGCAATAAAGACATGACGTAATAGCGTTTGTTTTCCTTTTCGGATCTCTACTTGTATGTTTCGAAGATTAGATTTTGCACCTTTATTTTTTGATTGAGCTTTGAACTTGAAAGCAATCATTGGAACAGGCTTATAGCTATACAACACTTCGGCATATAGCCCAGATGATGTGCCTTTGGATGGTTTTCCCAGCTTCGCCATGCGTTTGAGATATTTGTTATTGACAGTATATTCTTCGCGTATTTCTTTACGTACAAACGATATTGCACGGCGAGCTGTTTCATTCAATGCAAATGCTGTTGTCTTGAGGATTTGCTTTTCTGATAACTGATCTTTGAACTCTTTCTGAATATCCTGAGCGGTTCGCTTTCCTTCAAATGTGACACTAATTTTCATTTATACGGTCTTTTATCTGGTTAAACATGTCTCCGTATGTTTTGTCTCTTTCATAATATGGATACGTTTCGATGTAGTTATATATCTGGCTCAAAGCTCTTGACACAATACGTGCAATCAATTCTTTATTGGCGCATTTTCTAAAAGAGTAAAAGACAAAAGATTTTCGGGCAAACA
The DNA here is from genome assembly GCA_030706455.1 of Bacteroidota bacterium. Classification (GTDB taxonomy): domain Bacteria; phylum Bacteroidota; class Bacteroidia; order Bacteroidales; family Paludibacteraceae; genus Microbacter. The sequence goes on from JAUZOL010000006.1 coordinate 34,645, forward strand.
TGATATGGCCTTTGCGAGATGCACTCGATATTTCAGATGGCTTGATTCTTACCACATCACACACAATTTTTTTTATTTCTTCTATTTCCATGTTATTTGGTTATTGATTCAAATTCATTGATGGCTTCAAATATCTGCAAAGGAACAATAGGTACAACGGCATTTCCGTATGCTTTTATTGATTCGTTTCTCCATTTTGAAAAGGTAATACCGTCCAATCCGTAGGAAATCCCATCATTTCTGCCACAAACAGTGGATTGAGTTGGGAAGTTGTCGAATTGTAACTTGTTTCTCCTGATATTGCATAAACGTTTTTCAATGTATCCATTCTCATTTTCCCATCTTTCCGTTCTATCTTCTCCGGAGTATATGCACCTTTGTAATCCGTAGTGCATGGTGTGGGAAGCATTCCCATTGAAACCAGATCGTTCACTACGAAGCTCCAACCCTGCTGAATTTTTCTCTGTGTTCGTGTATCGCTCATTTTGCTGCCGTTCTTCTGATCTCTTGCTTGTGGCGTATGGAGCATACTTAAATTCATAAATTCCGTTTTTCCTTTCTTGTTGCAAACTTTCAAGCCTTGTGTTTGGATTGTAGGTATCATTCCAGTCCAATTCTCGATGTTCGATAAACCTTGTTGCTTGCTGTTCGGTCCTCTTCTTTTGAAATCCTGAGCTGTTGGTGTATTCAACATCAATTCTTCTTGCAACAAACCAAACCCTGTCTCTCCGGTGCGGGGCGTTGACGGCACAAGCCGGAAGTACAAACGGTTGAACTTCGTACCCTGCAGCTTCCAGGTCAGCCTGCACCTGCTCGAATACCATTCCTTTCGACCAATTAATAATTCCGAAAACATTTTCGCCCACGACCCAACACGGGGAAATTTCCCGTATCGCTCTAAGCATTTCCGGCCACAAGTGGCGTTCATCTTCGGTACCTTTACGTTTTCCTGCAAGGCTGAATGGTTGGCATGGGAATCCTCCTGTAAGCACGTCAACTCTTCCACGCCAAAGAGTGAAGTCTGTTTGTTTAATGTTGTCGTATTGTATTGCATCCTGAAAATGGTATTTAAGCACAGTTTTACAAAAAGGATCTATCTCACAATTGAACAGGTTTGTCCATCCTGCCCATTCGGAAGCCAAATCAAATCCGCCTATGCCGCTGAAAAGTGAAGCGTGTGTCATTGGTTTCGTTCTTTCTTCATTTTGCACCACTCATCCCAGCTTACTGCTCCGGAAATCTTATCAATACTGTTTGTCTGCATTTTATAGCTTTCGGCTTCTTTTATCGATTGCCGTTGCGCCTCACGTGATCGCAATGCCATGTATTCATTAATAAAATCAAAGATTACGCGGCCATCTATCCTGAATATCTTATCTCCCAATTTCCCACGTTTTACAAGAGAAAAACAGAGCTTAAAATCGGCTATGGTAAGGCATATATATTCTTCATCTTCGAGTATCTGTGTGGCAGTTTCAGCAACCTGTAAAGCCGTCATTTGCTGTCCTACATTAAAATAGTTAACAAGATCCGTAATCATTATCACAAGCAAAGCACGTGCTTTGTTCAACCCTTCGTTCTTTTGATAGTAGGCTATTGACAGATTGCTTGTATTACTGAATACTTCCAAGAAATTACGTGCCGGAAGGTTGGCTAAGAATTGCTGTGGCGAGGTTTGCAAGCTCATTACGGCCTGTTCTCGCGTCATTGGAATATTGCCGCTTGTTGTTATCAGTTGATCCATTTTCAATGTCTATTAAAGTCATTTCCCATCTTCTTTGATTGATCCATGTTGCCATGTTTGCGTACGAAGGAATAAAAATCTTATCTCCTTGCCTGTTCTTTTCTTCCGCTTTCTGATGCCACGCTTTTTCACTCTCAATGGCCGGTTGAAGCAAAGGCAAAGCTGTTATCCAGTCTTTATGCTTTTTACGGTAATTTTCAAACTCGGTTGTAATTCCTCTTTTTGTGCCTGGGTAACTTTTTTGAAACGAGGCAAATATTTCAATATATGCTTTTGCCTCATCTTTCCCCTCATACTCCCCTATCTGATTACCATTACCTATACCATTACCTATACCATTACCTATACCTGTGGGGCTTTGAAGCCCCTTGCAAGCCCCTTTATTTTTTCCTTCTATAAATTCAAGTATGTCGTTTATGTCTAAAGACAAATTAAACTTATTGGCATATAATTCAAATCTTTTTAAGATGCCCTGATGCGCTTTATTATTGAGATTAAGGGGCAAATTTTTTTGATGCTTCAAGAAATTGCGAATGTAAATACAGTCGTTTGATTCTGACCATATTAAGCCCCTTACAAGCCCCTTACAAGCCCCTTCGATCTCGCTTTGTTTGCAACCGATTTCGTTAGCAAATATTCGGGGAGTATATTCAATAAACCCGGCAATATCGCAATTGTCGCGTAGATAAATAAACATTAATTTTTCAATAGGCCGCAACTCCGAAAACCATGCATCGTGCCATTGCTCCGTACTGGTAAATCTGTAAGCCATTTTGTTGTAGTTAGTAGGTGATTGTATAAATTGTAATGATTACAAATTATACAATTTGTGTAGTTTTAGCCTCATCAGTTATAGTAACTGCTTTTCTGTAAGCTTAAAAGACGTTCCCATTGCTGTAGATGTTTTTTCTCTATCAATTATCAAATAGCCCAATCTTACGAGCAAATGACAACGTCTTACGATTGATTTGGAATCTAAGTTTGATTGTAAGCTAAAGTTGTGCTTATTTAACCACCATGATTGACAATAATCAGTTTTTTGCTGACGCATAATCAATAGGATAGCTGCATAAATCTCTATAGCTTCTTCCAAAATTTGTTTTTTAGTTTTCATGTTTATAGTAGTTTTCGCCTCATCAGTTATAGTAATATCCTCAACCAAAAAGAATTGGATTAATTGCTTCTAATTTGCTTTTAGCATAGCCAAGAGTCTTAATTTCATCATTTTTTCGCTGCATCTTATCAAATAGACTCTTAGCCTGTTGATAAAAGTCTTTCTTTATTTCAAAACCGTATCCTTTTCTATTTGTTTGCATAGCGGCAATCAATGTGGTACCGCTTCCAGCAACCGGATCTATTACCACTTCGCCCTCATCTGTAAACAATTCAATTAGTTGCTTCAAAAGAGGCACGGGCTTTTGCGTTGGGTGTATTTTTGGTGTTTCGGTATCTTTTTGCCAATCAAAGCAATTAAAAACCATTTTTCCTTTATTATTGAACTTAGGAAGCTTTTCACGATAAAGCAATAAACCATATTCGCAGTTACCGACAACTTTCATATTTGCTTTCAAAACCTGAGCGGAAAAATTCTTACGAAAAATAAGATTAATGTAATTGTTAAGTCCATATCGTTTTGCTAACTCAATAAGCATAAACTGCTGTTCAAATTCACAAAAAACGATCATGCAGGGTGCTTTACCTTTTTCCTTCGGTTCTTTCCGCAACATGGTTGAGCAAAAGTGCATGAATTCTGCCGGGCGAAAATCTTTATCAGTATCAAAAAACTCTTTACCTGCTAATTCACTTTCACCGTTTTGGTTGTCACCGTCTTTGTACCACGCCGGATTTGACGCATAAGCATTGTTGCCTAAATTGTAAGGAATATCGGCAATAATCAATTGCGCTTTTGGTATTTGATAAACTTTATAGTTCTGGAAATGATCGTTAATTAGCATCGTTTGAGATATAATACATAAAACTGTTCAACGTTTCGTCTCTTCTTATTTTCCCATCTTGCAGAAGCTTTTGAATTGCCTCAGCAAAATAGGGCTTGTTACGCATTTCCAGCCGGTTATATATCTCCAGCGACATTGCGCCGCCTGGTTCTATTTTTCCGGCTTTCAATTGCTCAATAGATGTTATGATGGTAAGGATTTCAAGTACTGGGGTCATTCTTTCTTTTGAAATTTGGAATATGTTGTCTAACTTCTGATTTAATAATTGCATCAAGAAGTAACTTATCCTGATCTATTTGTAAAATTCCAGATATGTGTGTTAAAACTGCTTTTACGTCTCCAAGTTCATCAATAACATGTTCGTATGTTCCATCACCTAACATATAATCATTATATGCCTCAATCAGCTCATCCGATTCCTCTTTCAATTTTTCAAACCGTGAATTTAAATTTGTGCCATAACGGTTTGAAAAAATATCAATTGCAAGTTTTTCAGTTGGCGTCATAATCTTCAGGTAATGGCAATTCTTTGCCTGTTTCTACGTCAAACAAATGAGGTGTTCCCCATGTATAAAGATTCCCTCTTTGTTTACAAATACCGTTTTTGCCATTTTTTGATACATACTCAGAACAAAGCTTTTTAGTACACCCTTTTCGCTCTGTTGCCTCGCCTATTTCCATGCACCAAATAAAGTCTTTTTCAAACTTATCCGGTATAGCTTCATATACCAAGATAGTTTTCAAGCCTTCTTCTTTAGCTTCATCCAATATATCATCCAATGAAAATGAAGGACCGTCTGAATCTTCGTCCTTAAAATAAAATATTTGCTTTTTCATATTGATTCACAACTTATTAATTTCTTATATAATGCATATCCACAATGAGTATCACGTATATAATCTGAAATTTTATTATTCAATTCATCCTCATTTTTAGCCTCAAATATTTTAATTTCGGTTGTCCAGTATGGAATTCCACCTCTCGGATCTCCTTTTTGAAATCTAAATGTTAATTTGAAATATGCAGGCTTAATGTCTTTATGGGCGTCTTTAATACCTTCATTGTATGCATCTTTTTGTATTCTTTCCATTAAATTGAGCATACTATCAACCTTATAATAATCGGCATCTGCCCAATCTTCCGGTTCTTGTTCTTTGAAATAGTCTAATGGTGTTTTCATTATCCTTTCCCCCATAATTGTTCATCGCATTTACCGCAAATTCCGTTAATAGCCACCAGAGGATGACGCTTGCCACAATGCGGGCATTTTGTTTTATCCTCATCTATATTTTTCAGATATGTTTGTGCCTCATCCATAAACTCTTCAATGGAATGACAAACAACATATCTATTTTTATGCTTTTCAGCCTCTTTCTGCCATTTTATTTGTTTCTCCGTCTGTTTACCTGTCGGCTGCTTCATTTCAACGCAGAGAGCGTTATATTCGCCATTTCCAACTAACAATATCAGATCGGACACTCCGGCCAGCACTCCCTGACGTTTAAGATTCTCAGCTTCTTTTGTATTTCGGCTACCTCCGTTGGGAACTGCAAACAGCATCAATGCATATTGCTGGTATTGATACCTGAACCACCGAACACAAGCTTCTTGTATATCTGCTTCGAGATGGCGCATTAGTTTAGTAGTTCTGGGTTATCGTGAATGTTGCCTACCATTTCTATATCAATAAAATTCATATATGAGTATCCCCACCATTCACCTTTATACCAAATAGCAATATCCATTCCAAATTCTGAATCAATAACTTTACACAAATGAATTTTCTTTTGTTTGCTACCAGATATAGAACTAACAGCTTTAAACAAATCGCCTCCGAAAAACACCTTCATTGAACGAATCCATCTTTGACCAACGGTTTCTGGGATAACTTCATATCCGTCCAAATGATGGCATCCTTCTAAATAAGCAAGATTTTCTTTTATTGGCAAAATGTACATTTTGCCACTTTTATTTCCAACTCCGTGAATTAAATCACCTTCAACAAATATATCCTTATCAACTCGTTTGCCTCTGAATAAAATTTCTCCCATTGTAGTAGTATTATTATAAAATTTAACTGTCCAAAAATTCTTTGTTATCGATAAGATCTCCAATTACCTCAACAGATAATGGCAATTGAACGCTTTCGTATTTGTTTTTGGCAACTATCTGGTATGATGATGCATTGATTATAACCTGATATATCGCATTCCTGTTTTCATCAAAAACTAAAGATCCTCCCTTCGTCAAAAAACCATTCATGTAAAACGATGCATAAATTGGCTTTCCGGCTTTGTCATACATGTCAAGACACATTCCAATCGTTGACTGCTTCACATGGTGCCATTGAGTTAAACCATCCAGGTGCGTCACTATGAAATATTTGTTTCCGTACTCCGGCCGTGATTGCAATTCGCCCACTACCCATTCTGGACCGTTCATCGATTTTGCTCTGAATGAAATCATATACCTTGTTATATTTTTGATTAAATTGTTTGTATGACATTAGGTTGTTAAACATCTTCTTGTAGTAAATAACCGTAGAATGGTTACGATTGATTATATCAGTTATCAACCTCAGCTTTTTGACGCTATTCGAACTTTCAAAAAACAAGTGAACACAAATAATACGCGCCTCAACAATTTCTCTTATTCGTATTGGAGAACACAAAACGGATGCTTGTATCTCAAGACATTCACAAACGCATTGCATAATGTCCTTATAGCTCATTTCTATTAATTGATCTTTTGACATAGGAAATTGTATTCGTATTCTTGCATTTCAATAAAAGACCTCAACTCATTATCAATAACCTTCCAGTCGGGCACAAAACCCACACATCTGTCATCTATATATCGGTCGGCATATATTTTCCGTGTATCAAGCTTGTATTTCTCCACGTTTTCAGGAACCGATTCATTTACGTAATGAAACTTTACTCCTTCCGAATTCAGGTAGTCTATTGCCTCAGAAAGCATCGATCCGGTGCGGGAAGTCCAAATAATAATCCAATGCCCTTCATCATATAACCTGTTAATAGTCTCTCTGGCTCCTTCCATCATTTGTCCAATGGTAGGATATTGATCTGTTACAATAGTCCCGTCGAAATCAAAAGCAAAAATTAGGCGCATAAAAAAATTAATTGCGGGAATATATTTCAACTAAAATAGAGATTACCAATATGATAAATGGAATAATGCAAATAAAACAGCCAGTTTTAGGATCGCGTATCTCCGTTTTACGAAGTCGTTCGTCATATTCGCTCTCTTCAATAGTCATTTCTGAAACTATTGATTGCTTCATATAAGCATTAAATCTGCGCCATTTATTTTTTATCTGTTGAAAGTACATAGCTTTGTATTAATGATTAACTACTGCGCAACGATTTACCATTGCCACCGACATGCTGAAAGGAGGAAGTGCATTTAGTTTTGCATCGCTCATTTTAAGGTGCGTAAACGCATTCAATCGGATGGTTTTATTATTTCGAAGACGAAGCACATTTTCAAGTTCGGATGGAGACAACGTTGCGATATTATCAGAGATATAATCGTCGTAGACAGAAATTTCGGACGAAGAAACCATCTTGTTTGTTTTTGGAGCCGGTTTTTTAGCCTCTACCATGCCGTATTCTCTGGCAATTGATCGAACGTAGGTAAGCGAAATATCATATTTGCTTGCAATTGCCTCAGCGCGCATGGTAGTATATTGATTTGCTATTTCAATGCGTTCTTCTTCGGTAAGTTTTTTCATCTCTATTTAAGTTATCAATTTACTTTCAAAAGACCGGCAACGGAATTGCCGCCGGTCTAAAAATGCCTGGAAACCTTTAACTAAGCTCCTCACCAGACTATGTTGTTACTTAGCGATACGGAACCTTCTTGCTATTCCGTATTCTGTCGGCTTGCAAGAGCCGCCGGGTATTAACCGGAATCATAAAGGGTTTGTGGAGATAACGGGACTCGAACCCGAACCAATTACCCGCTTTACGCCATTACAGCTACGTTGACATTATGGACGTATGTCGTGCACTAACATACTGCGTCTACCAATTCCGCCATATCTCCGTTTTACTCGTCTTTCCGAGCCGCCAGCAATGTTAGTATTGCAAACTAATGCAGTTTTGATTACTTCTTAGGCATATTAATAAAACGCATTAAAAAAGAACATCTTGCCGGGTGCCTGATACCGGAATCGAACCGGTGACCTATTGAAAAAACATCTGTAAGTGTCTATAACATAGTAATTGATGCTTTTACAATCGCTCTTCCAATGAGCTAATCAGGCAATTTGCCGGGCGGCTTCTCAAAAAAATAATAATCTATAATTATTAACCCAAACACATTCGCCGCCCGGCTCTCTTTATATTTGGTTAGTGTATGCGGATCACTCCGCTTCTTCTCTTTCAGATTCCAAGTCCCCTTCAGGGGATTTAGGGGCAACATACGGATAAACATCCATAATGGCAGTTTCTTTAATCTCCACCACTTCCCAGTCTGATAAAGTATTGCCCAAACTTGCCATCAACAGATCTAAAGCTTCATCCAACTTGTTTGCCTGCTGATACATCGTTGTTGTGATCCGTTTTTCAAGACCTTTTTCCTCATCGAGAGAAATAAAGTTTACCTTTGCACGATACCATTTATCTCCACTGGAGTTTGCAAACAGTTCAGCAATTCGCGACCTTTTCACAGTAGATACTGTAAATTCACCACTTACGAATGGCTTTACCTCTTCGATGATTCGTTTTTCAGCTTCGGTAAACGATAGCGCATCTATCAGATAATGTTCTGTTACCTTTTTAGGCAACCCATCTTCGCCGGTTTTTTCATACCTGACTTTACATTCAAACCAATTATGCATTTTGTTGTTATTTGTGGCTGAAGCCTGGTTAATCGTCGTAATCGTCTATCTCATCAAAATCGTAAACATCCATCGTAATTATGGATTTTGAAATAAGTAGGTTTACCAAATAACTATCAAAATTATTGGAGAGTTCAGTAGCAGGATACTCCAGTTCAACCTTGCTGTTGTCAATTTTAAATAAAACCGATTTTTTTCCCGCGCTGCCATATGGCATACTAAGCAATTTGTATTTTCCATTTTCTTTTGTATATGATTCGTTGTGCAAAGTGATATCATAATCATGCTTAGAACACATTAAATGAATATTCAACCAACCCGAAGGATTCTTATCTACATCACAAGTAAAATCCTCACAATGAGAAAACTCATTCTTGAACTCTTTAAGAATATCAGAAAATTTCACATTGCCATTTACCCTACAAATAGCATCTTTCAACATAGGCAAATAGGATAATGAAATACTTTGCGCTGATATAGCATTTATCTCATTCTCAACAGCCGTATTTATCAATTTGATAATATCCGGCAACTTAAATGACCAATTAATTTCTGTTGATTTAAGATATGCCCGCAGTTTTTCTTTGAATGGGCTTTCGTATCCGTTGTAGTATTGGGATATTACTTCTATAGCAGCTTTCATTGCTGCCCTTTTTGATGCTTCGTTCAATTCCTTAACATCAAGTTCAGGAATATCGAGTGTAATTTGTGCCATTGTAGTAGTATTTATGCCTTTCGGCAGTTAATAGTAGTCTGATTAAAACCCTGTGGGCTTCACAGCAGGCAGGGAAAGCTGATATTTAGTAAATTACTGTACGTTGCGTTTTAACATTTCAATCTCTTCAATAAGGCACCGGATATGTATTGCCTGGGCTTTTATCATGCGGAAATAAGCTGCATTCTCTTTTACAAGTTGTTCATTCTGCTTTTCAAACCGGTTGGCATTGTTGGCAGCTTCCTGCACCTGCTGAAGGCTTGCAAAACGACCTACCAACCGGCGGCGATATTTTGAAGTATCGAAAAGTGATGTCTGCATATTTCCGGTTGTCATAATTTTTCACTTTAGAAGATTAAAAGCAATTTCGATCAATGATATCACCACCAGCGCACTCGCAATAATCAACAGGCATCCTATGCGCTTAAACCTTAAGCTCCGTTTAATAGCATCTCTACGTTTACGCTCCAGCTGCAACATTACGGCATTTGTACGACAAGAATAAGTCTTGTACTGTTTCAGAATCACATCTGATTTTGCAGGATTATTCCATGCGCCATCTCCATTTTCGAAACCAACAATCAGACCATCGGGAGAATACCCGCATAAATAGGCGGTGCCCTTGTTTGGAACAAAAACTTCCATCCCAATATTATCTTCGGCCAGTTGCTTTATTTCGTCGTATGTCAACATATTTTCAGCAAGTTCTAAGCAGGACATAAACAAAGCGCCTTTTCAAAATTCAACAGTATTTGATGCCATGTTTCGAGCAACAAACCGTCGATAGAGAACTGATCTTTTGTGCTCCATGCCTCATCCGGCGAGTTCCGATGCAGCTTATATGCCATTTTCATGTGCATATCAACAACTATTTTGTTGTTTTCGTCAAACACATACTCGTGTGAGTTGTGCTTATGGTCGATGATTAAAGTGTAGTTTCCAAGTGCCATAGCGTTAGATATTAGTAGGATAAATTAAATTGTAGACGGTGTATGCCGCAGCAAAAATCAAAATTGCTGCCATTATTGCGATATATATTTTGTCGCCAAGTGTCTTTTTCATTTCAATATCAGTTAATAAGTTAGCTCCCAACATTTAATAATCTCAGATCCTTTAATAACCGGGCGGTTATTGCATTTCCTGTATTCAATTTTGAGGCGACCTTTCTGACTGTAGTTATGAATAGAATTTCGGCTTACTCCCAAAATTTCGCAGGCTTCTTTAATGCTGAACCGCTGTGTTGGATTTACATCCGGCTTATCATTTGTCATGCTGCTTCTTCGTTAACAAGTTCTACATCCGTCCGGCGCACCATACGGCTACCGCGGCGGGTAATGTCAGGGTTTACAAAAACAATTGAGAAGAGTACAATACCAAGACAAACTCCTGAGACTATCTCTCGTTCGAGATTTGAAAAATCAATTGATAAGCGAAACCGGCGACTGATCCACCATACTGCCAGTTCATTCATCTTGCCTAATCCGGTGCGCACGTAAATTTCTTTAACAATATTTGCCACCGTATCTACAGAGATATGCAACAAGTCCGCTATCTCCTTTTTTGCCTTACCACAGGCCACCAGCCCGGCAATCTGTTCCTGACGTGGTGTAAGCGTGATGTTTTGTTGAGTAGTCATGTGTAGTAGTAGTTTGAGTGAGTTTACTTTTTTGATCTGATTTGATACCGTTTCAAAAGTTCAGATAATTGCGTTTGATGTTCACGCAACAAATTATTCATCTTAATAGCGGTCTCTCTTTGTTTCGACTTATCAGCAAATGTGTTTTTTATGATTTCGAGAGTAGATAAGCTGCAATGATGATACAAATACATCAAAACATCCACTTTTTTACCATCCTCATCACTGTTTGCCATCTCCTTGTTCTTTATAATCCACATTCAGGAATGGGATTGGCTGTTTATTTCCAACAAACATTCTGTGTGAAGATTCCACTTTAAGTGTTCCGATAATTTTACCGGCAGTGTTTGCCAGTTCTTTTGCCACTCCAAGTTTCAATTTTCCGGATAATAACTTATCGTAATTGTCAGCTAAACTTGTGCGTAATTCGTCGATGTTTTGCATTGTCGTTTAATTTTGAGTATTAATAATTTTGTATCGATCAAATTTTCTGTAATCATAGATTCCGGAAAACCAGTTTGAATAAGAATAGATCTAGCTAATTGCTTTTGGCCTTTTTCAGATTGACTATATGCCTGATTCAAAGCTTTTTGACAAGCTTTGCCTTTTTCAGATTGCCTATATTCTTTTTGATATGCTTTCCTTTTTTCAGATTGCTGATATTCTTTTTGATATGCTTTCCTTTTTTCAGATTGTCGATATTCCTGCTGATAAACTTTATAATAAGCTTTGCCTTTTTCAGATTGTCGATATGCTTGATCACAAGCTTTGCCTTTTTCAGATTGTCGATATGCTTGACAATAAGCTTTGCCTTTTTCAGATTGCCTATATTCTTTTTGATATGCTTGATCACAAGCTTTGCATTTACATCTGTATCCTGATTTTTTGTGTGATGCTTTTGAAAATTGATCTAATGGTTTTGTTTCACCACATTTTGAGCATCTCTTTGTTATTAAAACATCATCTGTTTTCATGCCGTTTTCTACTTTTTGGATTTAGTAGGCCATTTTATTTTGATGTCGTATTTTGCAAAAATCATTTCAATACCAGGAGCTTCAATTATTGTTGGCACATAAGCAGGATTATTAATGCGTTCGTACACATTTTTACGGGCAATTCCCATAATACTCATCAGTTCGTCAAATACTTCTTTCTGCTTCACTGCCGGAACCCATCCGTATGCTTCTTTCAATGTGTATTCTTTTTTTGCCATCTTTTCCTGTATGACCTTTTTAGGCTATTGATTTGAGTTGCTAAAAACGTTATCTTTGTAACGAATAAGTAATTTTGTTGATGCAAAGATAAAGCATCATACTTGATAAATCAAGCTTTTGATTGAATTTATCTTGATTATTAGCATTATTTAACTTTATGACTGGCAAAGAAGTACGTAACATATTGAAATCCAATGGATTCAAATTAAAAGACATTGCTCTAAATTTGAATATTACGCCTCAAAACCTTGACGAGAAGCTAAAAGTAAAGGATATCAAGACAAATGTACTAGAGGAAATATCCTCAGCAATCAATAAAAATATTGATTTTTTTATTTCTACGAAAGAAGTAGTTGAAGAAAGTAAACCCGAATACAATAAGCCAAAAGAATTGACTATTTCCAGCGATATTCAAATTTTATTGCGGATGTTAGATAAGCAGGAAAAAGAAACTGAACGTCTTAATAGTGAAAATGAAAGATTAACACAAGAAAACATTAGGCTAAACAGCCAGTTAGACCAACTTTACAGAGAGAAAAGAGAGGCTGAAAAAAAGAGTGTCCAGGAAGGGGATGTCTCGGTTGCCGGTGTAGGATAGTTTTTGGAGTTAGAATTAAACGATATTAATTTATTTTTTTTCATGGAAACAACAAAACTTGAAGAAACGGGTAAAAAAATGCAGAAAAAAGGGTGTGGAATAGCGGCGGCCAGTTTTGCAATTATATCAATTATAATATTAATCTCAGTTTTATTTTCGACTTGTGGCGGAAATAGCGATAATCAAATAAAAAAAGAAACTGACAATAATGTATTATCTGATACAACCAAAAATTTACCGGCAAATAATATTGGAGATAAAGTTTTAATAGGTAATATAGAATACAAAGTTTTGGGATTTTTATATACTAAAACGATGGATGAGAAAAAAACAAACGGTTATTTTCTTGTCGTTAAAATTGGATTTACCAATAAGGGAAATTCAAAAATTACGGTACAAAATGAATATTTTTCTTTAATAGACGAAAAGGGTAAATCATATGATTCTGATTCTGAATTGGCTTTATCAGGAGATAAAATGATATACAATATGGAATGTAACCCAGAAATGAAAAAAGCAGGATTAGTTATTTTTGAAGTTCCTAACAAACAAAATTATCAATTAGCTTTAATGTCTGATTCAGAAGGTTCCGAAGTTGATTTTGTTTCTTTACCTCTTTCAAAAGAAAAACAGATGCAATAATAGATTTTGAAAATAATGCCCCGAAATAATATAGACATATCAATATCTGAAGGCCTTAGAATGCGATTTGTGCAGGCAGCCGAAATTTTGATTTCAGAAGGTAAGGTAAACAATAAGGCAGAATTTGCGCGTCAAGTAGGTATTTCTGGAGGTTTCACCAATATATTGCGGTACACCTCATCCATAAAATCAGAACCCTCAGCGCGAAATATCATTCTATTGGAGCAATTAGGCATATCACTAAGATGGCTTTTTCACGGAGAAGGAAATCCGATAAATCAATCATAACAGCCTACTTAAAAAGCTACTGAAAATATAAATAATCTTACAAATAACTATATATCAGTTTATTACAACTTATATCTTCAATCTGTTAATCAGGGGGTCGTAGGTTCAAGTCCTACCTGAAGAGCCCAAAAATTAAGCCACTCCAAAAGAGTGGCTTTTTTATTTTATACACTGAGATAAATTGAGGATCATTTAGAATCATCAACACGAACAACCCCCAAAACTTTAATTTAAGCTCCTCAACACACCTACTCCTTACTCATACACCAGCATAAAAAAAAGGGACATTCCGTAAAGAATACCCCTTCCTATATCTAATCAGATAAGATTACCATCTGTTGTTGCTGCGACGGTCGTTATAACCACCACGGCTACCACCACCGTTATTGCTATATTCGCGACGAGGACGTTCTTCGCGAGGTTTTGCAATATTAACGTTGATAGTCATACCGTTAACTTCTGATTGATTCAAAGCTTCGATAGCTTTGTTAGCTTCTGCTTCATCAGGCATTTCAACAAAGCCAAAACCTCTTGATTTACCAGTGAATTTGTCTGTGATAACTTTAGCTGAATCTACTTGTCCGTAAGCTTCAAAGACTTCCTTTAACCCGTTGTCGTCAACACCATAGCTGAGGTGCGAAATGTAAATGTTCATTTGTAAAAATAATTAAAAAATATGAATACATAATTATGCCATTGAAAACAACCTGGTAAAAAAACAAAATCGCTATCAATCATAATCAACGCAAAGATAGTGTTTTTTTATTAACTCCAATATCTCAACTGCTTTTTTCGGTAAATTACACACAAATTATACGTTAAATATTGTTAATTATACCCAATCTATTTATATTTATATTCAAAAACAACAACCAAAAATATACATATCACAAACAGCAACAATCGGTTATACTATATTCCAGAATAACAGTTTAAAAATTACTATTCGCAAAACAAGCACAGAAAACCCCTCATTTAACATTACCATAAACATATCAGACATCCCGAATGAGTCTGTAATAAGAAATCTTAAATCAGTGAATCAGGCATCATCTTCATAACGAGGAGTACCTCATCCTAATCTTTCTGCAAGCCCCAATATAGGGAATTGTTTTGAGATTTCCGTCCGAATTTTTATGCTTAACAACAAGCAAAAAACATTGTTATTATTAGAAATAAATGATAACTTGCAACGGTTTTCATTAGAAAATCATTTTTATTTCGAAAAAAAACAGACTTAATAGGTTTCAAAACTCAAAAAAGCCATCACCATGAGTTATCTGAAATTCGACAAAACCTTACTGACGAATCTACAAAAGTCGTTGCGTAAAGAAATTTTGCGCACAAACAAGTCAGGAGCCTACAGTGCAAACACAATAACAGACTGCAACACAAGAAAATATCACGGACTATTGGTTGTGCCCATCCCTGACCTGGACGACTACAACCATGTTTTGCTTTCATCGCTTGACGAGACTATCATTCAGCATGGTGCCGAATTTAATCTTGGGTTGCACAAATACGAAGAAAACCATTTCAGCCCGAATGGTCACAAATATATTCGTGAATTTCACTTTGATGCCTCTGCAAGAACTATTTACAGAGTAGGCGGCGTTGTTCTAGAGAAGGATAGAATCTTTATCTCTCATGAAAATCGCTATTTGATAAAATACACGCTACTGGACGCTCACTCACGAACAACCCTTCGACTGCGCCCATTTCTGGCATTCCGAAACGTGAATGACCTATGCGTTGCTAATGGCAAGGCAAATACTTCGTACACAGCGACTGAAAACGGCATTGGAATGTGTCTGTACGATGGCTACCCGACCCTTTTCATGCAAACGTCGAAACAGAACGAATTTATTCATCATCCGGACTGGTATCGCGGCATAGAATACCCGAAAGAACAGGAGCGCGGATACAATTACAAAGAAGACTTACTTATTCCCGGTTATTTTGAGCTCTCGATAGAGAAAGGCGAAAGCATTATTTTTTCAGCAGGAACATCTCCGATTGAAACCCAAAATCTTGCTGTCCTTTTTGAATCCGAAATAGAAAAAAGAACTGTCAGAAACAGTTTCTTCAACAGTTTGAAAAACGCGGCACAGCAATTTTATTTCAAACGAAACGGCGATTACTACCTTTTAGCCGGATATCCATGGTTCAAAAGTCGTGCACGCGATGAGTTCATTGCTCTAACGGGATGTACTCTTGCAATAGAAGACACATCTACCTTTGAAAAGATAATGGCAACAGCCCTCATTGCCGTCAACAATTTTATTTCTGAAAAGCCAGTTGAAAAAACGATTTACGAGCTGGATGCTCCGGATGTTTTGTTATGGTTTATCCGAACCGTGCAACAATATGCAAAGGCGGTCTCTATAGAAAAGGCGAACCAACTGTACGGAGAAACTGTCCTGAAGGTTATTTCCTTTATCCGAAAACAAAATCACCCGAATTTATTTTTACACGACAACGGGCTCTTGTATACCAATGGAACGCAAACTGCCATATCATGGATGAATGCTATAGAAAACGGACGCCCGATAACTCCCCGCACCGGCTATGTTGTAGAAATCAATGCACTTTGGTATAACGCCTTAAGATTCGGCGCAGAAATCTCTACCGTTCAAAAGGATGAATATGCCGCCGACTTATTGGATTATCAGTCTGAATTAACACGTCAGTCGTTCGTTCACATGTTTTGGAACGGAACCTATCTGCACGATTATGTTGATGGAGAGTACAAAGACTGGGAAGTACGCCCGAACATGATATTTGCCGTGTCACTACCCTATTCTCCATTGGAAAAAATACAGCAAAAATCAATTGTGGATATCACTACACGTGAATTGCTTACACCGAAAGGACTGCGCACACTAAGTCCTAAGAGTCCGTTTTACCGGCCCACTTACGTCGGCAGTATGCTCGAGCGAAACCGCAACTATCATAACGGTCCGGTATGGCCATGGCTTACCGGCTCGTTTGCTGAGGCTTATCTCAAAATTTACAAGCGCAGCGGAATTTCTTTCATCGAACGCATGTTAATTGGGTTCGAAAGTGAAATGAGCGAGCTTTGCCTTGGCACACTATCCGAATTACACGACGGGAATCCGCCTTTTGCAGGACACGGAGCGATGTCATTTGCTACAAGCGTTGCTGAAATTCTACGTACGCTCAAACTACTGGAGTCAATTGAACAATCCGGAGAACAAACAAAATCTTAAGTCTAATTTTCTTCCAATCAGAATATAACATGAAAGCATTAATGTTTGGATGGGAGTTTCCTCCGCATATCCTGGGCGGTTTGGGAACTGCAAGCTACGGACTCACCCGTGGAATGGCTCTCCAGTCAGATATGGAGATCACCTTTGTTATTCCACGCCCGCACGGAGATGAAGATCAGAGTTTTCTCAAAATCATAGGAGCCTGCAATGTACCGGTCGTTTGGCGGGATGTTGAATGGAATTTTGTGAATGAGCGCATTGGAAACTCAATGCATCCGGATGAATATTACCACCTGCGTAACCGCATCCGATACGACTACAGCCGTATCGGCACCAACGAACTGGGTTGTATCGGGTTCTCCGGGCGCTATCCGGATAACCTGTTGGAAGAGATCTCCAATTACGAAGCGGCTGCAAGTGTTATTGCCCATGCTTATCCATTCGATATTATCCACTCACACGATTGGCTCACTTATCCGGCCGGGATTTTCGCCAAACAAATCACAGGCAAACCACTGGTAATACATGTGCATGCCACTGATTTTGACCGCAGTCGAGGTAATGTAAATCCGACAGTCTACGGCATCGAAAAACGAGGCATGGACACTGCGGATCACATTATTACCGTGAGTAACCTAACCCGCCAGATCGTCATCGAGAAGTACCATATCGACCCACGCAAGGTGACCACAGTGCATAACGCCGTTGAGCCGCTTGGCAACGCCGATTCATTCATAAAACAACCGCGAAAAGACAAGGTTGTAACATTTCTCGGGCGTATCACCATGCAAAAAGGACCCGAATATTTTGTGGAAGCGGCCGCCCGCGTTTTGCAAAAGACACGCCACGTACGCTTTGTAATGGCCGGAAGCGGCGACATGATGAACCAGATGATTCATTTGGTGGCGCAGAGAGGAATTGCCGACCGGTTTCACTTTACGGGATTTCTGAAAGGACCTGAAGTTCACAATATGCTGGCACAGAGCGATGTTTACATTATGCCTTCGGTATCGGAACCGTTCGGCATTTCGCCACTCGAAGCCATGCAGGTAGGAACGCCGACGATTATTTCCAAGCAATCGGGATGTGCCGAAATTCTGACACATGCCATCAAAACAGATTATTGGGATATTGACGCCATGGCAGATGCTATCTATTCCATCGTAAAATATCCGGCGATGTACAAAAGCCTGCGCGAAGAAGGTCGTGCCGAAGTAAACCGGATTACATGGGAAGATGCCGGAAAAAAAGTTAGAGCCATCTATGATCAGGTATTAGGATTGAAGTGAAATAGTCTATTTGCGATAAAGAAGAATTGACACTAACTAAAAACTCATGAAGAAAACGCTAAAAATATTGGGTATAATTGTGTTCTTTCTCCTTATTTTAGTAGCTAGTGTTTATTCATATCTAACTAATTTTGGACGTAAAATTTTATTATCTTCTGAGCCAAGAAAACCACATTTTGAAATTCCCATAACCTACAACATGGGATGGTGGTCTAACCAAAAAGCACTCACTGTAGACAGTCTGCGAATTGAAATTATTGAAAGCAAATTGAATTTATTCAGTAGCAAATCACTGATCGCATATGTTGTACGTGGACATTTAAACTATCGTGGATATTGGCAACCATTCATCAAAGAAATTCATATTTCTGAACGTATCAACTCCGATACCACATTAAATTGTGATAGAATAATAGAAATAACACCTGTAATTGAAAATATAGAAAAGAGTAAAGCAAACCAAGGTTCATATCCATTTGAATTTAGAAACGAACACACCATTACTTCAAATCATTGGGGTATAAATCATATTCGGTTTATATGCGGACAAAAAAAACAAACTATAGAGCTTCAACAATTTAAATGAGAGAACCTTTCCCTTAAATAGGTTCATTTTTTCAAAGTTCTTTCACCATCCAGAGCGTACAAGCCGTATGACCGGAATTACCCAACGGGTGAGGAATCGTGTGAAAGCCGGCTTTCTCATACATTCCGACAGCTTTGGCCAGTTCGGGAAAACTTTCGAGATAGAGTTGCGTATATCCCAACTCCACGGCCGATTCAAAACATTTCTGCATCAATAATTTCCCCAGTCCTGTACCACGCTGGCTTGCCGAAACATAGAATTTCACCAGTTCGGCACACCCTTCGGGCAAACCTTCGGTAG
>JAUZOL010000060.1 GCA_030706455.1 Bacteroidota bacterium
GAAGCTCCCTGAGCACAGGCAATCACGTTGATACCGTTGCGGCCCAGCGTGCCAAATAGTTTACCGGCGATACCGGGAATGCGTTTCATGTTTTCGCCCACGATGGCCACGGTAGCCAGATCTCTTTCTGCCACGGCACGATTCATTTCTCCCAGTTCAATCTCACGGGCAAACTCTTCGTCGAGTGCTTTCACGGCCAGATCGGCATCGCTGTTCTTTACGGCAAACGAAGTGTTGTTTTCCGAAGCCGCCTGAGAAACGAGGAATACACTGATTCCGTTTTTAGCCAGCGTTTTGAAAATGCGGTAGTTTACGCCGATAACGCCTACCATGCCTAAACCCTGAACGGTAATCAAACATGTGTCGTTGATGGACGAAATACCCTTGATCGCTTTTACCGTATCGGTGGTGCGATCGTTGGAAATATAGGTTCCCGGAGCTGACGGATTGAACGTGTTTTTGATCCGGATGGGAATGTTTTTGTGATATGCCGGATAGATAGTCGGCGGATAGATCACCTTGGCGCCGAAGTTGCACAACTCCATTGCTTCTATAAATGACAGTTTGTCAATCACGTAGGTGTTGCTGATGATGCGCGGGTCGGCAGTCATAAAGCCGTCTACGTCGGTCCATATTTCCAGTACGGAAGCCTTCAGAGCAGCAGCCAGAATAGCCGCAGTGTAGTCGGAACCGCCGCGACCGAGGTTGGTCACCACATTGGTACGGGTGTCGGAAGAGATAAACCCTCCGCACACAACCACTTTCTGCTCGTTGGCAAACTGCTGTTTGATAAGCGTGTTGGTGGTGTGGAAATCGACGATATGTTTGGTAAACTGCGGAACAGTTTTGATAAATTTACGAGAGTCGTACGTAACGGCATTGTCAATCACCTGTCCGACAATGGTCGAAGAGGCACGTTCACCATAGCTCACAATAGAGTCTGTGATTTTTTGGGTAAGGTCTTGAAGCAGGAAGATCCCTTTCATAATGTTGGTGAGTTCTTCCAGTAAGTCGGTGATAGTTGTTGTGACCTGAGTTCGTTTTTCGGCAGGAACAACGCCATTTACCACATCGATATGCCTTTTTACAATTGCCTGCATAGCATCGATGTAGGTCGGGTCGCCATTAGCGGCTAAGTTAGAAACATGGTAGAGTTGATCGGTGATACCACCCAGTGCGGAAACTACTACGATTACCGGCTCCTGCTGGGCTTCAACGATTTTTTTTACCTCCAGAATGCTTTCGATGGAACCTACGGATGTTCCACCAAATTTTAAGACCTTCATTTGTTTTGTTTTTTAAGTAAATAAATAGATTTAGTGATGATTTTCTTCTTCCAACAAGGAAATGGTTACAAATCCATTCCCCGGCCTGCGCAAAAGAATAAATGCAGACAAATGGCTTCGGATAAATCTCAGTACAAAGATACGTTTTTGCCTTACTCCTTCCAAAATAACGGTAATCTGTTTATT
This sequence comes from Bacteroidota bacterium, assembly GCA_030706455.1. Taxonomy (GTDB): domain Bacteria; phylum Bacteroidota; class Bacteroidia; order Bacteroidales; family Paludibacteraceae; genus Microbacter. The sequence goes on from JAUZOL010000060.1 coordinate 1,473, forward strand.
ATAAACAATATGATGTCGAAATAAAGCAAAAAAGCGGATACCCGAATGAGTATCCGCTTCCGGAAAAGAGATAGAAAAATCAGGTTGTCTGGAATGAAGGAAATTTTGATGCAGCCCGTTGCAGGTCGCTTTCGTAGAGATATTGGTAAATATTCAACAGCTTTTCGCGTATCTCATGCTTGTCGAATTGCCGTATTAGTGCCTGCGAAATGGCTTTCCCCTCCTCTAATTTTTCGGAATCCGACATCATTTCGCGAGTCAGTCGGATAAATTCGTCGGTGGTCGAGGCTTTCAGGTACGGACGTTCGTAAAGCGTCGTGTATTCTGCAAGGTCGCGAAAAACTACCGGTAGTCCGCAGGCAGCTCCTTCAATGGGTGCCAACGGGCAATTTTCCTGATACGACGGAAAGAGCATCAGGTCGGCGGCAGCGTAAATAAGTGGCATTTTGTCTAAATCTAACATGCCGGTAAACTGTATGTTGGAGCCTTCGCTTTCGGCAATGCGGGTGTCGATACGAGTGATGCCTTCTGTCATCGGGCCGAAAGGACGGCCGCCGGCCCACGCAAAGCGCGCTTCAGGGATGGAAGCAGCCACATCCATAAAGTCTTCCACCCCTTTACGGGCTTGCAGCTGTCCCACGCCCAAGACAACAAATTCGTCCTCTTTGATCCCCAATATCTCACGCCCCTGACGGCGTTTTTCGGGAGAGCATTTCCACCGGTCGACGGGGATCGGGTTGTAAACACGTTCTATTTTTGTTTTGGCTCCGGTTTCAAGGATCGCTTCTTCCACTCGCGGCGAAATAGCAATGCAGACATCGGCATACGAATAGACCTGTTTGAAGTACCATTTCACGAAAGGCATCCACAGTTTCCATGCAGGGAGCGAACCTTTGATTGAATCGGGGATAACGTGGGCGGTGAATACTCTTTTATGTTTGTATCGGAGACCTTTCCAGAAATAGAAGGGGCCGTATGTGTGGCTGTGCATCACATCGCCTCTCTCTTCATTGTTTACTACGGTTTCAAGATCCTGATTTGCCTTGAGGAGTTCCACATGATCTACAAATGCGGTGTGTACTCCATTGCCCTTAATCATGTAGGCGGTTTCGGATACTACGTGTACTTTCATTTTAACTATTTTGAATTGGTTGTTATATGTAACTATGCGGACGTGCTTCGTTATAATGTGTTTGGTGCGTGTTTCTTGTATAGTATGCCGACTACATACCGGGTAACAATCCAAAGGAAAATCCCGGCAGGTATTGCCATTAGCATGTATTTGAATTCTTCGAGATGCGTATCGATATATTTCCAGTAAGGTCCCAAAAGATAACCAGCACCAATGTAGAATGAGCTCCAAATGACCGAGGTGGCCGCTATGGTGATTCCGTATCTTTTCGGATTGATGTGTAGCAGGCCGCAGATAACAGCCACATAGCCCCGGATAAAGGGAGATAACCGTCCGATGACGATCCCCTTAAATCCAAGGCGGGCTATTTTTTGCGATTGTCTGTGAATGCTTTGTTGAGAAATGGGAATCCAGCGTGATTTTGCACTTAGCAGGAAAGTTCCGAAAAAGTTGAAAATTACGTAGAGAGTGGTAGCTGCCAGCAAATCGGCACCAGCCACAGTAAGAATCAGCGGAAGCGATTTCAGAATTCCGGTAAAAGCCAAATAGCCGGAAAAAATAAGAATAAGCTCGTTGGGCAGCGGAGTGGGAGCCCCGATCTCTTGCAGGAAGATGAAAAGGAAAATGGCTAGATAGCCGTATTGACTGATATAAAAAACTAAATCGTCGGGCATGTATTATTTGTTATAAGCAACCGGCCGAAGCATTGATTGCCTTTTTATACATGCAAAATTAGAGTGGAGCTATTGCGAAGTTATTACGATTTGAAGAGGATATTGCTAAGAGTTTTAATGTGAAAATATTGGCGTAAAGTTGGTTTATTGGAGATTTAAGACATGGATAATATCTTCGTTTAATTTTTTGTGGGCATTTATCTGGATGAGGAAGATATGTCCATGATTCTTATAAATGAGGATTATTGTAGGGGTTTTAGACTTTTGAAAATTGATGAATATTTGAGGTTTACCATTATGATCACTTATTGATAATCTATCAATGAGGCCATAAAATCCTTTGTAATGCAATCCTGTAATTTCTTTATTTATTACAGATTGATTGCTTACATTCAATGTGAAATCATCAAGATAATGGGGCGTTTTTACGGAATATGAACAGAAATTTTGGGAGTCAAGTGTTTGTCCAAAAATGAAATCAGAATTGCCGACATTGATTTGATAGTTTATTTTGATGTCTTCGATATTTTTGTTTTTTATTTGTTTGAAATCCCATATGGCAAAGTAATAATTGTTGTAGCTCGTATCGTTCAATTCATAGTAATCTTTTTTGTTTTTTAGATCTTCATAAAAAAGAAAATGAGTTAATATGTCATTGTCAGATACCCAACTATAATTGCAGAGTGTATCGACTTTTTCTCTTACTGAGTCTTTGAAAAAACACCTGTAATTTTTCGAAATATAATTATTTGATGAATATGAAATTTGCACCTTCACTAAAATAAATACAATCAACACTAAGAGAAATAATGTTGATAAATAAAGGAGGACGTATTTTTTGCGAAGAGGAATGTGCATAAATAAATTATTTGCCAACTGTTCCTGCCTTTTTTATTTCATTCTCAATTACCTCTGGCAGTTGTTTAATGCCAATACGTTTGGATAGAATGCGCTTGTTTTCGTCCAACAGGTATACGGTGGGAGTGGAGATGATGTTGTAGGTGTCTTTGTAAGCATATTCGAGCGGAGTTGCATTGATCCAATCGTAGAGTTTGTGGTCGTTTACAAAGTCCACCCATTTTGCTTTAGCATCTGCTCCGGTAAGCATGTGAATCGCGACAATCTTTACATCTTTATTTTTGATAATGGGGTAGATGGAGTCGTAGAGCAAGGGCATCTCTTTCTGGCAATGACCGCAATCGACTTCCCAGAAAACAAGGACGGTGAATTTAGCCTTGACATCTTGTAATTTCATCATCCGTCCTATTTGAAGGCTTTTGCGCGCAACCGTATCTGTTTTTGAAGTGATAAAATGCTCAACCGGAATTTCGGCAAGCGGCAAATTCGGGGCTTCTTTTCCAAGCAGATTGGGCTTGATTTTGGCAATGTCCTTTTGCAGGTTGTCTCTGAATTTCTGGTCGGCCCACGTTGCTTGCGGCAGGTAGTATTTTTCAGCAAAATATACAAACGGACTATCCATTCCTACATACTGGTTTGCCTTTTCTGCCAGATGGTTGTAGATAGTGCCCAGCAGGTAACGACGAACTTCATCGTTGGAGCCGATCATAGACATAAGCCGATCTGTCTCTTTCTGAATCGAATCGGGATGTTGGATGGCGGCTTTGTCAAGATAGTAAAGAACTTTACGTTCGTAGAAAGGCGTGTGCAGGAGTCTGATGTCCGACAGGTCAAAATTGTCGAAGAAATGCTGGTGCCAGTATTTGTATTGGAAATTCGGATCAGTAATGTTGCCTTTCGCGTCACGGGGAAGAGGTGGTATCTCTATCTCTTGTAGGGCCTGAAGCCATGTGGCGAAAAAGGTTCCTTTATGTTGATCGATCGATTGACGAATATAGTTTTTGACCTCTGTATTAAGAGAGTTACGTGCTTTGGTGATGGAATCTTTCTGAGCCGGATTAGCGCTGGCAAACTGTTCGTTAAGATGCTTCATCTCCTTGGTTTTGCCGGTAATCAGATTGCGATAGTTGTAGAATAATGAGTTTTCTTCCGAACCTTTGAATTTAACGTTCCGAACCAGATTTGCGGTGTCTGCTTCTACGCTGAATTGCTGATTGTTGCCGATAAAAAGATCGAAATATTTCTTTTGCGGAAGAATGACAATGTACATACCTCCGGTCAGCGGTTTGGTATTTGCAAAGATGGCTTCTCCTTTCTTGTTCAGTTTGGTAGAGTCGTCTTTTATGAAAGTGAGAGATTCTTTCGCAAAATAGTGTGCCAGAACTACAGTAGAGTCTTTCAGTCCGGAGACTTTGATTTTAATCTCATAACCATTTTTAGCGTATGCGGTAACAGAAAGACAGCTGATTAGAAGAATTATAGAAAAGAGTTTGTTGTGCTTCATTGCCAATTAAATTTTGAGCAAAAATAAAAAAATATCGGGGAAACTTTGTGAAGAAACCCCGATATTCGAAAGGTGAAAATTAAACTTAAAAACTACCTGGCATATTTATAACTTTTACCCCAGTAAATGGCTTGGTCGCCCAAAGCCTCTTCAATACGGAGCAATTGGTTATATTTTGCGATCCGGTCACTACGTGATGCCGAACCAGTTTTGATCAGTCCGGTGTTCAGTGCAACGGCCAAATCGGCAATAGTGCTGTCTTCGGTTTCTCCCGAACGGTGACTCATGATAGTGGTCATCCCGTTGATTTGTGCCAAATTCACCGAGTCGATGGTTTCTGACAACGAACCGATCTGATTTACCTTGATCAGAATGGAATTGCCGACTTTGCGATCAATACCCATTTGCAAACGTTTTACATTGGTAACGAAAAGATCGTCGCCTACTAACTGAACATGATCGCCGATGGTGTCGGTCAGCAGTTTCCAACCATCCCAGTCATCCTCGGCCATACCGTCTTCAATAGAAATGATCGGATATTTAGATGTCCATTCTTTCCAGTAAGCCACCATTTGAGCCGGAGTCAGCTTTTCGCCCGACGATTTGTGAAGATGGTAAACCTTTTCTTCGGGAATGTAGTATTCAGAAGAGGCAGGGTCGAGGCCGATGCAGATATCTTCACCCGGGCGGTAACCGGCTTTTTCGATGGCCTGCAGGATGACGGTAACAGCTTCTTCGTTCGATTTAAGGTTTGGAGCAAACCCGCCTTCATCGCCCACGTTGGTAGAATATCCCTGTTTTTTCAATACGTCTTTCAGATGGTGGAATACTTCGGAACCCATGCGGAGTGCTTCGCTGAAACGGCTGGCACCCACCGGCATAATCATAAATTCCTGAAAGTCGATAGAGTTATCGGCATGAGAGCCTCCGTTCAGGATGTTCATCATTGGGATAGGCAATGTGTTAGCATTAACACCTCCTACGTAGCGGAAAAGCGGTTGTTTGGTAACGGCAGCTCCTGCATGTGCGGCTGCCAGCGAAACGCCAAGAATGGCATTTGCGCCAAGTTTGCCTTTGTTTTCTGTGCCGTCAAGTACCAGCATTGCATTGTCGATGCCTCGCTGATCGAGTACCGAATGGCCTTCGAGTGCCGGAGCGATAACTGAGTTTACATTATTCACGGCTTTCAAAACACCTTTTCCCAGATATTTTGATTTGTCACCGTCGCGCAATTCTACAGCTTCGTGAACACCGGTTGATGCACCCGATGGAACAGCTGCACGCCCTACAAAACCTTCATTGGTTGTTACTTCCACTTCCACGGTCGGATTCCCTCTCGAATCTAAAATTTGCCGTGCATGAACTTTTTTTATAGTCGACATAATTAATTGATTTATATATTTATAAACAAAAAACATCCATGAGGCGAACCTCATGCGCTGAGATACAACCTGCGTGGATGTTTGTACAAAGATACGTTACGAAAAAGCGAAATCAAAGAGTTTTGATTATAAACGCCGTTTCTTCATTATTTCTTCAAAAGAGCAATGTCAAGAACTTCTTTTATGTCGGTTACATAATGGAAGGTGAGCCCTTTCAGATAAGCCGGTTTGATTTCTTCAATATCTTTCCGGTTATCTTCACAAAGAATAAGTTCCTTAATGTTGGCACGTTTGGCGGCAAGAATTTTTTCTTTGATGCCGCCTACGGGCAATACCTTGCCTCTCAGGGTCATTTCCCCGGTCATGGCCAATGCTTTTTTGATTTTTCGTTGGGTAAATGCCGAAGCCAAAGCCGTTACCATGGTGATACCTGCCGAAGGACCGTCTTTGGGAATAGCTCCTTCAGGAACGTGCACATGGACGCTCATTTCTTCGAATTTGCTCTCTTCGATGCCGATTTGCGCGGCGTGCGATTTAATGTATTCCAGGCCAAGAATCGCTGACTCTTTCATAACGTTACCGAGATTTCCGGTCAGAGTTAATGAAGGAGCTTTCGATTTGCTCAGACTTGTTTCAATAAAGAGAATTTCTCCACCTACCGATGTCCAGGCCAAGCCTGTAACTACGCCCACATAATCGTTGCCTTCGTAAATATCACGGGTAAACGGCGGAGTTCCCAAATATTCTTTCAACGCATCCGGTTGAACGATAATGTCGTAAGGTTCTTCAGTTCCAATCTTTTTAGCAACCTGACGCATAATTTTGGCAATTTTGCGTTCCAGATCACGTACTCCTGATTCGCGGGTATACGATTCGATGATGTGCTTCAAGGTGACTTTCGGAATCGTAATCTGATCTTTCTTTATACCGTGGTTGTCGCGTTGACGGGGAACCAAGTGGCGATGTGCGATTTCTATTTTGTCTTCTGTGATGTAACCACTTACATCAATCATTTCCATACGGTCGAGTAGGGGCTGTGAGATTGTTTGAGTGGTGTTCGCAGTGGCAATAAACAGTACCTTCGACAGGTCGAAATCAATATCCAGATAGTTATCGTGGAAAGTTGAATTTTGTTCCGGGTCAAGAACTTCAAGCAGGGCAGATGAAGGATCGCCTTTGAAATCAGCATTCACTTTATCAATTTCGTCCAGTACCATGACGGGATTTGCAGTGCCTGCTTTTTTCAGGTTTTGAATGATACGTCCCGGCATAGCACCAATGTAGGTACGACGGTGTCCCCGAATTTCAGCCTCGTCATGCAAACCACCCAAAGCAATACGGATATATTTCCGGTTCAGCGATTCGGCAATGGATTTGCCCAAAGACGTTTTGCCGACACCCGGAGGGCCGTACATGCAGATGATGGGCGATTTCATGTCGCCTTTCAAACGTAATACAGCTAAATGTTCGATAATACGTTCTTTCACCTTTTCTAACCCGAAATGGTCGCGATCAAGTATTTTTTGTGCCCGTTTCAGGTCAAAATTATCTTTCGAATATTCGTTCCAGGGCAACGCCAGCATGGTTTCCACATAGTTCATCTGGGTAGGATACTCCGGAGAATGCGGATGCATACGTTCCAGTTTTTCCAGTTCAGAGTTGAATGCTTCGGCAACTTCCTTGCCCCATTTCTTTTCCTGCGCTTTTTCACGCATTGTTTTGATTTGTTGCTCGTTGATGCCGCCACCCAGTTCGTCCTGAATGGTTTTCATCTGTTGTTGCAGGAAGTATTCGCGTTGTTGCTGGTCAATATCTTCGCGAGCTTTGGATTGTATGGAGGCTTTTATTTCAAGTAGTTGCGATTCTTTGTTCAGGATTTCAAGCAATTGATAGCCTCTTTCTTCGAGGTCTTCAATTTCAAGTAAACGTTGTTTTTCGACAACTTTCAAAGCGAAATTTCCGGCAATGAAGTTGACGAGCTGTTCAGAGCTGTCAATATTGCGGATAGCAAAAGAAGTTTCGGGAGGAATCATCCCTGAATTCTGTATAATTTTGATTGATAGTTCTTTGATTGCTTCAATCAGGGCGTTAAATACACGATTGTCTTCTGAAGGTACTTTGTCTTGCAGGAGTGTTACCAATCCCTGATGGTAAGGAGTTGAAGTAACTATTTCTTTTAGTTCGAATCGTTGGATGCCCTGAAGCAGGACAGTTGTGCTGTTATCCGGCATCTCAAGAATGCGTACGATACGGGCAATCGTTCCTATTTGCTGAACATCGTTGGTGGTAGGGTCTTCAACCTTGGCATCTTTTTGTGTGGTTGCTGCCAGTATCCCGTTTTTTTGGTACACCTCACGGATGAGCCGTAAAGATTTGTTGCGGCTTACAGCAATCGGCATTACAATGTTCGGAAACATTACTGTGTTTCGTAAGGGTAAAACAGGAACTAATTCGTCCGGTTTTATATTGATAGCCGGTAAATCATTACTGTCCGCTACGATCGAGAGATACCCCGGTTGCTCGTCAGAAAGTTCTTCTTGAAGGTTGTTGATGATAATATCCATGTCAAAATGTTAGTTGCTTTGTCAGTTTGGCAGCAGACTGATTGGTCAGATAAATTATTAATCTTTGCAATTGTTCGTATTAATTTGCTGGTTCCCAATGGGGAAATTGCATTCAAATATACTATAAATTATATTGCAAAACAAAGTCCGCTGTTTGTAACAATAGCTGTGCCAAAATGAATCGGATTTCAGAGACGAAAAAAGTGATGAAAATCACTTCTGATAATGAGTTTGTTACAAAAAAAGTGAAGGAAAATGCGAAAAAAATGCTCAGGATATTTGGAAGATTAAAATAAGTCCCTTACCTTTGCACCGCTTTTGTGAGAGACACATGGCCCATTCGTCTATCGGTTAGGACGCCAGATTTTCATTCTGGAAAGAGGGGTTCGATTCCCCTATGGGCTACTAAGATATACTTTTTGAAACATAACTATGGCAAACCACAAATCATCTGTCAAAAGAATACGTCAAACGCAAAAAAATCGTTTGCACAACCGTTATTATGCTAAAACTGCCCGCAACGCCGTAAGAACTTTGCGTGCTACGAAAGAAGCTGATGCGGCTGCTTCATTGCTTCCTCAGGTGGCTGCAATGTTGGATAAATTGGCAAAACGCAACATGATTCACAAAAACAAAGCCAGCAATTTGAAATCGAAATTGGCAAAGCATGTGAATAAGTTGTCGAAGTAATCGCTTTTTAATTAAAGTCCTATATGCCCCCTGTCACTTTTGTGGCGGGGGGTTTGTTTTTATTAAGTTGCTCGTGAACTGCAATTTTTGTACATTTGCATTCCTTAAAAATGAATGTAGTCAGGATATTAATTGTATAATTTGAAGAATAAATTATGTTTTCAGGTATTATAGAAGAAGCCGCGACTGTAGTTGGCCTGCAAAAAGATCAGGATAATCTGCATATTTCATTACGCTGCTCATTTACAGGTGAATTAAAGATTGATCAAAGTGTTGCACATAATGGTGTATGTCTCACTGTTGTTGATATTGCTGGTGATGTGTATACTGTCACTGCCATTAAAGAAACGCTGGATAAGTCAAATCTGGGTTTGCTGACGATTGGCAGTAAGGTGAATCTTGAACGCAGCATGATCATGAATGGTCGTCTGGACGGACATATTGTGCAGGGACATGTGGATCAAACTGCTGTTTGTACATCGGTTCAGGAAAATAATGGTAGCTGGTACTACACATTTTCATATTCGGTGGCACCGGAAATGGCAGCTCAGGGTTATGTTACCGTTGAAAAAGGTTCGGTATGTGTGAATGGAGTGAGTTTGACGGTGGTCAACTCGAAGACGGAAGGTTTTTCTGTTGCTATTATCCCCTTTACACGTGAACATACCAACTTCGACCAAATCGTGGAAGGCTCGGTTGTTAATATCGAATTTGATATTATAGGGAAATACCTGAGTCGTATGATGAATATAAACCATTGATGATTTTATGAAGAAGATTTTTATCTCCCTCTTTTTGATAGCCGAAACTGTGTTCGGTTTTTCGTATGCCTGTACCAATTTTTTAGTGGGCAAGAATGCTTCTACTACAGGTTCTACCTTTATTTCGTATGCTGCCGACTCCTATTTCTTGTTCGGAGCACTGGCATTTCGTCCGGCAGCCGACCATGCACCAGGTGAAATGGTGGATGTGCACGACTGGGATACCGGTAAATATATGGGCAAAATAAAACAGGTAGCTCATACCTATTCTGTCGTTGGTAATATGAACGAATATCAGGTGGCTATCGGTGAAACTACTTTTGGCGGTAGGGAAGAATTGGTGGATACCACATCGGTAATGGATTACGGAACCTTGATATATACAGCTTTGCAACGTGCCAAAACGGCTCGTGAAGCGATTAAGGTAATGACTTCGCTGGTTGAAGAATATGGTTATGCAAGCGAAGGAGAATCGTTTTCGATTGCAGACCCGGAAGAGATATGGATTATGGAGATGGTTGGCAAAGGACCGAAGGGCAAAGGTGCCGTTTGGGTTGCCCGTCGTATTCCCGACGATTGCGTGAGTGCTCATGCTAATCAGGCTCGTATTACAACTTTCCCTCTCGACAAACCAGATGAGTGTTTGTTCTCTCCCGATGTGATTTCTTTTGCACGGGAAAAGGGCTATTTCAATGGGAATAATACGGAATTCAGCTTTTCTGATACATACGCACCTCTCGATTATGTAGCCTTGCGTGCCTGCGAAGCCCGCGTGTGGTCGTTCTTCCGCAAAATGGATCCGGCAATGGATAAATATCTTTCGTATGTGAAAGGCGAAACCAAAGAACGGATGCCATTGTGGATAAAACCGACTAAAAAAGTTGAATTGAAAGACCTGATTTTTGCCATGCGCGATCGTTATGAAGGTACCGAGCTGGATATTACTAAAGGAGTAGGAGCCGGCCCTTACGGATCGCCTATGCGTTGTAGCCCGCTGACATGGAAACTCGATGGCAAAGAGTACGTGCACGAACGTCCGACGGCAACTTATCAGACCGGATTCTCGTTTATTGCACAAATGCGTCACTGGATGCCTGACCCTGTAGGCGGAATCTTTTGGTTTGGAGTTGACGATGCTGCATGTTCGGAATATGTGCCGATGTATTGCGGTATTACCAAAGTGCCGCTCTGTTTCGATGAACACAACGGCAGTCTGCTGAAATTTTCATGGACATCATCGTTCTGGATTTTCAACTGGGTATCGAATATGGCATACACCAAATATTCGTACATGATTGAAGATATCCGCAAATTGCAGACAAAATGGGAGAAACAATTCTCGGATAGTGTGCCTGCGATTGATAAAACAGCTCTTGAAATGTATGCCAAAGATCCGGCTGCTGCCAGAGCTTACCTCACTGATTTCAGTAATAAACAGGCTGAGGCTGTTACTGCATCCTGGAAAGAACTGGGAGAATACATGATGGTGAAATATATGGATGGTAATATCAAGATTGAGAAAGATGGCAAATTCGAGCAAAACGAATATGGTATTCCTTCCAAAATCAACAGAGTTGGTTATCCGGATGCATACAAACACCAGATTGTCGATCCGGAACCGGATAAATTCAGAGTGAAAAGCAAAGAAGAACTGAATCAGAGAAAGTAAGACAGTACGCAGTCTGCAGTACACAGTGTCAGATGGAATCTTGAATTGAAAATCAGCGAAGCTAAATCCGGAATTTTGGAATAAAGAAACAATGTCTCAGACAGAATTATCTCATAAAGGAACAGGTCCGATCGGGGTTTTCGATTCGGGTTACGGAGGGTTGACGATTTTGAATGCCATCCGTCAACGTTTGCCTCAATACGATTATCTCTATCTTGGCGATAATGCCCGTACTCCTTACGGAACACGTTCGTTTGAGGTAGTCTATCATTATACATTGGAGTGTGTGAAAAAGCTGTTTGAACTGGATTGCCATCTGGTTATTCTGGCTTGCAATACAGCCTCGGCAAAGGCTTTGCGCTCCATTCAGCAACGCGATCTTCCCGGTTTGGCTCCAAATAGGCGTGTTCTTGGAGTGATCCGTCCTACGGTTGAAGCTATCGGTAGTCTGACCGAAACACGTCATGTTGGTCTGGTAGGCACGACTGGTACTATTCAATCGCAGTCCTATCCGCTTGAAATAGCCAAGCTGTTTCCCGATATTGTTGTGACGGGTGAAGCGTGTCCGATGTGGGTGCCGCTGGTTGAAAACGGAGAGTACGACTCGGATGGAGCTGACTATTTTATTAAGAAAAATCTGGACCATCTCTTTTCGGTCGATCCGGCTATCGACACTCTGATTTTGGGTTGTACGCATTATCCGTTGCTGGTGAATAAAATTCAGAAATACCTGCCCAAGCATGTTGCATTGGTTATTCAGGGTGACATAGTGGCCGATAGTCTTGCCGACTATCTGAGCCGCCATTCCGAAATGGAACAAAAATGTTCGCAGGGTGGGGAGTGCCGTTTTCTCACAACGGAGGCGGAAGAGAAATTTGCTGCTTCGGCATCTGTTTTCATGGCCGAGAACATCAACGCCCGACAGATACAGTTATAAAAAGTGAGGTGGTGAGAAGGTGAGCCACTTTCAATAGTGCATTGTAAATGAATAAATTGTAAATTGATATATGCCTGTAAATATTCCTGATAAGTTGCCTGCCATTGAGCAGTTGAAGCGTGAGAATATCTTCGTGATGGATTCGCTTCAGGCCTCCATGCAGGATATTCGTCCTTTGAAGATTGCGATTCTTAACCTGATGCCGCTAAAAATAACAACGGAGACCGACCTGATTCGCTTGCTGTCGAACTCGCCGCTCCAGATTGAGATCGATTTTATAAAAATCAAAGGTCATACTTCAAAGAATACTCCCATCGAGCACATGATTGCCTTTTATAAGAACTTTGATAAGATTAAAGATCAGAAGTACGATGGCATGATTGTTACGGGGGCGCCGGTCGAGCAATTTGAATATGAAGATGTGAGTTATTGGCCCGAAATTACTAAAATCTTTGATTGGGCCCGTACGCATGTGACATCGACTTTTTACATTTGTTGGGCAGCTCAGGCAGGTTTGTATCATTTTTACGATATTCCCAAATATCAATTGGATCAGAAGAAATTCGGAGTATTCGAACATACGTTGAACGATCCGCTAAATCCTATTTTCAGAGGTTTTGATGATGTGTTTTATGCACCTCACAGCCGTCATACCGAAATTAAACGTGAGGATATTGAGAAGTGTCCGGATCTTACCATTCTGTCTGAGTCGGAAGATGCAGGCGTATATATGGTGATGGCGCGCAATGGTCGTGAGTTCTTTATTACCGGCCATTCTGAATATTCTCCTAACACTCTCGACCAGGAATATAAACGCGATGTTGCCAAAGGGGCATCCATTGAAGTGCCTCAAAATTACTACCGGGATAACGATCCGAAAAAAGCTCCGTTGGTGCGTTGGAGAGGACATGCCAACTTGTTGTTTTCCAATTGGTTGAACTATTTTGTGTATCAGGCCACGCCTTTCAATGCGCAGGATATTCATTAATCGGGAACGACCTGTTTTGGATGGAAAATATTTGCAGGCTGCAACTATTCAAACCCGATAAATGTATTAACTTTGTAGAGTTGTATGACGGTTTTAAGCTACTGTCAGGCAACTGAGCAAACAGGCTCAATTATAAATCGTAAATGATTTAATCGTAAATATTTATATGACTACTTTATTATTTCTTAGCTACGAGCATTTGCTCATTATTGCGTTGATTGTGTTGCTGTTGTTTGGCGGGAAGAAAATTCCTGAATTGATGCACGGCCTTGGCAAAGGAGTGAAAAGCTTCAAATCCGGTATGAAGGACGTTGAAGAAGAAGTGAAAAAAAGTGTGGATGAAGTCAAAGACGAAACCACAAAGTAATTTTCCGGTAAACTTATAAACTGGTATCGGGAGGTAAAAAGGCGGAAATGTCTTTCCCGTAAGCCAGCAAATCGCGTACCACTGTTGATGAAATAAACGAATAGGCCGGATCGGTGTTGAGAATTACAGTATCAATACCTTCCAGATGTTTGTTGGCATCAGCGATGGTACGTTCGTATTCAAAGTCGCTTACAGAGCGCAATCCCCGCAAAATAAACTGAGCCTCGACATCTTTGGCGAAATCGACGGTCAATGTGTTATATTCCTGCACTTTGATGCGAGGTTCATTCTTAAATGCCATCCTGATTATTTCCACTCGCTTTTCAACGGTAAAGAAAGTCTTCTTTGCCTGATTTACACCCACACCGATAATAATCTCATCGAAAAGATTTAATCCGCGTTTCACAATGTCGTAATGACCGATAGTGAATGGGTCGAATGTTCCGGGAAAAATGGCACGTTTCATGTTGTTGATAGATAAAAGAGCCAAGAACCAAGAGTCAAGACATTGGTTTGTCTTGTTTCTTGAATCTTGGCTCTTGATTCTTACTTAAAGTTTTGCTTTGATCGCTTTGCTTTCGGCTTCGTAGCCCGGTTTGTCGAGCAGTGCAAACATATTCTTTTTGTATGCTTCAACGCCCGGTTGGTCGAACGGGTTCACTCCGAGAACATAACCGCTGATACCGCATGCTTTTTCGAAGAAATAGAGCAATTGTCCGAGGTTGTACTCATCGAGCTTAGGCAATTCAATTTTGATATTGGGAACACCACCGTCAACGTGAGCCAGCATGGTGCCCAGTTCAGCCATTTTATTTACTTCGTCAACGCGCTTTCCGGCAAGGAAGTTCAAGCCATCAAGGTTAGCGTCGTCAGAAGGAACACTTACGCTATGGTTCGATTCTTTTACCGAGATAACAGTTTCGAAAATAGTGCGTTCGCCTTCCTGGATCCATTGACCCATGGAGTGAAGATCGGTAGTGAAGTCGACGGCAGCAGGGAAAATACCTTTGTTTTCTTTGCCTTCGCTTTCACCGTAGAGCTGTTTCCACCATTCGGCAACAAAGTGAAGTTTCGGGTGGAAATTCACCAGGATTTCGATCTTTTTGCCGTTTTTGTAGAGTTCGTTACGTGTTGCAGCGTAGATGGCCGCAGGATTTTCCGCAAACGGAGTATCCAGACCGGCTATCTTTTCCATATCGGCAGCACCGGCAACTAATTGTTTGATGTCGAAACCGGCAGTAGCGATGGGTAACAAACCAACCGGTGTCAGGAATGAGTAACGACCACCGATATTGTCTTCGATGATGAATGTTTTGTAACCTTCCTGTGTAGCCAATGTACGCAACGCGCCACGGGCTTTATCTGTGATAGCAACAATCAGTTTTTTAGCCGCTTCTTTGCCTTGTTGTGCTTCCAGCTGTGATTTCAACAGGCGGAAAGCCAGAGCAGGTTCGGTAGTGGTTCCCGATTTTGAGATGGAAATGATACCGAATTTCTTTGTTTTTAGAAACGACTGCAGTTCGCAAAGGTAATCTTCGCCGATGTTTTGACCGGCATAAACGATTACCGGATATTTACGTTCGGTTTGCAACCAGTCGAAACTGTTGGAAAGAGCGTCGATAACGGCTTTTGCGCCGAGGTAGCTTCCGCCGATACCAACCACAACCACTACTTCGCAGTTGTCGATCAGGATTTTGGCAGTGGCTTCGATGTCAGCCAGATGTTCTGCTGTTGTTGACGAGGGTAGGTTGAGCCAACCCAAGTAGTCATTTCCTTTGCCGGTTCCGGCGTGTAAAGCAGCATTGCTTGCTTTTACTGCTGCTTCGTAGCCCGAAACAGCCTCTTTGGAGATAAATCCAAAGGTTTTGTCAATGTTAATGCTGATGTTTCCCATTTGATGTGTGTTATTTGAAATTGATGTGTGTAAAATGAATTAACGTATCAATTCAGTGAGTGCTCTTACCTGAAGTATGGGAGATGCTCTGTTGTACAGTACATTATATACAAATTCCATGATGGGCATCTTTACGTGGTAGCACTCGTTGATTTCTTTGATACATTTTGTGCCGTAATAGCCTTCGGCGATCATTTCCATTTCGAGTTGAGCGGTTTTGACCGAATATCCTTTCCCGATCATGGTGCCGAAAGTGCGGTTACGACTGAACTTGGAATAGGC
>JAUZOL010000061.1 GCA_030706455.1 Bacteroidota bacterium
ATAATCGGAAAACCCATCCGGAGCTTCGAGGCGGGCATCCGTGTCGTCTTTGCAATAATTGACTGATATTATCATGGGGTGGCATTCGGCTACGAAATAGGCGTAGCCAAAATGACCTTGTTTGGTGCAATCTTCAGAAGTGAATGTGAGGGTTACTTTCTTGCCGTAAAATGGCATGAGGTTTGCGGCTGCTGTAGTCCAGTCTCGCCAGACAATCATCGTGACATTGTCAGAATCGCGTGAAAATCCGTCAGGATAATAAGTCTGAAATCCGGGGATGTGTTCAGCCGCATTAACGTCATACTGGCTGCAAGACGATATGATATTCCCGTCCTGATCTTCCAGCGTAATTTTAAAACGAGGTTGTTCATCCGCCATGTGATCATGTAGAGGATCCTGTAAGACGACGGCAAATTTCCAGATGAAAAGAGCGTTAGTGGAATCGACTGTCAATGTATATGATAAACTTTCAGATAGGCACCCGTTGACTGCATCTCCAAGGCGTGCAGAATGTTTATAGCCGGCAGGGACAATTTTTAGTTTACCTCCGGTATTGCGGTCGTATGCTGTAGTGTCCGACATAATGGTATGCCGTCCCGGCTCAATTCCGGTTGACGGATTGAGAATTTCTGTGTAGAAATGGAGCCAGGTCTTACCTGTCCAGTTTGTGAAATCTCCTCTTTCAAAACTAAGATTGTCGCAATTGTTAGCTTTTGCGAACATGTTTTGATTCAGGAAACACAACAGAACAATGACAATGGAACAAATGAATTTGTTCATCTATATAGAGTTAAGTTACAGCCTTACAGTTAATTAAGTGTAAAGTGCAGATCTCGTAAGAGTGTATGATTCCTACAAGACCATACACGGCTCGAAACAGGGAGCAGAATAAACGCTCTCGTTCAGAGTTGGTGTAAAGTCCTCTTTAGATTGAAATTGACCTGGAAGTGGTTGTGAGCATGCACAACATTGTCAGATCGACAGAGAAAGAACATCCTGTTCTTCAGGATGTCGTTGTTGATGAAAGAAAAAGATCAATCGGAGATATGGTATCCGAAATTCCGTAATTTAGTTTCGCGGTTTCTCCAGTCTTTTTCTACTTTGATAAATAGTTCAAGATATACTTGCTTACCAAAAAAAGCTTCGATATCTTTTCTAGCCTCCATGCCGACTTTGCGAAGGGATTTACCCTGATGTCCAATCAGAATTCCCTTTTGCGAATCTCTTTCAGCATAAATCACCGCGTTGATACGAATTAATTTGGCTTCCTCTTTAAATTGTTCAACTACGACTTCTACAGAGTAAGGAATTTCTTTGTCGTAGTTCAGAAGTATTTTCTCTCGGATTATTTCTGTTACAAAAAAGCGCTCCGGCCTGTCCGTTAAAGCGTCTTTGTCGAAAAACGGAGGCGAATCCGGCAATAATTCTTTGATGCGTTTTAACAACGGATCGATGTTGAACTTCTGAGTTGCAGAAATAGGAATTACTTCAGCCTCAGGTAAAATTGTATGCCAGCTGTCAACAATCTCAATAAGCTTTGCTTCGTCTACCAAGTCGATTTTGTTGACGACCAAAATGATCTTATAATCGCCTGCATGCTGCTTTACCATCTCGATAAAATCAGCATTCTTTTCGCTCGAGTCAATTACGTCTGTGACGTAAAGCAGTATATCAGCATCCGTTAATGCTGACTGGGAAAATCCCAGCATTGATTTTTGTAGTTTGTAGTGCGGTTTTAAGACACCCGGGGTGTCAGAATATACAATTTGAAAATCATCACCATTGACAATTCCCATTATGCGGTGGCGGGTTGTCTGTGCTTTGGAGGTAATGATTGATATTCGTTCTCCCACCAAGGCGTTCATTAATGTTGATTTGCCTACGTTGGGGTTACCTACAATGTTTACAAAGCCTGCTTTATGCATAATTTTTTGGAGTCAAATGATAAGTTTCAACCACCTACTTTTAAAAAAAGGAAATGGGTTGCAAATATAGTGTCTTTTTGAGGAAATCAAAATGTTGTACAATTAAATGTTAAAACAGTGAATGAAACATAAAGTCCTGATTATTAATTTGAGTAAGTGTCTGTGGTGAAGTGCTGGTTAATTATAATACACAAAATGTTATTTTTATTTGCAATATTCGTCTTTTAATTCACATTTAATATTAAAAATACGCCTTTATTTTGATTTTTGCTGTGAAATGTCTTTCGTCTAAAAGTAATGTAAGCTTTTGTGGAAGGATTTGTATGGTATATAATTTTCATAAAATTAAAATGCGATAAAATAATAATTAATTAAAAACCACCTTTAATAAACAAAAATTATATGTTTTCTTTTTGTTCTAAATGTTGCGATATTGAATCTTTTGGGAGCATCGTGTATGTTTTTGGAAGGCGGCTTTGTCGTGACGCTATGGATATTCGTAACTTTTAGTTGTCAACTAAGCTGGCGATGTATTTTGTATCTTATTTGATGTGGCGTTCTTTAAATTAAAATGAAGCGGAGCAGGGATGGCTCCTTTTGTTCGGTTTAGAATGCAAACTAGTGATTTGTGTCAAAAAATAAAGCCAAAATATCAAAAAATAAAGTTCGGGGCGCAACTTAATTTTTACTTTTGTAACTTCACTAAAATATTGCGTTAGCTCTTTTAATTATGAAGCTGTCCTTTCTTCCGAAATATCTGCTGCTTTTTTGTTGCATAGGTGTTACGTCCGTCCTGTTTGCCTCGATAAACAGACAAGCCCTTGTTTTCCGAAATAATCCGGTTGTTCATTCGTTCGATTCCCTTTCGTCCTTGTCAGTGGGAAATGGTAATTTTGCATTTACTGCAGATGCTTCGGGTTTACAAACCTTTCCGGAACTATATAAAAACGGAGTTCCTCTTGGCACGCAATCGCAGTGGGGCTGGCATAGTTTTTCCAATCCGAATAACTATCGTTTCGAAGAGACTTTGAAAAACTATAATTTTCACGGTTGGAATGAACCATATTCGACCGAATTTAAGGAAGGACGTCAGAAAGAAGCGGCCGAGTGGTTTCGTGAAAACCCCCATCGCCTGCATTTGGGGGTAATAGGGTTGGAACTCCACGATGCACAGGGTCAGCAAGCAAAAATGGCCGATTTTACGAATGTGAATCAAACCCTCGATTTGTGGAACGGAAAACTGAGCAGTTCCTATTTGCTGTTTGGCAAGCCGGTCGCCGTGCAAACCGTTTGTCATCCGGCGGAAGATATGATTGCGGTATCCGTTAGCTCTTCCCTGATTCGATCTGGCAATCTCAAATTTAATTTGCGTTTTCCTTACCCATCGGGCAAACATACCGACGACGCCTGCAACTGGTCGAAACCGGAGGCTTATGCGACCTCTATTGTGGAATCCGGAACAGGTTATGTGATTATTTGCTGTCGGTTGGACGCAACAACCTATTACGTAAAACTTCAGTGGCAGGGAGCGGCATCTCTGTCTGAAATGAAAAATCATTACTACGTTTTAGCCCCTGAGAATACAGACAAATTTTCATTTTCGTGTGCGTTCACGAAAGAAAGACCCCAATTGAGTTTGAAAAATTTTGAAGAAACAATTGAAGCCTCTGCTTCTTATTGGAATAGTTTCTGGACGAAAGGTGCAGCTGCTGATTTCTCTCAATGTAAAGATGCTCGTGCAAGAGAACTGGAACGTCGCGTGGTGCTGTCGCAGTACCTGATGGCCATACAGTGTGCCGGTAATGTGCCTCCACAGGAAACAGGGCTAACCTACAACAGTTGGTTTGGAAAATTTCACCTCGAAATGTACTGGTGGCACGCCGTTCATTTTGCATTGTGGAACCGTATCGACTTATTGGAAAGAAGCATGGACTGGTACAACGTGGCCTATGATAATGCTAAAAAAATTGCTGAACGTCAAGGGTTCAAAGGTATTCGATGGATGAAAATGACCGATCCATCGGCGATAGAAGCTCCTTCCAAAGTGGGTTCTTTTCTTATCTGGCAGCAACCCCATTTTATTTACATGGCCGAACTGATTTATCGCGACCATCCTTCGAAAGCTGTGGTGGAAAAATACAAGAAACTGGTGTTTGAAACGGCCGATTTTATGGCGTCGTTTGCAACGTACGACAAGGATAGAAATCGTTATGTGTTGAAAGGTGTCATCCCGGCTCAGGAAACCCTGCGTGCTGCCGAAACTACCAATCCGCCTTTTGAATTGGCATACTGGCACTATGCCCTGAGCGTGGCTCAACAGTGGAGAGTGCGAGCCGGTTTGCCCGAAAATAAAGAGTGGAACAAAATACAGAAACTGTTGTCTCCGTTGGCACAGAAAGATGGTTTGTATCTGGCGGCAGAAACGGCGCCTGAAACTTATCATGATGTTCGTTTTACTTCCGACCATATGGCGGTATTGGGTGCGTTGGGTATTTTCCCGCAGAGCCGTCTGGTGAATCCGGCTACGATGAAAAACACCTTGAATTGGGTGTGGAAAAACTGGAACTGGGACAAAACCTGGGGTTGGGATTACCCGATGACGGCCATGGATGCCGCTCGTTTGGGCGATGGCGAAAAGGCCGTGGGCGCGCTGTTGATGAATAAGCGCACCAATACCTACTTGGTGAACGGGCATAACTATCAGGACGAACGCTTGCGTATCTATCTTCCCGGAAACGGAGGCTTACTGACTGCTGTTGCCATGATGTGTGCCGGTTGGGATGGAAGCAAAGGCAATAATCCGGGCTTCCCGAAAGACGGCAACTGGAACGTTGTGTGGGAAGGATTGAAAAAAATGCCCTGATTCAATATGTTAATTTGCCAATATGCCAATTTAATCTAAAACAACCACGCTTATAATTAAATTGTTATGGAAAAATGGAATAAGTTAATTATATCCGTTTCGTTCTTGTTTGCTTCTGCCGTTTCACTTTCTGCCCAAACAACCTCGTGGCCAGCAGTGAAAGCGGAAGCCAAACCGTGGGCACGTTGGTGGTGGTTGGGCAGCGCTGTCGATAAGGCAAATCTTACCTACAACATGTTGGAATATGCAGCCAAGGGTATGGGTGGATTGGAGATTACCCCGATTTACGGAGTGCAGGGCAATGATGCGAACAACATCAGTTACCTCTCGCCCAAATGGATGGAGATGTTGACCCACACCGAAAATGAGGCTGCCCGTTTGGGGATGAAGATCGATATGAATACCGGTACCGGCTGGCCGTTCGGTAGCCCTGAAGTTACCATTGATGATGCAGCTTGCAAAGTCGTTTTTCAGGATTATATACTCAAAGCAGGTGAGACGCTGAAGGAGGCTGTGACGATAAGCGATACAAAACAGCAGGGAGTGGCAAAACTGTCGCGCTTGATGGCCTTTTCTGCTGACGGGAAAAAACTCGATCTGACAACTAAGCTTGATAAAACAGGTAAGCTTCAATGGAAAGCACCTCGGGGAGAATGGCATTTGACGGCTGTTTTTGTGGGTAAAACGTTGCAGAAAGTAAAACGTGCTGCTCCTGGAGGCGAAGGATGGGTGATGAACCATTTTTCAAAACAGGCAGTTGCCAACTATCTCGGGCGCTTCGATCGTGCCTTTGCTCAAAATAAAACAGCCTATCCGCACTCTTTTTTCAACGACTCCTACGAGGTGTTCAATGCCGATTGGACTCCCGATCTGTTTGAACAGTTTCAGCTTCGTCGTGGTTATAAGCTCGAAGAATATCTCCCCGAGTTCAGAGGGCAGGGCAATGCGGATATTGTAGCGCGTGTAGTATCCGATTACCGCGAGACCCTATCCGATTTGTTGCAGGAAAATTTTACCAAAACGTGGACTGCATGGGCGCACGCGCATGGCAGCACTACCCGCAATCAGGCGCATGGTTCGCCCGGTAACCTGATCGATCTCTACGCAACGGTCGATATTCCCGAATGCGAATCGTTCGGTATCTCCGATTTTCATATCAAGGGGTTGCGTGTCGATTCTATCCGTAAAACGAATGATTCGGATATTTCCATGTTGAAATACGCCTCCTCTGCAGCTCATATTTCGGGCAAACCGTTGGCTTCGTCCGAAACATTTACCTGGTTGACCGACCATTTCCGTACCTCACTCTCGCAATGCAAGCCAGACCTTGATCTGTTCTTTATTGCGGGTGTCAACCATGTCTATTTTCACGGCACAACCTATTCACCCAAAGAAGCCGCCTGGCCGGGTTGGAAGTTCTACGCCGCTGTGGATATGTCGCCGACCAATACCATTTGGCGCGATGCTGCTCCTTTGTTCAGCTATATCGCCCGTTGTCAATCGTTTTTGCAGGAGGGTAAACCCGATAACGACTTCCTGGTTTATTTGCCGATTTACGACATGTGGAAAACCGATTTGCAACATCCGTACCTTGCTTTTACTATTCACGAAATGGCTGCAAGAGCCCCAAAGTTTATCGAGGCCATCCATACCATTATCAAAAGTGGATACGATGTCGACTATATCTCCGATCAATTTGTTCGCAGCACAACGGTGAGTCAGGGGAAACTGCATACGATTGGCGGTGCGGATTACAAGGCACTTCTTCTGCCGAATGTCCAAACCATTCCCGACGATGTGATGGCTCACCTCTTGTCGCTTGCCAAAGAGGGTGCGACAGTGGTCTTTGTGGGAGGTTACCCGCAGGATGTTCCGGGGCTGGGAAATTTGAAACAAAGGAAAGCGTTGCTGGATAAGTCATTGTCAGTATTGCCCAAAATTACTTCTGAAACGAAAACAGAAGTAATGCCTTTCGGCAAAGGCAATATTGTGGTTGCTCCCGATTACGCGTCGGCACTTGCAGCCTGTAAAGTGCAAAAAGAGGACATGCGTACCGATCTTGGCCTCTCCTGCATTCGCCGGTCAAACGAAACCGGTCATCACTATTTCATCTCCTCGTTGCTGGATAAAGGGGTTGACGGTTGGGTGCCTTTGGCTGTAAAAACCCAATCGGCCGTGCTGTTCGATCCGATGAACGGCAATTCAGGCAAAGCGAAAGTTCGCCGGAACAATGGAAAAACAGAGGTCTATTTGCAGCTGAACTCGGGAGGATCGGTGATTCTTAAAGCCTTTGAAACTGCTGATGTACAAGCTGCCGAATGGCAATATACCGAACTGGAAAAGAGTCCTGTGACTGTTTCCAAAGGTTGGTCGTTGCGCTTTGCCGAAAGCGATCCAGCCATTTCCGGCACCTTCGCCATCGATACGCTTGGTTCGTGGACAGTGTTGAACGAACCGAATGCGAAAATCAATAAGGGAACTGCCTGTTACAGCGTGGAATTTGAATTGTCTGCAACAGCGGCTGCCGACTGGCAATTGAACCTGGGTGATGTGCGCGAGAGTGCGCGTGTTCGCGTCAACGGGCAGGATGCCGGAACTCTTTGGGCTGTGCCTTTTGTGGCCAATGTCGGCAAACTGCTTCATCCGGGTAAAAACAGGCTCGAAGTGGAGGTAACCAATCTTCCGGCCAACCGCATTGCCGATTATGATCGTCGGGGTGTGAACTGGCGTATATTTAACGAAATCAACATGGTGAATCTCTTTTATAAACCGGTGACGTATGCCGATTGGGGAACAGTTCCTTCAGGTTTGCTCGGTCCGGTAACGTTGACGCCGTTGAAAGAGAAGAAATTGTGATTTGGAAATGTGAAGATGCGAAAATGAAATAATTCTTCAATGCAAATCTAATATTATTTAGGATGATTAATTGAAATATTATGGGACTAGAAGCTGAATGTTTTCGAGAAAACTGGTATAATAACTTTGTTGATAATTTGACAAAGATTGAAATGCAATTGGAAACACCATATGGATGGAATGAGTTTGATCCGCTACGAAAAGAAATAGCTCAGTGTTTGCTGAGTGGACTCTATCTGGCTGCAGTTACCTCGACTAACTTGTTAGTTGAATTGTTTCTAAAAGTTATATTAATCTATCAAGATGCTCCTACAGCCACCAGCTATTGTAACGCGGAGGTGGAAAGATTTAAAGACCCAGTAGATGAATATTCTTCCAATTTTTTATATGATAATGTTATTAATGCTTTGAAAAAAGGTTTGATAAAAGAAAAAGAGAAGGAGCAAATAGAAGAATGGAAAAACAAATTTAGAAATCCTTTTTCTCACGCAGATGTAAAAAAAATCTTTGACCGTTATCCATCCATGATTGGTTTGGTGGGTTTTAGACTTGTTCCTCAAAGTAAAAAAGACGCGTTTGAATATTTTATTGCAGTAGATAAATTGATTCGGGATGTAATTTCTCGAAACTTCAAAGAACATCCTGGAACTGGACGTTAGTAATAGCCTTTTGTACAGCAAAAATGCAAAAGTATCTTTTATAGATATGTTTTATCATATGATTGTTGATTTTTCAAATCATCTTTGCCTTTTTTTGAATAGGAATATGAGATTGATTTTTATATTCTTGTTTATCGTTTCGGTTTTCCCCGCAATGGGATGGAACGGCCTTTGGCACGGCAAAGAACGGACGTTGCGCTACATGCCCGACGGTGACGATTTTGTGATTGTCAACGGCAAGGTGAAGTACAACCGGGCATTGTACGGGACGAATACTGCGTTTCGTGCAGAAACGGGGGATGTTCCCGAATTTGCCTTTTACCTGCCGGGAATGGGAGGCAACCTCCATTTCGGACTGGTGGTGGATGGCGAAACCAAATGGCTGAACGATGCTCAGTTTGTGGAAGCGCGCTACCGGGCAGGTTCCCGCCTGTACACAATCAAAGATCCGTTGCTGGGTGACGGCGAATTGCATCTCACAGCATTGGCTATGGCCGATACCGAAGGGTTTGTCTTAAGAGGAGAGCTGCGGAATTGCTATAAGAAGGTGGAGTTGGTGGCCGTTTTTGGTGGAGCTACCGGCAAACGCTTTTCGCGCGAAGGCGATCTGGGTGTAGATGCGGCCGACTGTTTTGATCTGAAGCCGGAATATTGTACCGGTAATAAATACCTTTTCGGCAGGAACGATTTTCAACTGACGCTTCCTCCGACGAAAAAGAGCGCGGCGATAACGCTGACCGGAATCTTTCCGGAGTCGTCTGTGATCAAAGCAGGCAACCCGACGGTCGTTGCGTCTCCGTTTGCACAATGGAACAGCTCTGTAGCTAATGATCAGCCGGTAGTAATGGCGCGCTTTGAAGTGATCCGACAAACGCCTTTTTATGTGGCAGTGGTGAAAGATAATAAAGATAACTTCCTTTCGTATAAAAAGCTTGAGGCAAAGTTTGTGCAGGCGGAAGCTGCGCGTCAGCAATTGGCTTCACGCGTCAAAATAACCACGCCCGATCCGTTTATCAATACTTTGGGCGGAACGTTAGCCATAGCGGCCGACGCCATTTGGGAACCGAACTCCTATCTGCACGGTGCTATCGGCTGGCGGATGCGCCTGGCAGGTTGGCGGGGTGCTTACACTGGCGATGTGTTGGGCTGGCATGACCGGTCGCGGCTTCATTTCAACGATTATGCGGCTTCGCAGGTGACGGATGTGCCGAATACAATTCCACATCCGGCGCAGGACAGCGCGCTACATTTGGCACGTGCCTTGAAGCAGTGGGGAACGCCGATGTACAGTAACGGTTATATTTGTCGCAATCCGCAGAAAAATAACGAGATGCACCATTACGATATGAATCTTTGCTACATTGACGAGTTGTTGTGGCATTTCAACTGGACTGGTGATCTCGACTATGTAAAAAAGATGTGGCCGGTGCTGAAGCTCAGCCTTGCGTGGGAAAAACGCAATTTTGATCCCAACGATGACGGGCTTTACGACGGTTATGCTGCCATTTGGGCCAGCGACGGTTTGCAATACAATAGTGGAGCGGCAACTCACTCTACTGCCTATAATTACCGGGACAATAAAATGGCGGCTGAAATTGCCCGTAAAATAGGAGAAGATCCGATTCCTTACGAGCAGGAGGCCGCAAAAATATGGACTGCCCTGAATAAGCAGCTGTGGATGTCCGGCAAGGGTGTGTGGGCCGAGTACAAAGATTTTATGGGCAATAAAGGGTTGCATGCGAGCGCGGCAGTTTGGTCGGTGTATCATACCGTCGATTCGGAAGCCGGTGACCCGTTCCAGTTTTATCAGGCAACGCGCTATGTCGATACGCAGATTCCCCATATTCCCGTCAAAGCAAAAGGTTTGAAGGATGAGGGCTGGGAGACTATCTCTACCTCCGACTGGATGCCATATTGCTGGTCGACGAACAACGTAGCTTTTGCCGAAGTGTGGCATACGGCACTCTCTTACTGGCAAAGCGGTCGTCGTGACGCCGCTTTTAAGTTGTTCAAAAGTTCGGTGATCGATGGGATGTATCTGGGGGCAAGTCCCGGCAATGTGGGACAAATCAGCTTTTACGATGCTGCGCGTGGCGAGTGTTACCGCGATTTCGGCGATCCGATCGGGATGTTCACGCGGGCATTGGTTCAGGGATTGTTCGGAATTTTGCCCGATGCCTTGAACGACCGGTTGGTGATTCGTCCGGGAATGCCTACTGATTGGAAATTTGCTTCGTTCTCCACTCCCGATATTTCGATCGATTACAAGCGAAACGGCAATGTTGAACGTTATAACATTGGTCAGCACTTGCCGAAGTTACTCAACCTGGAATTGCATTTGAAAGCTTATTCCGATAAAATCACACGCGTTTCGGTCAATAGAAAACCGGCTGCCTGGCGTGTCGATACGACTGCGGTAGGAACTCCTGCCATTTGGGTAATGTGTGGTAAATATCAGGAAAATAGTGTTGAAATAGAGTGGGGTGGAAAGTCTGTTAATACGCCGGAAGAGATTACGGTAGCACATGGCGATACATACAAGCAAACGCTCGACGTTTCGATTGGAACAGTTTACGATCCGCAATCGGTGCTGGGCAATAAACGAACGGACGGAAGTGCGATCTCAGGCACAATTAAGGGAGAGGTTGGTCACCGTACCTTCTTTGTTCGTGCGATGCAGGGTGATCTGATGTGGTGGATGCCGGTCGGACTTTGGGTGAAAGAACCGTTGGCGGTGCAGCCGGTGAATTCGGGATCCGGTCATCTCTCTTTCTGTTTGCTCAATAATCGCGGTGTTGCTGTAACTGGTAAGCTGTTGGTGAATGGCGAGCAAATCAAAGGCAAACAAACTATCGCTGCCGCCTCGGTTTCGGAACAGATCGAAGTTCCGGTTGGTATTGCGGTTTTCGGAACCAACTGCATCTCGTTTGTGCAGGACAATGGCCAGCGGGAGGAGCTCACATTGGTTGATTGGACGTTACCCGTCAATGCCAAAGAGAGAACAGAGGTGGTCAATATTGACAATCAGCTGAACGATAGAGTGACTCAGATTTTCAAAAACGAATACCTTGCTCCGCGTTCACCCTATACCACGCTGCAAACGCCTACGCAGGGTATCGGCGAGTGGACGCATCCGCTCACAACGGCCGTCATCGACGATAGCGGGTTGCGTAAAGCCTCTGAGAACGGAATTTTTAATACCCCGATGGGCGTTCCGTTCCGCACGGCATCATTGCCCGAAATAAAAAATATTGCGTTTACCTCGCTTTGGAACAACTATCCGGCTTCGGTCACTGTTCCGTTGACGGAGAAAGCGTCGCATGCTTATCTGTTGATGGCAGGATCGACCAATCACATGCAAAGTCGTTTTACGAACGGAGTGGTGAAGGTTTGGTATGCAGATGGCACTTCAGATTCTCTGTCGCTAGTCAATCCGCAAACGTGGTGCCCTATCGAACAGGATTATTATGAAGATGGCTTTGCGTTTAATATGCAAGCTCCTCGTCCCTACCGGGTATTCCTGAAAACGGGAGCCGTCAGCCGCGAGATGATGGCAACGAAAGAGAAACAGGCAACCGATGCAACCAAACGGAATGGTGGTGACTATACCGAAACGCCGGTGTCACCCGCCTCGGGACGTGAAATTGATGGTGGAGCAGCAGTGATTCTTGACCTGCCGTTGAACAGATCGAAGCAGTTGAAACAGCTGACGCTCGAAACCCGTGCCAACGAGGTGGTAATCGGCCTGATGGCGGTAACACTGATAAGATGATAAAAGTATTTAGTCAACAGTACTCAATTTGAAAATGTTAGATCATATGAAGAAAATTCTTGCGCTTGCAGTAATGGTTCTTTTAAGTAATTGTTTGGTTGTCGCTCATGCACAGGTATTGCCTGCAGGAAAAGAAGTGTTGGAAAAGATGGAACTGGTGAATGCCTATTTTATGGCAAAATATGCCGATCCGTCGAAACCGTTGGTGACCGATAAAGTCCGTCCCAGCAATATCTGGACACGCGGTGTCTATTACGAAGGATTGATGGCTCTTTATGCGTTGAATCCGAAGGCCGAATATCTGAAATATGCTATGGATTGGAGCGAATTTCATAAATGGGATCTCCGTGGCGGTATTGAAACACGCAATGCTGATAACCAGTGTTGCGGGCAAACCTATATTGACTTATACAAGCTGGATAAATCAAAACCCGAGCGTATTGAAAATATTAAGGCCTCGATAGATAAGATGCTGGCTACTGATAAAGTGGACGATTGGTGGTGGATCGATGCGTTGCAGATGGCAATGCCTGTTTTTGCCGAACTGGGTGTGATATATAAAGATGACCGTTATTTTCAGCGCATGTACGACATGTACTTGGATACTAAACTCAAACAGGGTGGTGGCTTGTTTAATGCCAAAGATAACCTGTGGTGGCGTGATAAAGATTTTGTAGCACCTTACAAAGAACCGAATGGAGAAGATTGCTACTGGTCGCGTGGTAACGGCTGGGTGGTAGCCGCGTTGGTTCGCGTGATGGATGTTCTGCCCCCAAAAGCAGTCGGTTATGCCGAATATAAGAGAACATACATGAAGATGATGACGGCATTGCTGCCATTACAACGTCCCGATGGTTTTTGGAATGTGAGTCTGCACGATGCTGCTCATTTTGGAGGACAGGAAACATCCGGGACTTCTCTCTTTGTCTATGGAATGGCATGGGGCGTTCGTCACGGATGGCTCAACCGAAAAGTTTATCTGCCTGCCATTGCGAAAGCCTGGAATGCTATGGTCAAAGAGGTTGTGCATCCCGACGGAAAATTGGGCTTCGTACAGGGAACAGGTAAGGAGCCGAAAGACGGACAGCCCTTGAGTTATGATAAAACTCCCGATTTTGAAGACTACGGTTTGGGGTGTTTCTTACTTGCCGGAAGTGAAGTGTATAAGCTCTCCAAATGAATAATATGTACAGATCCTATATAAATAAAGATGGTTACTTGTTTCTAGTCAGACGATTTGCTGGCTGTAAATTTGCCATGCTGAGCCCGGAAGTCTTTCGGTGACATTCCTATGTGTTTTTTGAATTGAGTAGAGAAGTGTTCAGAGTTGTCGTAATGCAGGGTGTAAGCAATTTCTTTAATGGATTGATTGGTAGTTACCAGTGAGTCTTTAGCTGCTTGGAGTTTGAGTTTTTGCATATAGGATGCAGGTGACAGACCTGTGAATTCCTTAAAAGTTTTTCGGAACCAGGAATAGCTCATGTTTAGTGAATTGGCTATTTCCTCCGGTGTTATTTTAGAATATATGTTTTCCCGGATAATCATTTTGGCTTTGGTCATTTGTAGAACGGTATAGTTCTCAAATTGTTGTTCCTTGTCGTAAGCCATTGATAGTCCGAGAAGTAAATTGGCGATTCCGGCTAAAACCTGTTGGTATGCAGTGCTTTCAGTTGTTGCAACGTTTATTGCTTGTTGGTAAAGATTTACTATTTCGTCCCGCATTCCAACTTTGTAAATGCAGTTTTCATTATTCAGAAATCCGTTTCGGGCACGAAGATCCATTACTTCACCCTTGAATCCGATCCAATATTCATTCCACCCTGTTTTCTTACTGGGACAATAACAGTGCCACAAGCCTGGCATAACCAACATCATGTCACCTTCTTTTACATCAATACATTTGTTTTTACTGGTGTAGAATTTGCCTTCGCCTTTGGTGATATAAACTAATTGAAACTCGTCAAGAATGCGACCTTCGTTCGGTTGAAAGTAATATTTGCTGGGATGTCCGGCTAAGGGGGGGTATATTTCGTAATTTTTTTTTATTTGGTGAGTACCCACTGTAGTCACAGTTATGCCCCATAATAAATCTTGTGCATTCGTAACAAGATATTTGAGCATGATAGAATTGTTGGTAAGCTTGTTCATGGGTTAGACTAGGTTAGTGATGCAAATTTAGAAAGATTTTGCAGAAGAAAATGCGATTATGTACGATTTCGTCTATTTGTTATGCTATTGTAAATAATTTGCTCGTAGAGAAAGTTCAAATTGGGATAAATTATATTTAATTCAGATAATATTATGTATGTTTGTGTGTTGATTATCATGTGAGTATATGAATAGTTTTTCTATAAAATGTGTGGTATTATTTGAATGTTGTTGAAGGTGATTTAATTCGAAAAATAATGATTAACCCAATTTGTGATCCCTCTGTAATTAAGGATGTTGTAGTGCTTTGGAAATTTTCCGGTTGATTTTTTTCTTGTATTTTGTTCTAAGTCTATTAGTTAGTAGTAATTAATAAGCTGGAATGAAAAGTTGGTAATTGCAGAAGAGGACAATCAGTTTATTTGTAAAGAGTTTGGTTGTTTCTGATTGTTTTCGTTCTTTTTGTGCTTTGCTTCTTATTCTTTCTTTTCTTTTTGTCAAAAAGCAAAGCTGAAGTGTCATTTTTTTCAGCTACTACAAAATCAGGATTGTCTACTTTTACATCGAAAAAATTAATAACTATACAACAAACCATTGAATTATGAAAAAAGATGCTCAGATAGAACTTAACTATCAGGTTGCCAAAGAAAAATATGCATCTGTAGGTGTCGACACAGATAAAGCATTGAACCAGTTACAAAATATATCCCTCTCTCTTCATTGCTGGCAGACGGACGACGTTACCGGTTTTGAAAATGCAGGAGGATCTCTTACCGGTGGTATTCAGGCTACAGGTAATTACCCTGGCAAAGCACGCACTATTGCAGAAGTGCGTCAGGATATCGAAAAGGTGAAATCGTTACTCGGCGGTGACCATCGTCTGAGCTTGCATGCAATTTATGGCGATTTCGGCGGCCAGAAAGTGGATCGTGACCAGATTGAACCGAAACATTTTCAGAGCTGGATCGATTGGGCAAAAGAAAATAATATGAAACTTGACTTCAATAGTTCAAGCTTCTCTCACCCGAAAAGTGGCGATCAGTCGCTTTCACACCGCGACAAAGGCATCCGTGACTTCTGGATCGAACATACCATCCGCAGCCGTCGTATTGCCGACGAAATGGGGAAACAACAAGGTGGTAAAGCCTGTCACAACCTTTGGGTGCACGATGGAATGAAGGATGTTACAGTAGATCGTCTGCTCTATCGTCAAAACCTGAAAGATTCGCTGGATAAAATTTTTGCCAATAAATTTGAAAACGTAAAGGATGCTGTAGAATGTAAGCTGTTTGGTACAGGTCTCGAAAGCTTTACTGTAGGTTCGCACGAATTCTATATGGGTTATGCCGTGAAAAACGGTCTGATGGCAACTCTTGACCTTGGACACTTCCATCCGACAGAAGAGATCTACGACAAAATTTCTTCGTTGTTGCTTTACACAGACGAATTATTGTTGCACGTTAGCCGTCCGGTGCGTTGGGACAGTGACCACGTGGTAATCCTTAACGAAAGCGTTACTATGCTGGCTCAGGAAATTGTTCGTGCAAATGCCCTTAACCGTGTCAATATTGGACTCGACTATTTCGATGCTTCCATCAATCGTATCGGTGCATACATTATCGGTGCCCGTGCTACTCAAAAAGCATTCCTGATGGCTATGCTCGAACCGATTGCCAAGTTGAGAGAATACGAAGCAAACGAACAATACTTCCAACGTCTTGCATTGCTCGAAGAAT
>JAUZOL010000062.1 GCA_030706455.1 Bacteroidota bacterium
CAGATGCGCCAGGCCATCGCCCAACCGGTGGAAATATCACCCCTATGGATCAACGAAGTACGTGCCGCATCGAAAAGTTCGGGAGTACGGTATGGCGAAATTTCGTTGCTTGGGAAAACGCCATAAAGATGAGAGGCATGGCGATGGGTATCAGCCGGATCATCCCAATCCTGCTGCCATTCCTGCAATTGTCCGAAGCGCCCTATACGCATTGGCGAAATTTTACTCCGCAAAACCGTTATCGAGTCAGCAAACGATTTGTCCTGACCCAAAATTTCGGAAGCCCGTATCACATTGGAATAAAGATCGAAAACGAGCTGATTGTCCATGGTACACCCCGAGGCAATATTGAACTTCTTATCCTTTCCAAAAGCATTTTCGGGAGAAAGCGAAGGAGTTACCACCAAATAACCTTCTTTCGGATCAGGCACCATATAGTCGATAAAAAAACGCGCGGCTTCTTTCATGATGGGATAAACCGATTCGAGGAATTTACGATCTCCCTGATACAGATAACGTTCCCATAAGTGCTGTGATGTCCATGCACCGCCTGCAACCCACATGCCCGAAGGTGCATGATCGACGGTGCCGGTTATTCGCCAGATGTCGGTATTGTGGTGCAACACCCAACCCCTCGCGCCATACATGATACGCGCTGCATCCCGACCGGTCACCGAAAGTTCACGAATCATCCCGAACAATGGTTCTTCCATCTCCGCAAGATTTGCCACATCGGAAGGCCAGTAGTTCATCTCAGTATTAATATTGGTGGTATACTTGCTGTCCCACGACGGCAGAATCTGCTCATTCCAAAGTCCCTGCAACGTTGCCGGTTGCCCACCGGGCTGCGAACAGGAGATCAGCAAATAGCGACCAAACTGAAAATAAAGAGCTGCCAGTTGCGGATCGAAACGTGAATGGAATTGTTTCACCCGCACATCTGTCGGATCATTAACAGCTTCGTTCGAACCAAGGTTCAGGTCCACTCGGTCAAAAAATCTCTTGTAATAAGCGGTATGTTGTTGTTTTGCTGTTGCGTAAGGCACAGTCATGGCTTTGGTCAGAAAGCCGGAACATTTGCCAAATTCATCAGTCGATAAAGTCTTGTAATCGGTAAAGTTGGTCGCCATCGAGATATAAAAAATAACCTCGTCGGCTTTTTGCACCGAAATAACAGCATCTTTCACCGCACAGCTACCGCCCAGAACCTTTGCTTTGATTTGAGTACAAAATTTCACTTTACCGCTCTGCCGCTCATGTGTTTCGGTTGTCCCTGAAAGCGTAAGCACATCTTTATCGTTAAAGATCGCATATTTCTGATGCGGCGTTGTCAATAACGTGTTACACGAAATGCTACCAGGTTTATCTGCCGTCAAACGCACAATTACTACCTGATCGGTAAAAGACGAAAATACTTCGCGGCGAAAAGTTACTCCGTCCACTTTATAGGAGACAGAAGCGACTGCCTTGCCAATATTGAGATCCCGATAATAATCAGTGTAATTGCTATGTCCCGGAAAAGAGATATAAAAATCACCCATAGATTGATACGGCATTCCGGAGTTGGTTGCCGGCATCATTTTTTCGTCGACCATCCGTTGGGCTTCTCCGTATTTTCCTTCAAAAATCAGTTGGCGAACCTTCGGAAGAGCCTCTTTTGCGGCAGGGTTGGCATTATTATTTGGCGATCCGGCCCAAACGGTAGCCTCATTTAACTGAATGCGTTCCACTGCGGGAGTTCCGAAAATCATGGCTCCCAACCGTCCGTTCCCTACAGGCAAAGCTGCATTCCAGTCGGCTGCCGGCTTATCGTACCAAAGAACCATCGGGTTATTACCGGCAGCAAAAAGTGCCGACAAAAACACAGCCGAAAACAAAAGAATCAATAAAAAGCGTTTATTCATACATCTATAATTTTCACTTTATTTCACTGGTCAAAAACCATCAAAATCCGACTTTTTTCAGCATCGCCATCAACGCTTCTTTGCCCTTAATGGCATTGGCCGGAAGGTTCTCTCCTTTGGGACCGAAAGCATACATTTGCGGTTCCTTTTCGATGGTCACCTTGCTTTCATCAAACGCACCGGAAGCATCTTTCAACATATTGATATTCAACCCGAAATGTTTTGCCACAAATTCATACATTGCTTTGCGTTTGGAGAAACCGTAATCGTGACCCTCTGCCGGGAAATGGGCATCTTCCACCTGACTTTCAGCACCGTAAAATCCATAAGTGCGTTGCAGGAAAGGATATTCCAGCGTCGGAACGGTGCTCGACCAGTCACCGCCATCGGTAATGGCCAGCAACGGTTTCGGAGCAAACATCGCAGCCACCTCAGCATTATTGGTGCGGTTGCCGCAAAGATGGGTCGGCATTCCGCTTTCGCAGGGGCACCCTCCCGAAAAATGAGACGATAGCATTACTACCGGGACGCTCAGTGTGATCCGGTCGTCGATAGCCGACACGAGCATCGTCATGCTACCACCACCCGATCCGCCGGTGATACCAACACGCTTCAGATCGGCCTCTTTGATTGTCAGCAAATAATCGAGTACACGGGTGGTATTGAGGGTTTGGATACTTTGAGCAGCGCTTATGCGGTGCATTGTACCATCGAATTGCAAAAGACTTTCACCCCAGGCAAAAAGATCCCAGTCGGCAGCAATAATGCCCATACGAGCCTGCATGGCACAACGTTTCTGCTGATCGGCACGGTAACGTCCATCACCGAAGTGACCGTTCGGATTGAGCATAACGGGGCATTTACCCTTGATCTTTGCCGGTTTATAGATCGAACCGCACACGTAAACACCCGGAAGTGTTTCGATGGCAAAATTTTCGACCGTGTAACCGTCGTATTTCCGCTTTGGCGTGAGAATAACCCTTGAATCGGGCTTGGCCGGAACCAACGCCGGGAAACGCAACGCCTCACGCATACACGATTTCAGCTCGGCTTTCCGTTTTTCCCAGCTATCTTTATCGTTGTAAAGCGTTTTCAGATAATCTAGAAACTCCTTCCCCTCTTCATCGGTGGTGCGGGCATACTCGTAAGCCTTAACTTTGTACTTGCCATGATCCATCACATAAGTGTAATCGAACGGGGAGAGCACTGCCTGTAATGTTTTTTCGAGGCTCCAGGGACGGATACGCCAGTCGGCTCCCTGCAATTGCTTGCCGTCGATCATTTTTTTGTCGTACTTGAACTGAATATGAAACTGCTTTTCGATCGATTGCAGTACATCTGCCAACGGACGACTGTAGCCCTCATCGGCTGTTTGGGCAAAAAGCGGTGCTACAAACAGAAGCACCAAAAATGCTGTCAGTAATTTTTTCATTTCTATCTTTTATTTTTCAACGATAACGACATTCTTGTTCAAATCTCCCTGTCTTTCAATAGGATTCGTAAGCCGATTCAGATAATTACCCGACAAGATGATGTTATTGCTCTTCTCTCCGTTCAACGACAGGAACGAACGGCTACCTGCCTGCGGAAAACAGCCGGTGATAAACAGATCGGAAACGTTTGTGGCTTCGATCACAGGTTTATCAGCAATCGGTTTCTGCGTAGAAACATTGCCCAGATAAGCATTCGAAACATCCGAAAGCTTAAAAGCAGCTCCCATCTGAGTATTCACCTGCACATTGCTCAGGCGGATATCTTTGGCACGACTAATATCAAAACCACTCTGTGCATCCATGTTGATATCTTCGAATGAAACATCCGACACCGGCATCTCCTCAATTCCCTCGACCAGACAAGCTGCGTTTACATTGCTACCGGTCATCCCTGAAATATGAATATTGCGAAAGATAGGAGTTCGCTCGGAGAGTGATTCCAAAGGTGCATTTCCATAAAACAAACTCAATACAATCGCCTCTTTTTTAATATCTTTCATCACAATATTATTCACCCGCACTTCTTCCACATAGCCACCACGACCGCGAACCGATTTGATGCGAATTCCCCGGTCGGTACCGTCGAACACGCAATTGGAGATGGTCACTTTGCGCACGCTGCCCGACATTTCGCTGCCGATAACGACACCGCCGTGACCGGCTAACATAGTGCAGTTAGTAACCGTCACGTTTTCGCAGGGAACACCGTATTTACGACCCTGTGCATCACGACCCGATTTGATGGTGATGCAGTCGTCGCCCACGCTGATATGGCAGTTGGCAATATGTACGTTTTTGCAAGACGAAGGGTTAATTCCGTCGGTATTGGGAGAATACGGGTTATTGATGGTAATACCATCGACCGTTACATTTTCGCAAAACTCGGGATTGACGGTCCAAAACGGAGAGTTGACCAACGTAATCCCCTCGATGCGAATATTTTTGCTTTTGTAAAACTGGATAAACGACGGACGGAAAAATTTCTTTGCCAGCGTGACTTTCCAGTCGGAGTTGGGTTCGAGCTTCAAATCGGGGTTTTCTTTATCCCAAAGCGCACGGTATTTTTGCACGCGGGCTGCCAGCGCCTCATCTTTTTTGGCACCTTCAAGCGCCCAAACGGCATTCCACCACGCCTGTCCGTTTCCGTCAATTTTACCACGCCCTTTGATCGTGATATTCTCCTGACCGTAAGCATAAAACAGCGGAGAAAAACTCTTCATCACCACTCCTTCGTAACGCATTTCCACAAAGGGAAGATAATCGTCATAGTTTGTTGAAAACAGAAGCGTCGCACCCGATTCTATATCAATGGTAATGTTGCTTTTGAGCAAGATGGGACCGGTCAGATAAGTTCCGGCCGGAAAAAAAAGCGTTCCGCCGCCATGAGTAGAAAGTTGCTCTATCGTTTTTTTAATTACCGCGGTATTAAGCGTTTTACCATCCGCAACACAACCGGCTTTCTGCATATTGATGGTTTCGGCAACAGCCCATTGTATTGTTAATGCCAACAGGCAGATTGTCAGAATTCGTTTCATTGTTTCAAGTTAAAATCAGAAGTTAAAGAATGTCGATAATTAATTTCATCTCTACATTTTAGAATTGGCACATTTAGTTTCTATGAGTATCTGATATTTTGCCTAATGGCTTGAAAAGCCCCATTTTCATAACCGCAGGTCTGTGACCTGCGTGTGAGTATAGCTTTAACCTACACGACCTGAAAGGTCGGACAAAACTTAACGTGATGCCTTTCAGGCATAGTAAAATAGGGCATTGACAACCCGTAAGCCATTGGCATACGGTTATGAAAATGACGCCTTTCAGGCGATATGAAATTTAATAGGCGACATATCAGCTAATCATTTTAGTTTTTGATTCCGGCAATTCCCGACGGCCAGGAATAGCTGCCCGGTTTGATAGTGAGATACAGTGAAGGCCTCCGCCCTACCCGCATACGCACAACGCCGGGTTCAAGTTCCTGTTCGGGAATGAGCGTTTTCCACTTCAGGTAATTCAACACGCTGTAAGCAGTTGCCCCTCCTTCGATCAACAACTCCTGCACCGGACAATTCTTCACCAGTTCGGCAACCACCTCATCCATGCGCAAACGCAACAAAGAAGAGCTTCCCGGGAACGAGACCTTGGACTGAGAGACGGAAATCGCCATTTTATTGC
This sequence comes from Bacteroidota bacterium, assembly GCA_030706455.1. Lineage (GTDB taxonomy): Bacteria > Bacteroidota > Bacteroidia > Bacteroidales > Paludibacteraceae > Microbacter. The sequence goes on from JAUZOL010000062.1 coordinate 5,570, forward strand.
TCCATTTCCAGTCTGGAATCAAAGATTTTGCCCAACGGGAAAATTCTCCTTCCGAGATTTTTTCCTGCAAGAATTGTGACGGAAAATAACGAATCGGACAACCTGCTTCGGTCTTAAGACGCTCGAGAAATCGCTGTCCCTGAGGGTGCGCTGTTCCACAAACGATAAGAAAAGAGGACGAAATATCTATCGATTTGGTTGCCATTGCCTTCTTAGCCCCGGTAATTTTGAGCAACACCTGCTCAAAAAATGCGGCACTGCCGACCAACAATGTATCGGGCTCCCAATTTGCAAGAGGGAATCCGAGTTCGTTTTCAGAACTGCAATCAGGAAGATAGATTGCCTTTTCCTGAAACTCCCGAACATCGCCGGTAATGATTGGAAACTGGTTGGCCTTATCGCCCACCAGGGCTCTTTCATTTAAGAGTTCAGCCACCTCTGATGTGCCCGCCGGGAAATCAGGATCGGCAGAAAAACCGGTATCTTCCAACAATGTATCTCCTACAAAATATTTTCCATCACGGATGCAACGACCTGCCGCAGGGTTTGCCGGTTGAAGTAAAACTTTCGATTTACCCGTTACCGACATCACAGCTTTGATTTCCTGCACGATATACCCTCTCAGCACGGAATCCACCTTCTTAAAAATAAGCGTATCATCTGATGTCGACGCTTTTGTTGCCATCAGACGGTGAATACGATAGGCTCCATCGATAGTGCCCGACCGGCTATCGGTGGCAATGACCACCACATCGGCCGGTTCTTCGGGAACAGAGTCGAGCCCGAAAGCAACTTTGAGCCCGTAGCGAAGGCATACACCTGCGATTTCAGCGGCTCCGGTCAGGTCGTCAGCAATTACCGTTATCATTTTTTTCTGTTTTTAGCCATCAAGATTGCATAATCCAAAGCTACCAGCATGGCATCGGGCGAAGCAATGCCCTTGCCTGCAATTTCAAACGCCGTACCATGATCGACCGAAGTACGGATGATCGGCAAACCAAGTGTAATATTCACACCCTTCACACTTTTCATGGTCTGCTTTTCGTTGTCCCACTGGAACCCTTCCAGTTTGAACGGAATATGCCCCTGATCGTGGTACATCACCACGCAACCGTCATATTTTCCCTGAACGGCTTTCACAAAAATGGTATCGGGAGGAATCGGACCTTCCACGTTGTAGCCTTTGGCATTGGCCTCTTTGATGGCTGGTATAATTTCATTAATCTCTTCATCACCGAAAAGCCCGTTCTCGCCGGCATGTGGATTGAGGCCCGCCACGGCGATACGTGGTTTTTCAAAACCAAACTGCACACAAGCATCGTTCAACAGAGAAATAACCTCCAGTACACGCTCTTTCTTGCACAAATCACACGCCTGACGCAGCGAAACGTGCGTAGTGGCATGAATTACGCGCAGGTTATCATCGGCCAGCAACATGGCATATTTTGCTGTATTGGTATAATGTGCATAAATTTCGGTATGTCCCGAAAAATGGTGACCTGCCTTGTGAATCGACTCTTTGTTGATGGGAGCTGTAACCGTAGCGTCTACTTCGTTGGCTAAAGCCAGTTCAATCACCTTATGCACAGCTTCAAAAGCGGCATTACCGGCCATCGCCGACACCTCACCGGGCTTCAGTTCCGATAAATTGACATTTTTCAGATCGTAAACATCAACCGTTCCGAAAGCAAACTTTGCATCTGAAATTTTGCCAACTGCATTCACTTTGAGTGACGAGTGCAACAGTTCGGCTGCCTGAACCATCACAGCAGCATCGCCAACCACCACCGGACGGCAACGTTCGTAAACAGCAGCATCCGACAGCGCTTTGATACATATTTCAGGACCAATCCCGGCGGGATCGCCCATGCTAATTCCTATAATCGGGGTCATAAAACCTTTGTTTAATTGTTCAATTGTTGATCGTTTAATCGTCAATTTACTGTTTCGCGATTTAACGATTATTCGATTCAACAATTACACGTTATAATAGTTTCGTATAAATTTCTATTGCATCCGCTTTGGTTACTTCACGCGGATTGTTCTTCAGCAATCGGGTCACGTTCATAGCAATATCGGCCAGTTCGGACAAGTCTTCTTTGCCGATGCCAATCTCAGTCAAATGTTGAGGAATGCCGCATGCTTTTGATATAGCGGCAATCTTTTCGATACCTGCCAACGCTGTAGCCTCATCAGTTGATTGTTTTTCAACGCCCAATGCCAGTGCAAGTTGTGCATGACGCTCCGGAGACGCAATCCTATTGAAACGCAATACTTCGGGCATTAGTATGGCATTGGCCAAGCCGTGCGGCACATGGAATTTACCTCCCAAACCATACGATAAAGCATGGATGGCCGAAGTATTCACCGGACCGAGACACAAGCCTCCGTACATCGATCCCAGCGACAAAGCGGCACGGGCTTCCATGTCCTTCCCGTTTTCACAGGCACGTTGAAGGTTTGCTGCTATCAGCTCAATTCCTTTCAACGCATACGTATCGACTGCCGGATGGGCAAATTTATTGGTAAATGCCTCGATGCAGTGCGAAAGAGCATCCATACCCGTTTCGGCAGTCAGTTTTGCCGGAAGAGACACCGTCAACGCCGGATCGATAAAGCAGGCATCCGGAACCAAATAGGGGCTGATAATGCCGCTTTTTGCCAAAGTTGCTTCGTTAAGCAAAATGGCATTGGGCGACATTTCGCTGCCGGTTCCCGAGGTAGTCGGTACGCAGATCAGCTTACGGTTACGACCATTAAGGATCCCAATACCTACTACTTCCGCCAATTTTTGAGTATTTCCGGTAAGCGCAGCCAACAATTTTGAGCAATCGAGAACACTACCGCCTCCTACGCCGATAATGCAATCGGGGTTGAACTTTTCCGAAATAGCCAGTAAGGTATCGAACTGTGCAAAGGTAGGTTCTCCGGGAAAGTTATATTCCACCAATTCCACCTTTTTGCCTGAGACTTTAATAGCCTCAACAGAAGGTGCCAGCGCCTCTAAAAGAGGAGTGGCAACCAACATGAATATTTGCTCGGATGATGTAACAAACCGGCATTCGGCCAGTTGTTGTATGCTATCTTCTCCGAAAACAATGGTTCCCGGTTGTTGTAAAACTACAGAATTCATTAGAGAGTCGTTTATGCGTCGAATGTGTAATCGTTGAACCGGAACAACGATTGGACGATTACACGTTTCAACATTGAAATTTATTTTTTGCTTTTTATATACCCATAAATGGTCAGGTGTTCGTCTGCCGGTTCCGATTTGAAGAAGAGGCTGGCAATGTAACCCACCACCAACACGATGATGTGGCTATAAACACCCAACATATATTTGTGATGCGGGAAATTGAATTTTCCCAGATCAAGGATCGGCGTATCGTCGATTTTAGTTGTTGTCAGCACAGCGTAAGCGGTAAACAGAATACATACCGCAATTCCGATGTACAAACCCTGCCAGTTGGCGCGGCGGGAGAGCAATCCCAACAGGAAGATCCCCACGATACCGGCCGAAAAGATGGCATACAACCCAAAGACAACTCCGAGGACGCCTTCTCCTTCCCAGGTAACATAAAGGTAAGCCACCGTCATCATTAGCACACCGGCTGCCAACACCAAAATCCTACCCATCCGTAACTGCTGTTTATCCGTGCTATTAGGCTTAAAACGGCGATAATAGTCGGCGATTCCAATGGCAGAGATACAGTTCAAATCGGATTGCAAACTGGCAAGCGCAGCGGCCACCAATGCCGCAAGCACCAACCCAACAGCACCTACCGGCAACTGTGTGCTGATAAAAAGCGGGAATACTTTATCAGCAGAAATCCCTTCGGGCAAGGTTGCTGTTCCGTTGTGATAATAGACATATAGCAACGAACCGATCAACATAAACAATGTCCAGACAGCCACGCTCATGACCACCCCGATCAATGCCGCATGTTTCGCGTCTTTGTCGGATTTTGCGGCCAGATAACGTTGCACGATGGTTTGATCGGTACCATATTTTTGCAGCGCATAAAAGGCTCCGTTAACTAACATCACCCAAAAAGTGAGCTCGGAAAAGCTGAAATTGAACGGTCCGACATCAATTTTCCCCATTTGGAAAGCCTGACTCAAAGCCACTGTTGGCCCGCCTTCGGGACGGAACAAGAGGATGCCCAAACAGAGCAATCCACCTCCAATCAACAAGCCTCCCTGAATCACATCCATCCAGATTACGGCTTCCATTCCACCCAAAACCGTCAGGGTGATAATTGCAATAGAAAGCACCAACATCACCGTCAGCACCGGGAAATGGGTGAAGCTGCTCAACGCAATGCTGACCAGGTAAAGCACCGTTCCCATCTTCGAAAAGTGGGTCAACAAAAACGCTACGGAACTGTACATGCGGGCAAACACGCCGAAACGACGTTCAAAATATTCGTACGTACTTAGCTTAATCGCTTTTCTGAACAGCGGTACGATAAAACCGATCAGACCGACCAGTACAACCGGCACCATCAGACCCTGTACCAGCAATATCCAGTTCGACTTATAAGCCGCTGCCGGATAGGCCAAAAATGTAACACTGCTCAACAACGTGGCAAAGATGGAGATACCGATCGCCCAGGAAGGAATGTTTTTACTTCCTGAAAAATAACGATCCGAACTCTTCTGACGTCGTGCAAAATAAAATCCGGTGCCGATTGTAAATACCACCGAGGCAGCAACAATCAGTCCGTCAATCCAATGAATAGGTTCCTGGTTCATTTAATTTATTTCAATGACTATCCGGAGAATCTCCTTTCTGATTTCAGTTCTAATCCCTCCGCTTCGCTCGTCCCCTTTATCAAAAGGGGACAACTCCAATGCAGAGTTTTCATTTCTCATCAACTTCCTCCTTAATGCAGATTATTTCTCCCCTTGAGGCCAAGGGGAGTCCCCGCAGGGGGTAGGGTTTGATATGTCGATTAGAAAATCCCTCGGATAACGCTATTATTTCAATTCTTTTTTCAATGCTTCGAAACTGTCGATAATCTGCTGATTACGTTCGGCAGTCAGCTCTGTCAACGGAGGCATCATCGTAGCATCGCAGATGCCTTCATGGTTCATCAGCACCTTCAACGAAGCCAGCGATTCTCCCAAAGTACGATCTTTCTGATAAACTGCTCCCACCTTATCGGTCAGTTCCTGATAATGTTGAGTCGTTTTCCAATCGCCTGCTTTTGCTGCATCCATCAGTTTACCGTACAGTTCAGGCACGATGTTTCCGGTACTCGGTACCACGCCGTCGGCACCCAATTGTAAGCTACCGAAGCTTTGTGCTCCCCAACCGCAGAAATATGCAAAATCAGCTCTATCTTTATAAGTTACAATGCATTCTTTCATGCGATCAGCATCACGTTCCGAATCTTTCAAACCCCAGATATTCGGATGATTGCTCAGTTTGGCAACCACATCCAAAGGAATAGACATTTGCGTGGTAGCTTTGATGTTGTACATCATTACCGGTCCTTTCACATTGTCGGCCAACTGCGTATAAAATGTCACCATCTGATCCGGCGTAAGGATGTAGTACGAAGGCAATGTGGCAACTACCACATCGGCACCCAGTTCGATAAACTGATTACCGCGTTTGATCAGTTCGGCTACCTGATTGCCCACCAAACCGGCATACACACACTGTCCGGGACTTTTTGCCCTGACAGCGGCTTCCACAAAACGAAGGCTCTCCTTTTCATCTACCGAACTTGATTCGCCGGTTGTTCCCAAAACCAGAGGATGAATGCCGTATTGGGCAAAACGTTTCATGATAACGGCAACAGCTTCAACATCTACCGTAAAGTCTTTTTTGAGCGGTGTAATCATCGGCACCACTACACCTGAAAATCTTTTTTGCATTGCTATATAATTTGAACTTTATTAGGCATTAATTAATCAACAAAATAAATATCTGCAAAGTGCCCTGTGCAGATTCAATTAACTCCGTCCTTTAGGGCGGAGAAAAAAGGAATAGCGTATTTAGGGCTTTAGCCTTGAATCCTCCGATTACCCGAAAACATCATATTTTCAGGGCTAAAGCCGAGTCGGTTATTTGCTTTTTAATCTCCGCCCTAAAGGACGGAGTTATTCCAAGTCGGCAATAGGAATTTAACCATTCGTTTTGCGGATAATCATATATAAACAACTATTTATCCATCAAACTCACTTTGGGTGGAACGAGCTCAAATTTAAGCGACCTGGAAGTCGCTTCACCCTTATAACGTCTCTTCAATCTCCCACTTTCCCGAACCCAATTCCACCGAATTGTCCTTCACTGTCACGGCTTTACCATTGACACGTACCGAAGTCGTTGCAAAAGGCAATGTCACCGTTGTTGTTGTGTTGACCGGAATCGTAACCTTCAGATTGAACTGTTTTCCAGTCTTTGTCCAGGCTACTGCCATCTTTCCATACAATGTTTCTGTCGAGGCTGACACATTTTTCAGATCGCCTACCGGTGTCGGTTGCAACAGAATATGCTTGAAACCGGGTTGCTTCTCGTCGTAACGAATGCCGGCCAGCGTATTGAAGAACCACTCCTCTATTTGCCCCATCATAAAATGGTTCCACGAATTACCTTTACGCGGATCCCACTGCTCGGTCAGCGTAGTCAGTCCGTATTTCAACTGAAAACCATAACCAGGAGCATCGTAGTGATTCACCATTTTGTACATCAATTCGTTTTGTCCGTTATCGGCCAATGTTTGGAAAAGGTAACGATTGCCCACATCACCGGTCGTAAGACGATCGCCATGATAAGCAATGTCGTCGGTAAGGTTTTTCAAAACAGCCTGACGGTATTGCGGCTCCACCAAGCCGAGGTACAAAGAGACGGCGTTGGCAAACTGGCTACCGATGTCGTATTGCCGGGTCGATGTATTGAAAAAACGTTCGTTGTATGCCTTTTTGATGTCACGCATCAACTGCCCGTATTTTAGTGTATCCTGAGCAATGCCCAACAGCGCAGCAGCTTTGGCCACCAGCATTGCCGAGAGGTAATAATGTGACGTAGCCGAAATTGCGATGGAACTGTTCTGTGAATACCCCGCCGGTTTCACCCCGTAATCGTACCAGTCGCCCAGTCCGTGCGACAAAATATGACCTGTGGCTTTCGTCCCCAGATAATCGACATAACGGGTCATCACGGAATAATAGTTGCGAATCAATGTCTGATCGCCATAATGCCAATAGTACATCCACGGCACCACGATGGAGGCGCAACCCCATTCGGGAGAATCGGTAAAATCGCCACCGAAAGAGACATATTCGGGACAAATACTCGGCACCAGACCGTCGGCATGTTGTGCGTCGCTCATATCCCGCAAAATTTTTGGAAACATGGCCGTCATGTCGTAGTTCATCAACAAGCCCGGACCGTTGAGATGCAACTCTTCTATCCATCCCAGCTTTTCGCGCTGCGGACAATCGGTCATCACGCCCTGAAAATTACTCTTGATGGCATTGTTAATCAACCAGTGCGTCTTATTGAAAATCTCGTTCGAGCAATCGAAAGTGGCCACTTCGGTTGCCGAAGAGTAGACAAAATTCGATTTGATGTCGGTTATCAGCGGCAATGTGCTTCCTGCTGGTGATTTTTGTACATCGGCACCTTCCACCTGAATATACTGGTAGCCGTAATAGCTGAACATCGGCTGCCATTCCTCATCTCCGTTTCCCTTGAGCGTATACTGAAAATAGTACGGTGCACCGGTTCGTTTTTGACTCACCTTTCCATCCTTATCGAGCGACTCTCCCACCCACAGGCGGACAGTCTGACCCTTTTTTCCATGAATTTTAATGGACGGGAAACCCGACAGGTTTTGTCCCATATCGAGCACATAAACCGAATCTGAAAGATGCTTCAGATCCTTTATTCCGTATTGTTTGTGGATTTGAACCGGCGGAGCTGTCTGAGCTGTCAGTTTCCCTTCCGGAGCATCTTGCAACACCACGTTTCGCCATTTGTGATCGTTGAAACCGGCAATATTCCATCCCGGTTGCTCCAGAGTGGCATCGTAGTCCTCGCCACCGTAAATGCTATTGAAGGTGATGGGACTCAGTACATATTTCCAGCTTTTATCGGAACGAATTATCTCTTTTTTGCCATCGGCATACTCCACCACCATTTTGAAAAACAGAGTCGGAGGTCCGTAGGTGCGCCACAGTTTGCTGTAACGGGTGCTAATGGTGTTGTAAAAACCATTGCCAAGAACTACTCCTATCGCATTTTCACCATTTTGAATCCTGTCGGAAACGTCGTAAGTATTGTAATAAACCGTTTTGGAATAGTCGCTCCAGAGTGGCGCAAACTCACTATTTCCAACTTTCTTTCCATTGATAGATAGCTGATAATGGCCCAGTCCGCAGACATAAACTGTTGCCTTTTTTACTGATGTTTCTGCTTTGAAATCTTTCCGAAGCATGATGCTGCGCAACGCCATGCTGTCGAGGTTTTTGAGCATAGCAACATTGGCCGGGGATTTGAATGAAGGAACGTGATAGCTCTTTCCTATCGGTAGATGAGAGTCGGCTTTGGTCACCGCACCGATCCAATGGGCATCGAAAAAATCTGTGGAAGGCGCTACTGAGAAACGGGCCGGAGCACTCCACGCCGAAGCTTTGCCTTTTGCGTCCCACACACGAACTTTCCAACTGTATGCTTTCCCTTTTTCAAGCGAAGACTTACCGGCATAACCGATCAACTGACTGCCATCCGATTTCACCTTCCCGCTTTGCCAAACAACGGTTTTACTTGCTTCGGCAGTAACAACCAGTTCGCAGGCCGACTGCCGGTCTCCGTTGACAACCGACTGCAACTGCCATCCAAAACGGGGTGTCGTTGTATTTACCGACACCGGATTAACAGCCATCTCGCAAGTGAGTTTGGAAACGGTGATGGCTGAAGCTGTGCCTGGAACCAATAAAACGAAAGTCAGCAAAAACATGAACAATAAAAAACGCTTGCCATGTTCCGACCTCTCCCCTGCCCCTCTCCCAAGGAGAGGGGTAAAACATCTGCACAACAAAGGACTCATCCTGTTTTTGCAAAAGCGTTCCTCCTCTCCTCCGGGAGAGGAGGTTAGGAGGAGAGGTCTGAAGTTAAAATCGCTACGCATTTGCTTATGTCTATTGTTTGTAAATCAATTTTTCTAAAGTCGGTTTTGAGCCCACTTTCTCACCATTGACAAACAGCATCAACCCTTTGCCAAGATTGTATTTACTTCCGGCTTTGTCCCAAACAATGGTCAGCGTTTTACCGTGATACGGAACGTTGTCCAAGCAGAACCAATCCCACTGTTTTGCAGGAACCAAGGGATTGATCTCGATCGTTTCGTCGGCACGGGGACGAAGCCCTACCAATCCGGTAATAATCAAATCGTTGAACGTAGAATGATTGTAGTAACGGCTTCGTTCCTGATCGCCTTTCAACCAGTAACCGGTCACCTCGTCGAGGTATTCGCCCACATAGGGACGACCACGGTAATGCATGCTCTCCACATATTGATTGATCAGCGCAAAATAGACGCTATCACTCACCACGTTGGCATCGTAATTATTTTTAGCATTGGCAAGTGCGGTCAACGTTTGCGAAGTAGCAAACGGCCATACGGCACCGTCCCACTCACATTTTCCGACACCATGCGTACGGAACTGCGGATGACGACGTTCAGCGGTTGTCAAACCGAAGGGAGCAGAAAAGCCCTTGGTATCGGTCAACTGTTTCCATGCAACCTCAAATCCTTTGCCTTTATCCGGCAGGTTGAAATACCAAGGGAGGAATCCGACCGCTTCACGAGCCTGAGCCAGTTTTCCCGGTTCGCGCAAGGTTTCAAAGAAGAGCGAATCCTTGTTCCAAAGCTGGGTTTGAACCAATTGTTTCAACGTATCAGCTTTCAATAAATAGCTCTTTTCGGTCGCTTTATCGCCTTTCAGATCGGCAATTGCCGCCAGTGCCTGAGCATTGCCAAACATGTAGCTATTGATGGTTGGCCGGGCATATTTCTTTTTACGGCCGCCACTGATGGTCTCTTCCATGCCGTCCTGCACATCGCCCTGCCAGTAGAGTCCACTGGACAAACGGTGATCGCTTTCCCATGCAGCATAGTCGGCTTGCAAGTCGGAATACATATCCAACAAAAAGTTTTTATCACCATCAACCATGAATTTATTGTACAACGCATTCCCGGTCCAACTGCTGAAACTACGCAACTTGCGCATCGGTTTTCCTTCGTTGCCGCGATACCATACG
>JAUZOL010000063.1 GCA_030706455.1 Bacteroidota bacterium
AATCAGGGTTTTCCATCACGGTTTTGTGCGATTGAGATGATCCGATGGAAGAAACAATACCTTCGCCCACACGCGCCAGAACCGTCTCTTCGCCGGCTCCACCCACCAGCTGGCGAATGTTTGCGCGAACAGTGACACGGGCTTTGGTGATCATCTGGATGCCGTCTTTGGCAACCGCAGTTACCGGAGGTGTATCAATTACTTTTGGATTGACCGACATCTGCACGGCTTCAAATACATCGCGACCGGCAAGGTCGATTGCCGTTGCCATTTGGAATGAAAGTTCAATGTTTGCTTTGGCTGCAGAAACCAATGCATGAACTACTCTCTCGATGTGTCCTCCGGCAAGATAGTGTGCTTCAAGGTCGTCACGGCGTATGGTGCTCAGACCTGCTTTGTGAGCTTCGATCATGCATCGTACGATGGCATGGGGCGGTACTTTACGGATGCGCATCAGGAATAGCTGAATCAGCGATATACTTACTCCTGAAACTTTTGCTGAGATCCACAACAGGAAAGGAACGTAATAAAAGAAAATGATTAGCAGGATGAATAACGCTACTAACCCGCCAACAACAAGAATATCCATAGTTGATGCGTTTTACGTGAGTATTATTAATGTCCGTTTATTAAAAGCCTAAGAGCTGTACATCAAAAATTAACGCTGAATAAGCAGGAATGCTTGGGTAAGAGGTAGAGCCATATCCTAATGATTGAGGAATGTAAATTTCCCAACGCGAACCGGTATTCATTTTTGTCAACGCTTCCTGAAATCCGCTTACTAACCCGACCACGGAATTTTGAGCTGCTGTGTTAACCCAGGTAGTATCATTCATCGTAGTGTCAAATCGGGTTCCGTCAATCAGTCGGCCTGTGTATATTATTTTAACAGTGCTTCCATAATTGGGCTTTAAGCCAACACCCTGAGCCAAAACTTTGTATTGAAGACCGCTTTTTTCGACATGAACGCCACTTTTAGTCGCATTTTCTTTTATGAATTTTTCGTTCAGATCTTTCCAACTATCGCTGGCGCTGGTGCAAGCGCAAACGGTGATTCCTAAAGCAACAATAATAAATGTAATCCAGCTACGAGTCGACATAAAATGAATGTTAGAAGATGAGTTGATGGTGCTATATATCTTCAGGTGTGTTTCTGATTGTAATTTTCTTTGAATGGTAAGTGCCCTGAATGTATTATTCTGGCTTTCAAAACCAGGCATCAAAGATAGTAAAATTTGAAAGGGCGACAAAAAAAATCCGGTCACTTCACAGTGAACCGGACTCCCATCTAACCAAAAACCAAAAAAAAATAAAGATTGTCAGCGCTGAGGCTGCATTTATATTGTTGAATTATAATCTTTTGAGCTATTTTTTAGGATAAGTTAGTTCGTAACGCATAACATTTCCTGTGTAATTTTTAGCTTCTATTACCAATTGAATATTTCCAGAAGGTAATGTGTTTGTAAAGTCCTTTAAGTCAAAAGATATGATGCCCTTATTTTGATTGACATATCGTTCACTAAATGCGTTCTGTCTGAACTCGAGATGCGTTTTGCCGTCAGTAGCAGTTGGTAACAGTGAGTTTTTTACCATACTAAACAGGTGTTTAACCTTGTCTCCGTAGTATCGAAACGATACATTGAGGTAATTGCCTCCTACCCATATTTCATCAATATCAACAGGATCGTTTCCGATGCTGTCCTGATTAGCTGCATTAAGGACTTCTATCTTCTTTATCTCTATCTCGTTTATATTATTGATTCTGATTTTGCGCAACAGCTGTTCGTTGATGGAATCTGACAAAATGGAGTAATTTATGATTACCCGCTTGCCATTTTCAGCTTTGAAGTCTGCTTCGTTTGCGACGGCATAGGTTCCATTATCAAACTGAACTCCGAAATTGCCGGAATGATTGGTTTGGTAAATAGTAGCAAGACTAACCCAATACTTGTCCAAAGAGCTTTGTTCTTCTTTATTACAAGATGTGACGCCTAATAAAGTTGCACAAATGCAAACTAATCCTATTATCTTCATTTAATAAATTACTGCCTTTGTAATGTTAGATGAAATGTGTCGGAAAACGTTGCATAATTTGAAATGATTTAGTAAATTTTAACTCAATGGTATCTTTTTTGTTGTTTTGAGGTATTGTGTTGATAGGTAGTTGTTTTGAGTCGCTTTTATTGTACGGAAGCTTTGACGGATGTTGTGAAGTAAAATGCCGACACACTTTGGCAAAAATTATACTTAACGATTCAAAAAACAACGGTGCTATTTTCTCGCTAATTCAAATATAATTGTAACTTTGCGCATCAATACACCTTGCATTTTTACACTTTTAAAAAGAACGTATGAAGTTATTCTCGGGTTTTGTTTTAAGCTGCATTTTTGCAGTGATTGCTATTGTTGGTTGTAGTGGGTCGTCCACTTACTCCGATCTTGTAAAAACGCAGAAAGCAACAATCAGTACTTTTCTTCGATATGATACAATAAATGTAGTAAGCTCATTACCATCCAATTATGCTACTAAGGTTTGGGCTGGTAACAAGGATTATTATTTGAGTTCAACAGGGCTTTATTATCATTTGCTTAAAGTTGGAGATCAGGCTGCGATAGATAGTAAAGATTCTATTCGTGTGGGAGATAACGTAGTTGTACGGTATGTTAAGATTGGTATAACTCTACCGACTGATACTGTTGAAAGTACATGGACAACTCTGAATTCGGCTTACCCCAACAGTATAACTTATGGTTCTACAGGTTCGGAACCATCCGCATGGCAAGAGGCAATCACTTATATGAAATATTCCGGCGCTCAGGCAGAACTTATTGTTCCCGGAACACTTGGAACATCTACCGATCAGTCAAATGTAACTCCCTATTATTACAAGCTGAGTATTAAAAAACTTCCGCGATAATTAAGAACAACTCATATAAAGGCTGCGAATCATTTACTATATTTGGTTCGCAGTAATTTTTTGTATACACCTAATATTTTTGCACTATGACATTAATCAAATCCATATCAGGAATCCGTGGAACCATTGGCGGGAAAACAGGCGATGGCCTTAATCCTCTTGATATAGTGAAATTTACAACAGCTTATGCAACTTGGGTAAAAAGGCATACACAGCAACGTCCTTTGAAAGTGGTTGTGGGGAGAGATGCACGTATTTCAGGCGAAATGGTTAATCATGTTGTGATAGGTACCTTACTTGGAATGGGATTTGATGTGGTTAACATAGGCTTGGCTACAACACCAACGACAGAGCTCGCCGTTACAATGGAGAGTGCTAGTGGAGGTATAATCCTTACGGCTAGCCATAATCCTAAGCAATGGAATGCCCTGAAATTGTTGAATGAAAAAGGTGAATTTCTGAGCGCTAAGGATGGAGAAGAAGTTCTTCAGATTGCCGATTCACAGGATTTTGAATTTGCAGAGGTAGATGAGATTGGTAAATTGACAGAAGATTTCACCTATACACAAAAGCATATCGAAAGCGTTCTTGCTCTCGATTTGGTGGATGTGGAAGCGATCTACAAAGCCGATTTCAAAGTGGCTGTCGATTGTGTTAACTCCGTGGGTGGAATAGCAATTCCTGAATTGCTGTCAAATCTGGGCGTTAACAGTGTGGAGAAATTATACTGCACCCCTGACGGACATTTTCCGCACAATCCGGAACCCCTGCCGGAACATCTTACCGCAATTTCCGATCTGTTGAAAAGCGGAAAGGCCGATGTAGGTTTTGTTGTCGATCCGGATGTAGACCGTCTGGCTATTATTTGCGAAGATGGCACCATGTTTGGTGAAGAATATACCTTGGTCTCGGTAGCTGACTACGTCCTTTCAAACACTCCAGGTAATACGGTTTCTAATATGAGCTCAACCCGTGCGTTGCGTGATGTTACGCAGCAGCATGGTGGGGTGTATACCGCTTCTGCTGTGGGCGAAGTCAACGTAGTGACCAAGATGAAGGAGGCAAATGCAGTAATTGGCGGCGAAGGTAATGGAGGCGTTATTTATCCTGCCAGTCATTATGGACGCGATGCTTTGGTTGGGATTGCTCTGTTCCTGACTCATTTGGCAAAAACAGGCAAAAAAGTATCGGAACTGCGCGCAACTTATCCTTCTTATTTTATGGGTAAAAAGCGGATGGAGCTGACTCCGGCTATCAATGTTGATGAAGTATTGGCTGCTATCAAAACAAAATATGCTCAATACGATATTAATGATATTGACGGGGTGAAGATCGATTTCCCGGAAGGATGGGTACACTTGCGTAAATCCAACACAGAGCCTATCATTCGTATATATTCGGAAGCTAAATCTCCGGCAGAAGCCGATCGTTTGGGTGAAGAAATTATAGCTGAGATTAAAAAGCTTATTTAATATAGTCGTTAAGCTATATCTCTATTTTATGGGTAATACAGCGATGCAAAATAAAAAGCATGTGCGGGCCCTGATTAAAGAGCGCAAACAGCAATTATCGAAAGACGAACAAGTTTATTTGTCTGAGAAAGTTGTTCAAAATATTGAGCAGTGTGAAGAATTTCGCACTGCTCATTCTGTTTTGTGCTATTGGCCTTTGCCAGACGAAGTTCAAATAGATTCGTTAATTGAAAAATACTGGCAGAAAAAGCAAGTCTATTTGCCGGTTGTTTCCGGTGATAAACTGGAATTGAAACTTTTTGAAGGCCGCGATAAAATGCAGGTTGGAGCATTCGGCATTTTGGAACCGACTGGAGAGGCTTATTCGGGAGATGTGGATCTGGTGATTGTTCCGGGTGTAGCGTTTGACTTGCATGGCCATCGCCTGGGTCGAGGGAAAGGGTATTATGATCAATTCCTTCCGTCTACTAAAGCGTATAAGTTAGGCGTTGCTTTTCGATTGCAGATAGTAGAAAGCATACCTGTCGATGAATGGGATATACCTGTCGATAAGGTTGTGACAGATTGAAATATATAAGTAAGAACCATAAAAAAAGGGCTTCGCAATTCATTTGCGAAGCCCTTTGCTATTAAGTAATGTTGTCAAAGCATTTTCTGAGGATCTAACCACTGGCTTTCGATGTCGAGAAAGTACTTGTAGGTACCAACTGTCAGTTCTTCGCAAGATGCCTCGTCACACACGATAATTCCTTTCGGATGCAATTGCAGCATGCTGATAGTCCATTTGTGGTTTACACCTTCTTCCACGGCCTGGCGTAAAGCGCGGGCTTTGTTGTGACCTGAAATAAGGATCAATACCTCACGGGCATCCAGAATAGTTGCAACGCCGACAGTCAACGCCGTTTTAGGTACTTTGTTGACGTCGTTATCGAAGAAACGCGAATTAGCAATGATTGTATCGGTCGTAAGCTCTTTGTCTCTTGTGCGGGAGTAAAGCGACGAACAAGGCTCGTTAAAAGCAATGTGTCCATCGGACCCTACGCCACCCATGAAAAGATCTATTCCACCCACAGCCTTAATCTTTGCTTCATAGCGTTCGCATTCGGCTGTTGTATCATCGGCATTTCCGTCAAGAATATTCACATTTTCTTTTGGAATATCGAGATGACTGAAGAAGTTTTTCCACATGAATGTATGATAGCTTTCGGGATGGTCTTCGGGAATACCGATGTATTCATCCATGTTGAAAGTAATCACATTCTTGAAAGATACAGCTCCGGTTTTATACAACGCGATCAATTCTTTGTAGGTTCCCAGCGGTGTTGAACCTGTAGGAAGACCTAAAACGAAAGGCTTTTCCTGTGTCGGATTTGCTTTCCGGATTTTTGATACGATGTAAGCCGCTGCCCATTTTGATACTACCTCGTAGTTCGGCTCAATAATTAGTCTCATAGTAAGTGTAATTTAAAGATTCGTAATTTTGTGTTCATCTTCACGTTTATGATAGTCAGCAGACTATCTTGTTCATCAGCACCATAACAAAACTGTCAGTAAATCAGCAATACACTTTTTGTTATGATTTAGCCAGCAACCGTCCAAGAGCGATACAATCTTCGTATTTGTCCTCTTTGAGGCTTTGCTTTATTTCGATGGGGAGACTTACGACATCCCATTTTACCCGTTCTGCAAAAGCTGCCAATAATTTAATAGAAGCATTTGACCAGGTTGACGATCCGAAATAAGCAAATTTACGGTTCTTGATATCGCGGGTTTCCAGTTTTGCCAGCAAAGAGGCTATTTCCGGGAATAATTCGTTGCTGTATGTCGGACTTCCGATAACGATTCGGTCATAGCGGAAAATGTCACTCAGAATAAACGAAACATCCGTTTTGGACACGTTGTAAATAGTGATATTCTTTTCGCCTTCTTCCGAAAGACCATACGCGATAGCCTCTGCCATCTGTTCGGTATTGCCGTACATGCTGCCGTAAATAATTACCACGCCGCGTTCACCTTCGTACCGGCTTAGTTTGTCTGTGATTTCGATTATTTTATTAACCTTTTCACGCCAAACCGGTCCGTGAGTAGGACAAATAGTCTTGATTTCAATGTCCTTCAGTTTGTTTAATGCATTCTGAACTGCAGATCCGTACTTGCCGGCAATATTTGAAAAGTAGCGACGGCTTTCTTCCAAATGGTTACCGGTTTCAATATCCGTATCAAGCACTCCTCCGTCCAGCGTGCCAAACGCGCCGAAAGCGTCTCCCGTAAATAATAACTTGTCGTTAATATCGTAAGTCATCATAGTTTCCGGCCAGTGAATCATCGGAGTGAGGAAGAACTGGAGGGTATGTTTACCCAAAACCAGTTTGTCCCCATCTTTTACTTCGTGCAAGCCATCATTAATTCCGTAGAAACCATCAAGCATTTTAAAGGTACGCGCGTTCCCAACGATTTTAATATCAGGAAACATGCGTCGTATTGCCCGGATTGCTCCTGAGTGGTCAGGTTCCATGTGGTTGATAACCAGATAATCCAGGTGGCGATCTCCCAGTACACTCAACAGTTTATCCAAAAATACTTCGGCGAAAGAAACCTCCACGGTATCCACTAAAACTGTTTTCTCATCCATTATCAGATAGGAGTTGTAAGAAACTCCGTGTGGTAGCGGGATGAGGTTTTCAAAGAGCACTTTTTGCCGGTCGTTGACACCTATATAATAAATGTCATCGGTTATATGTCTTGCTTTGTACATAACTAAGTGATTAAAAGATAAACAATATCCATTGTGTATCTTTCCACGGTGTCAGAAACTAAGGTTGAAGGGCAAGTTTTATTACTTGCCCAATTGTGCTGTAACCTGGTTAACTACATTTTCTGCAGTGAAACCAAATTCTTTATCCAATACTTTGTAAGGAGCAGAGTATCCGAAATGATCCAAACCAAATACTTTGCCATTTGCGCCAGCCAGACGTTGCAATGTAGAAGGCAGACCTGCTGTAAGACCGAATACCGGTGTGGAAGCAGGAATTACTTCGTTACGATAGCTTTCGTCCTGGTTGAAGAATAAACCTTCAGAAGGTGCAGAAACTACCTGAGCTTCGATGCCTTTTTCTTTCAGGAACGGAACAGCTTCAATCAAAGTTGCAACTTCAGAACCGTTGGCAACCAAAATGATGTCAGCTTTAGTGGCTGGTTTGTAAACGATATAGGCTCCTTTTGCTGCTTGCAAAGCTGATGTGTAGCCGTTTTCAGCAACAAGGTTTTTGATATTTTGACGAGACAAAATCAAACCTGTTGGTGTGCATGTATTTTCGAGCGCCAGTTTCCAAGCAACGGTTGTTTCGTCAGCATCAGCCGGACGAAGAACCAACATGCTGTTTTTGCCGTGGTGGTTTTTCAACTGTTCCATCAGGCGGATTTGAGCTTCCTGTTCAACCGGTTGGTGAGTAGGACCATCTTCGCCTACGCGGAATGCGTCGTGTGTCCAAACGTATTTAACTGGCAATTGCATCAACGCAGCCATACGTACGGCCGGTTTCATGTAGTCGGAGAATACGAAGAATGTGCCCACAGCCGGAATAACCCCTCCGTGGAGAGCCATACCGTTTGCAATAGCAGCCATAGTAAGTTCGCAAACACCAGCCTGGAAGAATGCACCTGAGAAATCACCTTTGGTGAAGGCGTGTGTCTTTTTGAGGAAGCCGTCTGTTTTGTCAGAGTTTGACAAGTCGGCCGAAGCAACAATCATGTTTTCTACCTGACTAGCAAAAGCTGCCAATACTGTTGAAGATGCTGCACGTGTAGCCTGATCGGCTTTCTGTGCAATAGCAGCAAAGTCAACTTTAGGAGCCTCTTTCGAGAAGAATTTAGCCAATTTTTTAGCCAATTCGGGATTTTCCTTTTCCCATGCTGCTTGTTGAGCTTTCTTTTCTGCAGCAATTTTTACCAATTCGGCTTGACGTTTTGCGTAGAGTTCTTCAACTTCAGGGAAGATAACGAATGGGTTTTCAGGATTTCCGCCGAGGTTTTGAATTGTTTTTTCGTATGAAGCACCGCCTTCGCTCAATGGCATACCATGAGTAGCGCATTTGTTTTCGAAGCTGCTTCCGTCCGCAGCAACGGCGCCTTTACCCATAATGGTTTTGCCGATAATCAGTGTAGGACGTTCTGTTTCAGTTTGAGCTTTTGTTAAAGCTGCGCGAATTTGAGCTGCATCGTTACCAACGATGGTCATAACATTCCAGCCCCAAGCTTCGTATTTTTTTGCAGTGTCTTCTACACTCACTTCGCTTACAACTGTAGAAAGCTGAATATCGTTAGAGTCATAGAACATAATCAGGTTGCTCAATCCGAGAGTACCTGCAATACGACCTGCACCCTGAGAAATTTCTTCCTGAACACCACCGTCAGAAATAAAAGCGTAGATTTTGTGGCTCATCCAGTTGCCAAAACGGGCAGCAAGGAAGCGTTCGGCGATAGCAGCACCGATAGCCATTGTGTGGCCCTGTCCGAGAGGACCTGATGTGTTTTCGACACCACGTTCAACATCCACTTCGGGGTGACCCGGAGTTACACTGCCCCATTGACGGAATTGTTTCAAATCTTCAAGTGAATATTTGCCGGTAAGAGCCAATACACTGTAAAGCATCGGCGACATGTGACCCGGATCAAGGAAAAAACGGTCTCTGTTGATCCATTGAGGATCGCTAGGATCGTAAGTTAAGAATTCGCTGAACAATACGTTTACGAAGTCTGCGCCTCCCATTGCTCCGCCCGGGTGACCTGATTTGGCCTTTTCGACCATACTTGATGCCAAAATACGAATGTTATCGGCTGCTTTGTCTAAAATGGATGTTGTGCTCATAAGTGTTTTTATGTGTTGATATTTGTGTGTTTTTTATTCTTCTTCTTCGTTGTAGATGCCTATTGATTTTCCATATTCAAATTCGCCTTCCAGCAACGATTGGACTTCTTCTTCTGAAAGGTTAACCACTTTATCTTTTTTGATTGCTTTCATGACAAACAGCAACATGTCATCTTCGTCAATGGAAGCTTCTTCGGTAGAATTTTCTTCTATCAGCCCATTGGCCTCATAAAAATCGTAGATAACATCCAAAATGTAAGCGATGTCATCTTCGGTTACTTTTGCTTTGAGTTCTTGAGGTATGTATTTCAAAATGAATGCAATGGCTTCATCGTCGTCAAATTCCGGAAGGTCATCAATTTCTTTCATAATAGTAAGTTTTAGAGTTATCGGATTTGTGTTTTGTTTTGTGTCGTTTTTTTTGTCTCTCAGAGCGAGTCGGAACAGAATTTCTTCCTCGCAAAATAAACAACAAATTTAATGCGAAAAACTTCTTTCATTTCAATGATTTAGCCGGATACTGACGGCTATGAAATGACAAGAAGTTATTCAAATGTATGATTTTGAGGTTGTAAAGATAAGAATTTTTATCTTTACAACCTAATCTTATGTTCGTGAAAGCCGCTTAATTACAAGCGAACTTAAAGCAAATACTGGCTACTGATTGACTCGTTGTTGAATACTTTTTTGATGGTGTCAGCAAACAGGTCTGCTACGGATAACACTTTTACTTTGCTGCAACTTCCGTTGTAAGGAATTGAGTCGGTAAAAATGATCTCTTTCAGTACGGAGTCTTCGATGCGTTGAGATGCCGGGTCGGACATAATGGGGTGGGTTACAACGGCTCTTACTGATTTTGCACCATATTCCATCATCAGTCCTGCGGCTTTTGTTAGTGTACCTGCGGTATCAACCATGTCGTCGAGAATGATCACATTCTTGCCGGTTACTTTACCGATAATCTTCATGTCGCTTACTTCATTAGCTTTTTCGCGCAATTTGTAGCAAAGTACCATCGGTGATTCCAGGTGTTTTGAGTAAGATCCTGCGCGTTTTGAACCACCTACGTCTGGAGATGCAATCGCTAAATCTTCGATCTGAAGCGATTTGATGTGGGGGACAAAGAGGGTTGACGCATAAAGGTGATCAACCGGTACATTGAAGAAACCCTGAATCTGATCGGCGTGGAGATCCATTGTGATAAGGCGGTCGATACCGGCAGTACTCAAAAGATCGGCAATCAGTTTTGCACCGATTGAAACACGGGGTTTGTCCTTTCTGTCCTGGCGAGCCCATCCAAAATAGGGAATTACAGCAATTACTTTATAAGCCGAAGCTCTTTTTGCTGCGTCAATCATCAATAAAAGTTCCATCAGGTTGTCTGACGAAGGAAAGGTTGATTGTACAAGAAATACATAACAACCACGGATTGATTCGTCGTATCTGACGGCAAATTCGCCGTCGGCAAAACGGGTGGTCGTCATTTTTCCCAGTTCACAGCCAAGGCTCTGACAGATTTGTTCGGCCAGATAGCGGCTGCTTGAGCCCGAAAAGACTTTGTATGAGTCTGCTAAATGCATGTTGTGTGATTTTTTGTAGGTGGTGAAAATTGATGTTACAAAGTTATATAGAATTTGTAATTAATCCTTGGAATTATATCGTTTTGTTCATGGTAACGATGAAGGAATGATAAAGCAGTCAATCTCTGTAAATGATTCATGCTGAGAATGGCATAAAAAAAAGGTTTACACGCTATAGTGTAAACCCTTTATTTTAAAGTACCCGGAGGGGGACTTGAACCCCCACAGCCGTGAAGCCAAAGGATTTTAAGTCCTTCGTGTCTACCATTCCACCATCCGGGCATCCTTTTGAGCGAAAGACGGGACTCGAACCCGCGACCCCGACCTTGGCAAGGTCGTGCTCTACCAACTGAGCTACTTTCGCAATCATTGTTCTTTTTTGTCGAATAGAAAGAGCTCTTTTGAGAAGCTCAATGCTTATCTGTTTTGCGGTGCAAAGATAAGGATTTTTTTTAGTCTGGAAATATTCGGGCTGACTTTTTTTCTAAAAACATTTCAGAAATTTTGAGGTTATAAAATGTCCGTTTTTTTGAAGGGTTGGGGGGTGTTTTATATATACAGGAGGCTTTACGTCTCATTTTCGCAATAATATCTATCAAAAAGGCAGTGTGTGTTTCAAAATTGCTATGATTTGATGCAATTTTTGCAACCTGTATCACGTAAACGGGATACCTTTGTTTTCATAATACTAGGTGGTCTTATATTAATAATTTTAGGTTCAGCGATAGGAACAGGTTGTTTTAAGCAAAAAAGAAAGTGTGGTTTATTTCGAATAACTCGGATATTCCACACTTTTATTTTTCTTCCAATATCTGCATTTTTTAGCTCTGAACATCGGATTGAGCCTGACTGCGTTGTTTTCTCCAGAGCTGGTAAGAATTAACTATGTTTTGCCACAAAACGTAGGCTCCTGGACCTATTGACGAGATTGGATCTAGGTATGATAATGCCATCCAGATAGTCAATACCGTGTTCTTCTGTCCCAGTCCTTGTCCTCCCGTGACCGTTTTATCATATCGCTTGCCGATTTTTCTTCCGGCGAGAAATTGTCCTATACAGATGAAAAATGTAGAAGCAGCCATTATTATTTCAACGGTATAATTATCCGCCGGCTGTTTCATGATAAACGAAACGGTTTTGCCGACAACTATTGTAAGAGCCAGCGCCCATAGGTAGAATGACCATCCATGCAACGCTTGTATTTTTAATTTGACTTTAGGAGCGAGTTTTTCTAATGTAAAAGCGAATACTAACGGAAGAATCAGCAGAGGAAATACCTCTTTCAGAATATAGAGGAATGACTCGAAAAAAGTGAAATTTGAGTGTTCTCCGATAAATGAAAAAATTATTGGCGCGAATATAGCGACACATAAGTTGCTGAGAATACTATAAGCGGTCAGACTTGCAACGCTCCCGCCTAACATGCCGGTGATTACGGCAGCAGAGGTCGCAGTAGGCGCTAAAACGCATATCATTGATCCTTGTGCAATTAGAGGATTGAACCATCTCAGTGCCAGATATACAGCAATACTCCCGAATAACTGAATGGCCAACAGATAAAAATGAAATTTTTCGAACCGGAGTTCTTTGATCGATAATTTGCAATAGGTTATAAAAAGCATTGCAAAGATCAGGTAGGGTGTGATAAACGATAATTCAGTGAAAAAACGGTAGAAGATAATGCCAATACACATGGCAATGGGAAGCATGTATGATTTTAAAAATCTGGTCATTGTGGGTGTTATGGATGGATGTGATATGTGGTTACAAAGCTACAAAAAGAGCGCTGTATACAAAAACGACCGTTTTGTATATGAGCAAAACGGTCGTCTGTTTTTATCAGGATTTCCTATTGAATAGGAATATAACGTACGAATGCTTCAATTGCCTCGTAGGCAGCCAGTCCTAATTCGTTGTAGAAAGCCGCCGTTGCACGGTTTCTTTCTTCGGAACGTTGCCAGAAAAGGCGTTCGTCGTTGCCTAAGAAGGGTGCACTTTCCATTTGAGACTGGTGTTTGAGAATGGCGTTTCGTTTCGAGCGCAATTCTTCCGGACTCAGAGGAACTGCCATTTCAATATGGTCGATTTCCCATTCCATCCATGCACCACGATACATCCAGATGCGGCAGTCGTTGAGCCATGATTCGTTTTTCAGGTCGTCGATGGCGGCAAGTACCGCGTCAAGGCAAACTTTGTGCGTCCCGTGCGGATCGGCAAGGTCTCCTGCTACGTAGATCTGATGCGGTTGCAATTCCTGCAGAAGTGCTTTGACGATCTCAATGTCGGCCTGAGAAATCGGGTTCTTTTTGATGGTTCCGGTTTCGTAAAAAGGCAGATTCAGGAAGTGGATGTTTTTTGAAGATACCCCGACATAGCGGCAGGCAGCTTTGGCTTCACCCCGTCTGATAAGACCTTTCATGGATAATATTTCGGAAAGGGGAATCTGTCCTTCTCCTCTGACCAGAAACTTCGATTGTAATTCGTAACGTGCTTTCAGATCTTTGTTGTCGGGTTCGAACATTTCGATGTACCCTTTTACAAAAGAGAGAAAACGGATGATTTCGTCATCGTTAACCGCAATATTTCCCGACGTTTCGTATGCCACATGCACTTCGTGGTGCTGGTCTACAAGACGTTTTAGTGTACCTCCCATTGAGATAACGTCGTCGTCAGGGTGAGGACTGAATACAAGCACTTTTTTAGGGAACGGAGTAGCTCTTTCCGGACGATATGTATCGTCTGCATCCGGTTTGCCACCCGGCCATCCGGTAATTGTATGCTGAAGATCGTTGAAAATCTTTATATTGCAATTGTAAGCAGATCCGAAGATGTTGAGTAATTCGCTCAGATTATGTTCCGAATAATCTTTGTCGGTCAGTTTTAATATAGGCTTGTTTACCTGTTGGCATAGCCATACAATGGCACGGCGAATTAATTTGTCGTCCCAATCGCAGGAAGTTACCAGCCAGGGTTTACTTATTCTGGTCAATTCTCCGGCTGCGTGAATGTCGATGACAAACGAAGCGTTGTTGTGGAGTTGCAGGAACGATGCCGGAAATGCAACAGATGCCGGTTCTTCAATAGCAGTGCGTACCACAGCCGACTTGTCTTCGCCCCATGAAAGCAATACGATACGTTTCGCTTTCATTATTGTGCCAATACCTAAGGTAATAGAGCTTACAGGAGGTTCTGAAAAGCCAAGATGACGAGCAGCTTCCTTACGCGATTCACTGTTGAGCATGATCAGTCGGGTAGTTGAATTCAGTTGTGAACCCGGTTCGTTGAAACCGATGTTACCACCTCTGCCAATTCCCAATAACTGAAGGTCAATGCCTCCCAATGCGTTGATTTTTTCTTCAAACGCTTTGCAGTGTGCCATCACATCTTTGCGGTCAATGGTCGCATCCGGTGAAATGATATTGGCCGGATCAATGTCGATGTGATCGAGCAGCATGTCTTTGATACGAGCTAAGAAGCTTTTATCCATCGCCTTGACTAATGGATAATACTCGTAAAGATTGACTACTGCCACTTTTTTGAAACTTAACCCTTCTTCTTTGTGAAGGCGTACCAGTTCCGAATACAATTCGATGCCGGCTCTTCCGCCGGTGAGGCCTAAAACGAACAATTCTCCCTTGCTGTTTTTCTCTTTTATCAACCCCTCAATTTCCGCAGCCACTTTTTTAGAGCCACGCAAAGCATCGTCAAAAATTTCCACTGGAACCTTTTCGAAACGCGTCAAAGCAGCCTGCTCGAAAGCATCGGTAGGATGGTAGAGGCGTTCAGGAATCCGGTTCAGTGTAATTTGTGAACTTAGATTTGTTCTCATAGCTAATGTTTATAAAAATATTTGATGGTAATAATACCCTTGTCCATAAACCCGTCGGTTTATATAAAAAGTCCCGGACTTGTGGAGGAAGCCCGGGACTTTAATCTTAAATAACGCCTTGTGCCATCATGGCTCGCGCAACTTTCATGAATCCGGCAATGTTTGCACCTTTCATGTAGTTGATATAGCCATCGGGCTGTCGACCGTAGTGTACACATTGGGTATGTATGCTTCCCATTATCTGATGAAGCTTGGCGTCCACCTCTTCGGCAGGCCATCCCAAATGCATGGCATTTTGCGTCATTTCAAGTCCCGAAGTAGCAACGCCTCCAGCGTTAACTGCTTTTCCCGGACCGTATAATATCTTATTTGCAATAAACAAGTCTATTGCTTCGGGGGTACAGCCCATGTTGGATATTTCTCCAACGCAACGTACTCCATTTGCAATCAGATGTTTTGCATCTTCTTCATTTAATTCGTTCTGAGTTGCACAAGGTAGCGCAATATCAGCTTTCACTTCCCACGGACGTTTGTTCGGTACGAAAGTAGCGCCAAACTGTTCGGCATAAGGTGCCACAACGTCGTTGCAGGAAGCACGTAGTTCAAGTAAATAGTCTATTTTGTCTCCCGAAACTCCATTCGGGTCGTAAATATAACCATCAGGACCGGAAATTGTTATCACTTTTGCTCCAAGCTGGTTGGCTTTCAGTGCAGCACCCCAGGCCACGTTGCCAAACCCGGAGATTGCAACGGTTTTTCCTTTCAGCGAATCGCCGGCCGTTTCGAGCATTTGTTGTACGAAATACAATCCTCCAAAACCGGTAGCTTCCGGACGAATCAGTGATCCTCCGTATTCGAGACCTTTACCCGTCAAAACACCGGTTACAGTGTTGGTGAGTTTCTTGTACATGCCGTTCAGGTAGCCGATTTCACGTGCTCCCACGCCAATATCGCCGGCCGGTACATCAGTTTCGGGTCCGATGTGTTTCCAAAGTTCCAGCATAAATGACTGTCTGAATCTATTGACTTCGGCTTCCGATTTGGCTGTTGGGTTAAAGTGCGAACCACCTTTTGCTCATCGCATCGGAATAGTGGTCTATGGGTTCTTAAATAT